>JBAWBE010000621.1:0-1633 GCA_049589635.1 Terriglobales bacterium
AGAAAGAAATGGCCTCCGGGAATCAGGCCGCTGTGGAAGTGTTCCACGGTCGTTTTCTTGGAGGCGGCATCGAAATAAATGAGGACGTTGCAGCAGAAAATGATGTCGAAGCCCTTCATGAAAAGGATCCTGGACTGATCCTGAAGATTCAGGCGATCGAATTTGATGTTGGCGCGAACTTCGTCGCGAACTCTGAAGAGATCGCCTTGCTGCGTAAAGTATTTGTCGCGCAGTTGAGGGGATGTGTTACGCAGAGCGTATTCCGAGTACAGACCTTCGCGGCATTTTACGAGCGAATTATCATTCAAATCCGTGGCCATGACTTCGAAAGTCCAGCCCTTGAGTTTTTGAGCGACCTGTTCGCACATGAGCAGCGCAAGGGTATAGGGTTCTTCTCCCGTGGAGCAGCCCGCGCTCCACATGCGAATTTTCTTGTAAGCCAGTTTGGATTTCATGGTGACGAGCCTGGGAAGAATGATCTTGGTGACGGCGTCAATCTGGGGTTGATTGCGGAAGAAGCAGGTTTCTCCAATGGTGATTTCGTTGAGGAGGCTGCGCATTTCAGTATCGCGGGTGGCGCGGGAGTTCAGCTGATCGAGATAATCCGCAAAAGAACCCGAGCCGAGAACCTTCATGCGGCGCTGACAGCGATTGGCGAGCAGATAGAACTTATTTTCGGGCTGGAAAATTCCCGAGGTGCGGTAGATAAGGTCACGGATCTTCGCGAGCGCGGGATCACGCAGCTCTTCGGCACTGGCGGTTTGTTCGCGGACCGAAACGCTTTGGGTGGGCACAGGGTTCAGCTCCCTTTCGTCGTTTGCTCTTCGATCAGTTGAATAATCCCGGCGGGGTCCAGGATCAGGCGGACTTCGCCATCTCCGCTGATGGTCGCCCCGGAAAGCCCCTGGATGTGCCGCAAGTGGCTGCTGATGGGCTTGATGACGGTTTCTTCCTGACCAACCAATTGATCAATGACCAGGCCGACACGTTTCTCACCAGCGGCCAAGACGACGACACGCAACAATTGCCGCTCGGCGCGAGATTTCGCCGGAAGCCCGACGGCCTGTTGCAGCCAGCAGACAGGAAGGACGCGGTCGCGAAGCCGCAGCATGTCCACGTGGTTGGCGCGATGAATGTCACTTGCATTCACACGAATAGTTTCGACCACCGCGCGCAGAGGCAGCGCGTACGTTTCGCGATCTACTGCTACCAGGAGCACCGGAAGGATGGCGAGCGTCAGCGGGAGGCGCAACCTGACGCAAGAACCCCGGCCTAGTTGGCTTTCCAGCTCTACGGTGCCATTCAACTTCTTTATGTTGGAGCGAACCACGTCCATGCCTACGCCACGGCCGGAAACGTCGCTCACTTGTTCGGCAGTGCTGAATCCTGGGAGGAATATAAGGTCCAGGATTTCGCGCGGACTCATAGCGAGGAGCTGATCCTGCGTGACGAGGCCTTTCGCGAGAGCTTTCTTGCCCAGGCGCGCAACGTCCATGCCGGCACCGTCGTCCGCGATTTCGATAATGACGTTGTCGCCTTCCGGACGGGCTTCCACCCGGATCGTGCCCTTGGGCGATTTGCCGCGCTCGACGCGGACTTGCGGACATTCGATTCCGTGATCAAGCGAATTGCG
>JBAWBE010000622.1:0-3347 GCA_049589635.1 Terriglobales bacterium
CCCCCCGGTTGTGCCGGAGGTTCCAGCTTGAACACGGTTCCGGCAGCCAAACTGCCACTGCCGCCGAATGTTGTGGTGCCGTAGAGGTTGCCCTCCTCATCCCTGACCAGGCTGGCATTGCTAAAGCTTTCACCTCCATCGGGTGGGCCAGTGAAGGTGTGGAGCACGGTCTCGTTGCCCATCCTGTCCAGCTTGAACACCACCCCGCAGAAGCAACTCAAGTCGCCAGCCGCGGAAGCAATGCCGTAGAGGTTGCCCTCCCCGTCCCTAATTAGTCCTCCCCCCGGGGTTGCCCCGTCCGCCATTCCGGTAAACGAGTAGAGAACGGTTTCCTGTTCCTGGACCATCGGCCCCGATTTGGCGGATTGGCTTTGGACTGGCTTTGCTTTGCTGCGAGTGGCCATATCGCGTCTGGGGATAACCTGACCGTAAGCGACGGTAAGCAAACAGAGCGTGGCCAGCAAGAGTACCGCTAACTGCGTCTTAAAGTTTTTCATGGTGTTCTCCATTCTTCTTAATGATTTTGTTGAGCAGATATCAATCTCCGTGCGGCAGGCCAGCCCCGGTCGGCATGGGTACCAGCAGCACAGAAGTGCGCCACCGGCGATTTCAAGGGTCGTACTTGTCTGAGTTTTCATGATTTACCCTAGCTTCTGTTGCGATGGTGCGCAGTGTGTGCGAATCGAGTGGCTAATTCAATGGTCGGGATGTGACTTCTTTAGTGATTTGTAAGTGATCCCTGTAAGTTATTCATTTTGGGTACCCTTGCGAACCACATGCCGCGCTCCCGGAATGTTGAGTTACGACGTTTTCGGAAAAACGACGCTAGGAATTTGCGCTGTCAGGCAGTAAACTTGCGCGATTATGCGAGGCATGCCGCCAGTTCGCGTACGGTTCGGGGACTTCGAACTTGACCTGCGAACAGGAGAGTTGCACCAGGGCGAGGGGACTATACCATTACAGCAGCAACCGCTCCAGGTGCTGTTGATGCTGGTGGATCGCGGCGGCGAAATCGCGACCCGCGAGGAAATCCAGAAGAAGCTTTGGCCGAATGACACGGTAGTGGAGTTCGACCAGAGTATTAACGCGGTGATCAAGAAGTTACGCAAAGCGCTTGGCGACTCAGTCGACGACCCGAAGTACATCAAGACGTTGGCGCGGCTTGGCTATCGGCTGATGGTGCCGGTGGAACGCGTGGCAGCCGATGCGTCGGACCAGGGTTCCAGGGTCGGAAGTTCCAGGGACATTTATGACTCGGCTTCGCGGTCGAAACGTGCGGTGTCGAGTCTAACCGGCAAGACCATCTCGCACTACCGCGTGCTTGAAATCGTGGGAGCCGGCGGCATGGGGGTGGTGTACCGAGCGGAAGACCTGAAGCTGGGGCGCGCCGTAGCACTGAAATTCTTGCCGGAAGAACTGGGCGATGATCCCAAGGCGCTGGAGCGTTTTGAAAGCGAGGCGCGCGCGGCCTCCGCGCTCGACCATCCGAACATCTGCTCCATTTACGAATTCGGGGAGCACGAAGGGCAGCCCTTCATCGTCATGCAGTTGTTGGAAGGCGAGACCCTGCGCGACCGTCTGGCTTCTTCCGCTTCAGAAGTCTCCGCTGAGATGGCATTTTCCCTCGATCAATTGCGCGATGTCGCGATCCAGATTGCCACGGGCCTCGAAGCTGCGCACGAGCGGGGCATCATCCATCGCGACATCAAGCCCGCCAACCTCTTCCTTACCAATCGGGGCTTAGTCAAGATTCTGGATTTTGGCGTGGCAAAGTTAATGAAAATCGGCGAACACCCTAATGTTGTGCCAGAGCAGGAGAATTTAACTGCACCACTCCCCACTTTTGACGGAGCAACGGATGCGCTGAACGCGGCCTGGACCGGAATGGCAATCGGGACGACGGGCTACATGTCACCGGAGCAGGCCCGCGGCGACAGACTGGATGCGCGGACCGACCTGTTCTCCTTTGGTTTGGTTCTGTACGAGATGGCCACTGGGCAGCGTGCGTTCGGCGGCGAGACCGCCGCGGTTGTGCGCGATGCTGTCCTCAACAGCAGCCCTGTGCCATTGCGCGACCTGAACTCGATGCTTCCCGCGAGGCTTGTTGCCACGATCGACAAAGCACTGGAGAAAGACCGCGAACGGCGCTACCAGTCAGCTGCGCAAATGCGCACTGATCTCCTGGCAACGCCGGGGACTGGGACAGCACGAAAGAGTCAGCGGCCATCGTGGTCAGGCAGATGGAAGTTGACAGCCGCTGCCGTCATCTTTGTTGTGATGGCAGTGTGCATTGGACTGTGGGTTAGCCGCGCGTGGAAATCCTCAAAGGCTCTGCAGTTGACCGACAAAGACACAATCGTGCTCGCCGACTTTGATAACAAGACCGGGGACGCAGTCTTCGATGAAACGCTGAAACAGGGTCTCTCAGTACTGCTTGGGCAGTCGCCCTTTCTTGAGATCGTTTCCGAGCGCAAGATAAATCAGACATTGAAACTGATGGGCAGGCAGGCTGGTGACTCTTTAACGCCCGAGGTTGCACGCGAGGTCTGCCAGCGGGCGGGCAGCAAGGCCATGCTGACCGGCTCGATTGTCGAGCTGGGCAGTCATTACGTGATTAGCCTGAAGGCAGTGAGTTGCACTACGGGTGACCCGCTGGCCGAAGCGCGGGAGCAAGCGGCGGACAAGGAAAAAGTGCTCAAGGCCTTGGATAAGGCCGCAGTCAGCGTACGGAGCCAGCTTGGCGAGTCGCTTAGTTCGGTAGAGAAGTATGCCACGCCGCTGGAGCAAGCGACCACACCATCCCTGGAGGCGCTGAAAGCCTACGGTTTGGGGCACAAAATGAGGCATGCGAAAGGGGATACAGCAGCTCTCCCCTTCTACAAGCGGGCGGTGGAACTCGACCCGAATTTCGCGTGGGCCTATCAGTCGCTGGCGACCACCTACGGAAACCTCAACCAGGGTGGGTTGGCAGCGGAGAATGCGCGCACGGCTTACGCGTTGCGAGATAAGGTGAGCGAAGAAGAGAGGTTGGCGATCGAGGCGTACTACTACTTGCGTGTGACGGGAGAGTTGGAGAAGGCGGTCGAGGCTTCAGAGTTGTGGCAGAAGGATTACCCGAAAAACGTTTCGACTTACGGAGAATTGGCAATCATTTACTGCGACCTCGGAAACCACGAAAGAGTATTGGAAGAAGATCGAGGGGCGGTGCGTCTGGCGCCGAACTACTTTGCCGCCTATCAAAACCTTGCCGCAGGGTACATTAACCTCAACCGACTGGATGAGGCGGAAGCGGTGTACAAGCAGGCGGAGGAACGCAAGTTGGTGAGCGCCCAGGGGCTGCTCCAGGA
>JBAWBE010000623.1:0-10129 GCA_049589635.1 Terriglobales bacterium
AGCCTGCTCCATCATATGAGAGTCGGAATTGGATATTTGAGATATTAGGCGCGATCGGTCCTAAGAAAGCAGCACCTGAAAACGAATCAACCTCGCGGCAGTTTCGCGCGGCATCCTTGATCATGCAAAACTACTCGTCAACCGACGTCGCAGTGCTGGTGCTGGAATTGATTCCGGCAGCGGCGTTTGGTCTTGCTGGACAGCACGTGGCTGGAGTCGCCGGACGATGGTCGCGCACTCTGCGCATCGTTTTGCCGGTGCTTCTTGTACTTCCCTACGTCTGGATTTCCTACTCGCATCAGATGTTTTTGTGGCGATGGGCTGCACTCTATGCGGCGATGCCTGTCGCCATCGCGGGGCTGCTCGACCGGGCGGCGGCGGCTGATCCGGAGCAACGCGGCAACTGGCGCGACGCCATCGTCCTGCTGGTGCTTGGCGTCGCGGTAGATCTGCGCTGGCTTGAAGGACTGTGGCCGCGCGGGCTCGCAGGCCTGGGAAAACTGCTACTGGTGGATGCAGGCTTGTACGGATTTGTGGTGATGCGGCAGCTTCGCGGAACGGGATTCGATTTTCATCTTCGGTGGCGGGATTGGAAGACCGGCTTGCGCGAACTTGTTTTGTTTGCGCCGGTCGTAATTGCGTTGGGTTTGGCTTTGAGATTTCTGCATCCCCATACGAACGTGCCGCGGCCTTCGATGATCCTGACGTGGGTTTACATTTTTATTTTTATCGCAGTACCCGAAGAACTTTTCTTTCGTGCCTGGGTGCAGAACTTGCTGGAGAAACGGATCGGGTTCTGGCTTGAATCGCGCGACGATCCGCGTGCGCCTCACATGGCGCGAATTATGGCGCTCGCGATTACCAGCATTTTGTTCGGGCTGTCGCACTTCAACAAACGCTCGCCGACTTTTAACTGGCGGTATGTGATTCTCGCGACAATCGCGGGCATTTTTTATGGCCGCGCCTGGCGCCGAAACCGGCGCGTAACGGCTTCGGCCATCACGCATGCTAGCGTGGATGCGATCTGGTCGCTGTGGTTCTAAGCAACATTCCGATTCGCTCGCGACAAAAAGCTTGAACCACACAGTACACAGAATAGTACACAGAGAGACACGGAGGAACGCCTTACAAACCTCATGTCATCGGTCGAAGTGGGCTCGGTTGTTTGTCGCCGACTAACTCCAGCATCTTCGCCATGAAATGAACGAGCCGCAGATTGTCCAACAGAGTCGGCTTGCCTTCCAGCGAAGCGTGGCTCAGTACAGGACTGGTGAGCGACGCCACCAACTCCGACGGCGGCAGGTCGTGTTCCAGCCAGAGGAGCTCAGTCGGCGGGATTACGTTGTCGGCGGCGCCGTGAAGAAGAAGCACCGGAACATGCAGGTCGCGCAAATGTCCGTGCGGCGAGACATCGTTCATCTCACTCCGGTGTTCGGCAATAACTTGGCTGATCTCCGGCGCCAGCGGATCGATGTTGCGGTTGTAAAGTAATTCCATCTTCGCGCGCGACGCTGGACTAAGTTGTTCGGCAAATTTTTTAGACTCGTCAACCTTCTCCCAGAGCAGCAAGCGCAGCGCTTCGTGTGCCGTGGCAACATCAGCGGGCAGGAAGAAATCTTCTACATGGGAGTAAATGAGAACCAGCGGCCCATATTCGTGCGCGGCCATTTGCAGTGTAGTGCCATCGGGCCGCGCGATTTTATTAGTAATGAAGAATTGCGAGACGCGCTCCAGGTCGTCATGGGCGCCAATCGAGAGCACGAAGCGAATGAAGGGTGCATAGCGAGGATCGGAGGCGGCGAGCAGCGACAAGCCTCCTCCAAAGCTGATGCCAAGTATTCCAACTTTCTGGTGGAGCGATTGCGAGAAATCGCAGGCCGCGTCGCCAATGAGGTCGATGGAATGGGCGTCGACCTTATAGTCGGTGAGCGAAAGGATCTCCGGCGTCAGCACCTCGATGCCGCCGGCAGACATGGCGCGCGCGAAGGCGACAAGACGCGGATCGTCGATGCCGAGATGATGAACGCCGTGAACGATCATCATGCCCGGCGCGTTCGCGATGCCTTTGGGAGTGTAGAGGCGCGCGCGGATCGGGCCCGAGGGCGTGCCGATTTCCGTCAACGATTCTTCAATCTGATAAGTGTGAATGCTGCCGATCCGTCCCGGATGCTCGGGATTCTCTATCCGCAGCAGAAGCCCGGCGGCGCGCAGATACGTGTTCGCGGGCCGAGCGAACAGCAGGGAAATCAGAAGGAGCGCAATGAATACGATGAGCGCGACGCGGCGAGGCTTCGATCGCGCGCTTCTCGTGCGCTCCGGTTTTCTATCCGGTGAGTTCAAGGATCGAACTCAAGTATGCAGATTATTGGGCGATTCGGCCAGAATTAATGTTCGCGCCGCGCACTACTGCAACTTCGCGTATTCGGCTTTGGCTGCCTTGAGGATGGGAACGTCGGGATCGGCGTCCTTCCATAGCGCGAAAAAATCCTGGTAGGCCGCTTTAGCTTTGCCTGTATCACCGCTGAGCGCAAATGCGCGGCCCAGCCCGAGCTTGGCCAGTGAATGTTCGGGAACAGTTGGATTAATGCCTCGATGATCGATTATCTTTTGAAATTCCGCGGCCGCCTCGGCTCCGCGCCGGGCTTGCAGATAGGCGAGACCTCGAAGGTAGTTGGGCCGGGGAAACTGGCTGCCACCGAGTTCGTACGGCGTTGCTGCCTGCAGCGCTTCAATGGCAGCATCGGGTTTGTTGCGGCTGATTTCGATTAACGCCCTCACGCAGGGGATGCTGACCTGATGCAACAAGGTGTCGTCTGGAAAGCGGTGACCGAGGTCGTCCACAATAGTTTGGGCGCGGCTTACATCCTCGATCATAGCCAACGCCACCGCCACAGCCGTCATATTAGTGCGGCCATGCGCCAAAGCGGAGCTGGACGCAGCCAGTTCCTTGGCTTTCGAGACATTTCCCATTTCGGCCTGTGTCATCGTGAAAAACGACTGTGTGTCCGCTGTCGTTTCCTTGAAACCCAGCCGGTCGCTTACCTGCACCGACCGCTGCACTAATTCCGCTGCCTTCTGCATCTGTCCGTGTGACGCAGCGACATCCGCCGGCAGGCTGAGCAGTAAGTATTCGCTCGGCTTTCCTTCCGACCATTTGAGTTCCCGCTGCATCCCGTCGGCGTCACCATTCAGGTAAGCCAGGTCAAACAGCAACTGGTGGACGAACAGGTTGTCGGCCTTGGCATCCAGGGCTTGTTGCAGAATAGACCTTGCTTCCCCCGGCCGGTTCAAAGCCATGTAGGCAATCGCCGCGTGGTCGTAGCCAAACGGGGCATTGGGTTCGAGGCGCGTGAACTCGTTTGCCAGTGGAATGGCTTTCTCGAACTGACCGTAATAAAGATTGTTTTCCAGCGCCAGGTTGGTGAAGGCGCTGCTGTCATTCGGATATGCCTTGATGGCGGCCTCCAGGGTCTCAGTATCCTTCTCGATGGCTCCAGTGGCCGTGTAAAAGTGATCGTCAATGTAAAACCGCTCGCGTTCGCTCACGCGTTCCCGCAGATCGAACGCTTTTTTGGCCTCGTCCAGCGAGCGATCATCTTCCCCAAGGTTGTTGTAAATCGCCGAAAGCCGCGCGTGCGCCATCGCGAAATTCGGATCGAGTTCGACCGCATGCTGGAACGAAGGCATGGACTCAGCTTCGCCGCCCGCGTTGCGCATCGCATCGGCCGCGGCATAAGCCTTGAGAGCCTCGAGCGACGACGTGGTCGCGTCGGTCACCGGAGTGTCGTACTTCTGGATGGAAGCCAGCGATTCGCCGAGCTTTCCGCGCAGGCTGGACGCGGCTTTTCCGACCGCGGAGAGAACTGCTTCTTTACTCAACGCTGTTACCTGCTCGCGTGCTAGCGAATCGCCCGTTGCGCAGTTGGTGGCGTCGAGTGCGATTACGTACTGACTGCCGAGCGTTGCGATCGAGCCGCTCATCATGGCTTTGATGTGTTCGCGCTCGCAGATTTCGCGGGCCACGCCGCCGGTAACGCGCTCATCGGCCGGGCGCCCCATGAACTGAAGAGCCTTGCGCACAGTTTGATCGGGAGTGATGTTCAGATAAGGCGATTGCTCAAGCTGCACGGCCAGCGCCTGCTTGAGCGTGCCGTCGAAGACGGGATCGCCGGTAGTGTTCACGAAATCGGCGAGCAGGATGGAATCTTTTTCGTTCAGCCTATGCCCTGAGCGAGAAAATAACGCAAAAACGAAGTCTGACCGCCAGTACAATCCGCCTGCGATCAATGCAGCCAATAAGAGCCCGGCTCCAATGAACAGGAATTTCCCCGAAGATGCCGGGGATTGCGCGGGAGTGGGGATCTGCCCAGCGGTAGACTGCGATCGGACTGGTTCGTGTGGCGCGGACACTCCTGTCCGCGCTGCCGAGACCGGCACGGACACAGCGCGGGAGGAACCGCTGGCGCGCGGGTCTGAGCGTTGCGAGGTCGAAGCTATGCTTTCCGGTGGCGGCTCTTCAGCGGCAATTTTCTTGCCCGATCCCGAATCGCGCTTCAGTCGCTGCAACTCAGCCCGCATCTCGGAGGCGTGCTGGTAGCGCAGCTCGCGATCTTTCTCCAGCGCACGATTGATAATGCGCTCTAGTTCAGAAGGAACCTCCGGATTCAGCCGGACTGGAGATGTCGGCGCCCGCTCCAGAATCGAATTAAAGATGACCGCCGAAGTGTCTCCCCGAAACGGCATGGTACCGGTGGCCATCTCGTAGAGCACGGTGCCAAACGAAAACAGATCGCTGCGAACGTCGAGTTGCTTGCCCTTGGCCTGCTCGGGAGACATATAAGCCACGGTGCCAAGCGCAGTTCCGGGACTGGTGAGGTGCTGCTCGTCGAGTGTCTTATCCGTCATCCCGTCGATGGTCGCGTCTTTCTCGCTCTTCGTGGGGCCCGATACCTTGGCGAGGCCGAAGTCGAGAATCTTGGCGTGTCCGCGCTTGGTGACAAAAATATTCGCAGGCTTGATGTCGCGGTGCACAATGCCTTCGGAGTGGGCGGCGTCAAGCGCGTCGGCGATCTCAATGCCGAGCGATAAGAGCTGATCGGACTCCAGCGGACGGCCGGAGATAAGGTACTTGAGCGTCTGGCCGTCGAGAAACTCCATCGCGATGAAGGCGCGGCCTTCGTGCTCGCCGATATCGTGGATAGTGCAGATGTTCGGATGATTCAGAGCTGATGCGGCCTGCGCTTCGCGCTCGAATCGGGCAAGCGACTGCGGGTCTCGCGAGACATCTTCGGGCAGAAACTTCAGCGCTACGAAACGGCGGAGACGAGTGTCTTCGGCCTTGTAAACGACCCCCATGCCGCCACCGCCAAGCATTTCGACGATCCGGTAGTGGGAAACGGTTTGGCCGATCATTGGCAGGCGAAGCAGCCCCTGGGCGAGCAGGGCGTCGCGCCATCTTAGAGGGGACAACAAGGCAAGTCAATGAAAAGAGGGGCTGTCCGAGAAAACGAGGAGTAAGATCATCCCTAATTTCCCAGTCTCAATGGGGGTGCCAATGAGCTTTAATACGCCTTCCTCTGCCCCAGGTCCGGAAATGATTGCGACGATCATAGTAGTCGTATTGGGGACTTCCGCGCTCCTCGGCTGGGGAGCCTGGCGAGTCTGCAAGTCTGCCGAACGGGCTGAGCGCGATCCGCGATATCTGCGCCGTAAACTGCTTTGGTTCGGCCTGATCTACGTCGTCGGCGCGACGTTTGGAATCGCAGAAGTCGTAACCGGGAGAGAGCCCATACAAAGCCTTATCGGGCTACCTATCGGTGCCTTTTTCGCTTGGTTTTATCTCAAGGCAGCGTTTCAAGTGAAGGTTCCTCCCCAATAGATAGTATATAATTCCCATCACATCACTTGACAATAACGCTTTTCACTTGATTTAATCCCTAGAACGCAAGGCGCCGATCCTTTCTCCCCTGCATTCGGCGCTAAAAATGCATCGTCCCGATCAAATTTCAGGAGAACAGCAATGCCGAAGGATCAATCTACTAAACCCCGCAAGAGCGCTTTGCTCTCGATCGACGAGTGGGCTGTCATCGTTGCGCTCGTGCTGGCGCTGGCAGTGAAGTTCGATGTGCTTAAGAATGTGCCTTGGTAGAGCCCGAGTCGGTTAACGGCAAGTGGGTTAAGGCAAGGGATTTGATCTTTGGAGTGTCCTACGGAGAATAGCTATGGCTTCCTCAACCTCGTTGTCGCATGTGGAATCCGATAATCGCGCGCTGAATGCGCTCAGCATTTTGCCCGGAGTTCTTTTGCTCGCCGGCATCGGATATACCGCAAAGGTTCTTGAGCGCACGGTAAACACCTATGCGAAGACCCACCACTGGATATTTCCCAACATCGAGTACGTTCTCTGGGCGATTCTGATTGGCCTCGTGATCTCAAACACGGTCTCGATTCCGAAGATTTTCCAGTCGGGCATTGCCACCTACGAATTCTGGCTCAAGCTCGGGATTGTGCTGCTCGGCGCGCGCTTTGTGGTCGCGGACGTTCTAAAACTCGGCGGCATCAGCCTGGCGCTGGTCGTCATAGAAATCACCCTCTCGCTGGCACTGATGACGTTCCTCGGAAAAATCTTCAAGCTGAAGCCAAAGCTAATCTCCCTGCTGGCGATTGGATCGTCGATCTGCGGCGTCTCCGCGATCATTGCGGCGAAGGGCGCCATCGATGCCGACGATGAGGATTCGTCTTTTGCAATTGCAGCGATCCTGGCGCTGGGCGCTCTCGCGCTCTTCACGTTTCCCGCGATCGCGCACGGCCTGCACATGAATGATACGTCGTATGGATTGTGGGCTGGACTCGGAGTAGACAACACAGCGGAGGCCACCGCTGCAGGAGCTCTGTATTCCGACGCAGCCGGCAAAGTCGCGGTCCTCGCAAAGACCGCGCGCAATGCCATGATCGGTTTTGTGGTGCTGGCGTATGCGATCTATTGGGCCGGAAAGGGTCAGGCCGAAGTAGTCACCAACAAAGCCGCATTTCTGTGGAAGAAATTTCCAAAATTCATTCTAGGATTTCTTTTCATCTCGCTGCTGGTCAGCTTTCACACGTTCAATAAAGCCCAAGTTGGGTCTCTGGGAAATCTGTCGAAATGGGCTTTCCTGCTGACGTTCGCCGGAGTCGGCCTACGCACAAATTTTCGCGAAATGTCGAAGCAAGGATTGCGTCCGTTCATCGTTGGGGCGCTCGGCGAGATTCTGATTGCCTGCCTGACGCTCGGGCTCGTGATTGGGGCGAATCGGATCTGGGGGCTGTAGATCGCATCGATACTTTTCCCGGAGAAACAGGCGGCGACCTCTCTGTCGCCGTTTCGTCATGTATCCTTCGCCGCGTCGCCTACATCACGTCATTCCGCTTGCGCAGAAACGCCGGAACATCGAGGTCCTCTGCCTGATACGTGGGCGCCGACATCCGCATTCCATCCAGCGAAATAACTTCGCCTTGCGGTGAATTAAACGCCGAGGGGGGCGGCGTGTGATCGAACGCTGCGGGCGCGGGATCGGGTTCGAAGGCGGGCTCGGGCTCGAACGTCGGCTCACGATCTTCAATTTGCGCCGCGACCGGCTCATCCGCAAAATCATCCGCATGATCCGTCACATGAAAGTGGTCGCGATGGCGCGGAACAATGATCGGATCGAAAGACTCGTTGTGCCGCGGGCGGCGCATCGACTCCTTGAAGCCCGTCGCAATTACCGTGATCTTGACTGAGTCTTTCATCTTCTCGTCGAGCACCGCGCCGAAAATAATATTCGCGTCTTCGTGAGCGGCCCCTTGAATAATTGTGCATGCCTGCTGCACTTCGGCAAGTTTCAGCGAACTCGACCCAGTGATGTTGATGAGAATGCCGCGCGCTCCGTCGATGGCTCCGGCCTCAAGCAGGGGCGACGCGATAGCGCGCTGGGCGGCTTCGGTCGTGCGATGCTCGCCCGCAGCGGTGGCCGTGCCCATGACCGCGTAACCCATGCCGGCCATAATGGCTTTCACGTCCGCGAAGTCGCGATTGATGATGCCAGGAATGGTGATGATGTCTGAAATGCCCTGTACACCCTGGCGCAGAATATCGTCGGCGATGCGAAACGATTCGAAGAAGCCCGCATTTTCGGCGACGGCCAGAAGCTTTTCGTTGGGGATGACGATGGTGGTGTCGACCGACTCCATCAGTTCGGAGATGCCGCGTTCAGCTTGCTGCATCCGGCGTTTGCCTTCGAAGGCGAACGGCTTGGTGACGACCGCCACGGTAAGCGCGCCCATTTCGCTGGCAAGTGAAGCAATGATAGGAGCGGCACCAGTGCCAGTGCCGCCGCCGAGGCCAGCAGTCACGAAAATCATGTCAGCGCCTTCGAGCGCTTCGATAATTTTGTCGGAATCTTCGAGCGCAGCTTTGCGGCCAATTTCCGGATTCGCGCCCGCGCCGAGTCCGTTGGTCAGCTTCACGCCGAGTTGAATCTTGATGCCGGCACGCGACATGCGCAGCGCCTGCAAGTCGGTGTTAGCCACGATAAATTCAATGTGCTCCATGCCGGAGTCAATCATGCGGTTGACGGCGTTGTTGCCGCCTCCGCCGACACCGATGACCTTGATGCGTGCGTCGTTCTTGAATTCTTCGTTGAAGCTGATGCGGAGTCCGTTGTCTTCGATCATTGCTGCACCTCGTTATTCGGCATTCGCCGGTTCTCAGTTGTCAGTTGTCAGTTCTCAGTAAAACCTTCTACGCGCCCTTTTTTGCGAAAAGGGCTTTCATTCTTGTGCCAAACCCCGGTTCTTGCAGCCCTCGCGCTAATCTTGCCCGGTGCCCGTAGTACACCATGCCCAGCACGGTTGAGAATTCCGGCTCAGCCAGAAACGACGGCATCTTCGCCATCGGCGTCGGCCAGGCTAGGCGCGCAGCTTTGCGCAGAATGGACTCCGCTACATCCAGCATTCCCGGCAACCGCGATGCTCCTCCACTCAGCACAAAGCCTGCTATGCAGTGATTGAGAACCCCTGCCTGGCGCAGGTTTTCGCGCATCAATTCGAACAGCTCTCTCGCGCGCGGACCTAGGATTTCCCCTATCATCCGCTGCGACAACATGCGCGACGGGCGATCGCCGACCGATGGCACTTCGACTTCATTGCCCTCTGGAATCAGAGTAGGCACGGCATTGCCGAAAGTCTTCTTTAGCATTTCGGCATCGGCCAGGCCGGTCGTCATGCCGACGGAAAGATCGCTGGTAAAGTGATCGCCACCGATTGGAATGACCGCAGTGTGCGCGACTGCTCCCTGCTGAAAGACAATCAGGTCGCAAGAGCCGGCGCCGAGATCGGCCAGGCAGACTCCTAACTCGCGCTCGTCCGAACGGAGAACAGAATCGGCGCAAGCCAGCGGTTCGAAGATCGTGTCGTCGACATGAACGCCGGCTTTGTTCACGGCCGTGACCAGATTTTGCGCCGCGCCCGAGAGTGCAGTCACGATGTGCACGCGCACCTCAAGCCGCGTAGCCATCATGCCCGTCGGATCCTGCACGCCAGGCTGATCGTCGAGAATAAATTCCTGCGGCAGCAGATGAAGAATTTCGCGGTCGGCGGGAAGCGGCAGCGTGCGCGCCTTCTCGACCGCCTGACGAATTTCGTCACGGCCAATCTCTCGCGCGCGAGTGCCAAAACTAAGACCTCCGTGGCTGTTCATTCCGCGAATATGCGCTCCGGCGATACCGATAATGGCGCGCTCGATGGGAATGCCGGCAACGTCTTCGGCGGCTTCCACCGCTTTTTGAATGCTGCCAACGGCTTTGTCGAGCTCGGTGATGACGCCCTTGCGGAGGCCGCGCGATTCGGTCACGCCGTGCCCGCGATAACGCAGGCCGTTGTCGCTGAGTTCGGCGACGAGCACGCTCGTCTTGGCGCTGCCCACGTCGATGGCGGTAATGAAATTGGGCGCGTGGTTCGGCATTTAATTTTGCGGAGCCTCCTTGGCGATGGCCGGGCTGGGTTTCTTCTGACTTCCGGCGGCGACACTTGAGGAGGAGGCTGGAATTGGTTTTGGCGCGTTTGTTTGAGTTGTGGATGCCCGCTTCGGCGTAGTCGTTGTCGTCGCAATTGC
>JBAWBE010000624.1:0-15277 GCA_049589635.1 Terriglobales bacterium
GAATGCTTGCCGATTTTGCGCGTGTTGGAGACGGGAAGAAGTTTCTTTGCAACTCCGATCACATCGCTCTTTCGCAGCAACGCTTGGCTGACGAATGTGACCGAGCTTTCCGTCAGGGCGCGACCAAACGCGCCGAACATTGGACGATAATATTCCGGCTGCGGGTTGGGAATCGAAGCGTTCGGGTCGCCCATGATTGCGGCGGCGATCATGCCGCTTTTCAGAACCATCGCAGGCTTCACGCCGAAAAAGGCCGGATCCCAGATACACAGATCGGCAAGCTTCCTCACTTCGACGGAGCCGACATAAGCGGAAATGCCCTGAGCTATCGCGGGATTGATCGTGTACTTCGAGATATAGCGGCGTGCTCTGAAATTGTCGTTTTCGCCTTTCTCCTCGGTCAGCCGCCCGAATTGTTTTTTCATTTTGTCGCCGGTCTGCCATGTACGGATGATCACTTCTCCGACGCGGCCCATGGCCTGACTATCCGACGACATGATCGACAACGCGCCTAGATCGTGCAGAATGTCCTCGGCTGCGATTGTTTCTTTGCGGATGCGGCTTTCCGCGAAGGCGACATCCTCGGGGATGCGGCGGTCGAGGTGATGCGTAACCATCACCATATCCAGAGCTTCTTCGAGTGTATTCACCGTGTAGGGCCGCGTGGGACCCGTCGAAGACGGGATGACATTCGCCTCGCCGCATACTTTGATGATGTCCGGGGCATGCCCGCCACCGGCTCCTTCCGTATGAAAGGTGTGAATGGTTCTGCCTTTGAATGCTGCGATCGTGTTTTCGACAAAGCCGCTCTCGTTCAGCGTGTCGGTGTGGATCAACACCTGCACATCCATGTCATCCGCGACGGAGAGGCAACAATCGATCGCGCTCGGCGTCGTGCCCCAGTCTTCATGAAGCTTGAACCCACACGCTCCCGCTTCGATCTGTTCGACGAGGCCCGCAGCAAGGCTGGCATTCCCTTTGGCGAAAAATCCGAGGTTCATCGGAAATGCATCTGCCGCCTGGAGCATCCGCTGAATGTGCCAGGGGCCTGGCGTGCAAGTCGTTGCAGTCGTTCCTGCCGCCGGCCCAGTCCCCCCGCCCATCATTGTGGTGATACCTGAAAAGAGCGCCTCCTCGATCTGTTGTGGACATATGAAGTGCACATGCGTGTCGATGCCACCGGCAGTGACAATCTTGCCTTCGCCGGCGATCACCTCGGTTCCCGGTCCAATAATTATGTCGACGTTCGGCTGCACGTCGGGATTGCCGGCTTTTCCTATGGCGGCGATGTGCCCCTCTTTGATCGCGATGTCGGCTTTCACAATTCCCCAGTGATCGAGAATCAGCGCATTCGTAATGACAGTATCCACCGCGCCCTCGCTGCGGGAACGCTGCGACTGCCCCATACCGTCACGAACAACCTTTCCGCCACCGAATTTCACTTCCTCGCCATAGGTGGTCAGGTCTTTCTCCACCTCGATGATGAGGTCCGTGTCGGCGAGGCGCACTTTGTCGCCGACCGTAGGGCCAAACATCTGCGCGTACGCGGCGCGACTCATGGTGTGGGGCATTTTCGGTTACCTCAACAACTTCGTTTCATAGTCATCATGTTGATTCCGGCGGCAAAGGTCCCATCACCGCCTGGTTAAAGCCATAGACTAGGCGCGCGCCGTGGTATGGGATCAGTGACACTTCACGCGATTGACCGGGTTCAAAGCGCACCGCCGTTCCCGCAGGAATGTCCAGGCGATATCCGCGAGCGGCTTGCCGGTCAAACGCGAGAGCGGCATTGGTCTCGGAAAAATGATAGTGACTGCCGACCTGGATCGGTCGGTCGCCTGTGTTCGCGACTTTAAGAGAAATGGCCGCGCTGCCCTTGTTCAGGACGATGTCGCCAGATGCCGGAAAAATCTCGCCTGGTATCATGTTGTGTACGCCCTTTCTCCATGCTTCTTCAGCGAATCGGGTCGTGAAGGCTAACGAGTTTCGTACCATCAGGGAACGTTGCTTCCAGCTGCATCTCATGGATCATTTCAGGGATGCCATCCATGACCTGATTGCGGTTCAGCACTTTGCAGCTTTCGGACATGAGCTCAGCGACAGACTTGCCGTCGCGCGCTCCCTCCAGCACGAAATCTGAAATGAGCGCGACGCTCTCCGGATAGTTGAGCTTGATGCCTCGGGCGAGCCGTCCACGGGCGACCAGAGCTGCAAGTGCGATCATCAACTTGTCTTTTTCCCGCGGCGTGAGATTCATGATTCTCTCCGACTAAAATCCGCACTTAACACGACCACATCTTGGGCACTCGGAAAGGTCCTGGTGCAAGCTGGTTGCCGAAGTTCTGTAGCAGGTTGCGCAGGGCAGCTCTCAAATCGCAGGAGACCTTCGCAGCAATGCGAACGACCATCACCCCACCAACCAATGTCGCCGCGCAGCGACACTCGAGCGAAGAGGCTAGGTCGCGCACAAACTGCAAACGCTCGTCGAGGTGAGGCCCGAAATAGAGCAGTGTTGCAATGGCGGTGCAGTCCCACAGCAATGCCTTTCGAGGAAGATGGGGAAAAACGTCACCGGTGGCGCGAAAGCCGTCGGCCCAGAGGAGTCGACCGTCTTTCATGACGCGCCAACTGTCCGTGATGTGTCCGGAGGAGATTTTCTCGCCATGCGCAGTGCGGCCCAGCACCAGCCACTCCAAGGCGAGGAGTTCCGAGCCCGACGATACCTCGATCTCTGTCTGGCGGCAGATACGCGCGTGATTGAAGACGATCGTTTCCTGTGGTAGCCAGGCGAGCTTCGCGCCCTCGCACGCTTTTAGTTTTGTCGCAATGCGTGCGGGCTCGTTTAGCGCCCGGTATACCCTTTCCGCGGCCTGTGAGGTCACCGCGATGGAAGCATTGGCAAGCGCCGTCACATCGGATTCGAGCCGGTCTCCCCCGGCGACACCGCCCGCAGTGTTTACAAAAACAGCTTCTTCCAATGCACCGCCGCAGGTCCTTGGGAACAGGATGCGAATGGGGGATCGTTGGAAAAGATCCATGATTCGGGTACCTCTCTCCGAACCACTCACTACGATCCGGCCGTAGCCTTCCGACCGCTGCAGATCCTTGTCTGATGGAGAACCTGCGCGCCATTCCGGCGAATCAATCGCGCTCAAGTCGTTGGCGAGATCAGCCGTTGACGTTGCGTCGAACATCAGCTCCGACAAACTCCTCGTCTCGTCCCGAACGGACAATTTGCCCCCTGTCTACGAGGCGATTATCGTTGTTGAGTAAGTGGCGACGCAAGGCAAAACGGGGTTTCAAGCAGTCTGTCGGCGTTCGTCACTAATGACTTCTTGTTGCGCCAAGAGCGTGCTGTATTGTGCCTGACCTCCGGGACGCCTCAAGAATAAAACCAACTCTCGGGCGACCGCGGCGGCTATCCCGTAGGAATTGGCGGGAGCGACGGGACTCGAACCCGCGACCTCCTGCGTGACAGGGGCAATCTCTCGGAGTGTCGCCACGACCTTCTGATTTCTCTGGTAATTCTCGCCCGTGAAGCGGAAGACATCCGCACTCATCTCGGCCGATAAGCAAGAGCGAGTTGGGGTCGCTAGTCAATCACTAAAATGGCATTTACATTCAAGGTCCAGGCAATGAAAATATCCCTAATTGGAATGTGCCTGTCCTTCCAGGCCTAACTCGACGAGATTGGCCCGCACTCGATCTCCGATCTGCGCGCTCTTTAGTGTCGCCAGGAACTTCTTCGTGAAGTCCTGCTGCAGATGGAAATCCTGTGCTGCCCGCGACTTGTAAATCTCGTAAAAGACAAATGTATTGGGATCGTCTTTTCGTGCGGTGACGTAAAACGCTTCAACGCCCGCCTCCGCCCGCACCAACGGCAGGTATCGGAGTGTGGCCTCGACAAGCTCCGCTCGGCGCTGTGGCTGAATTTTTGCTTCGATCAGCATGATCACCTTCTCGTTCGTCATATTGGACTGCTCCTCTCGATTTTCATTGGCCGGCGTGTTCACAGCTTGCACCGCTAACAGCGCGTGCGTCGCCCACACACTTGCGGCCATCAGCACCGCCACGATCACGATGCGGTTTATTTTCATGTGTGAATCCTTTCGTTAAACACCATTCGGCGCCCGACCGTACTGATCCGTTTGGCGATCCGTCACCCCTCGTGAACGAAAGGTCAAAGACGCCTTTGATCCACTAATGCTCCGCGAGAGCTCGATGTACCATACTCACGGAAGTAGATCCCTCGCCAACGGCCGCAGCCACCCGCTTAACGCTTCCAGCGCGAACGTCACCTACAGCAAATACTCCTGGGAGGCTGCTTTCTAGCATCTGAGGCGGACGCGAAAGAGGCCAGGGCGGATTCCGATCTGTCACCCCGCCAGCCACTCCGCCAAAATAGTAGACGCCCGGATCGCTTGGCACGCCGGTGACGGCGAGCACGCGCCCGCCGCGATAGGGGCCGATGCCCCGCCACTTCATTCCGCTGAAAAGCTCTGGCTTAAAAGTCTGGGCAAAAAGCGCGGGCGCGAGCAGCACAAAAATTAGGACGGCGAAACGCCTCAGCATAGTGACGATCCTCCAGAAGGCGAAAATCCTAGCACGACATCGGTGCGTCTGTGTGCGTAAACATCCCCGCCGGCCGCGGGCGCGAAGGCCTGGGAGCGAACTGGATCAATTCGCTTCACGAAAGTGATCGAGGGTAATCAGGATTCGAGCCGATTCGCATCGAAGCGGCTCGAGCGCCGCGGGACGCTGTGTTGGACCGACTGCGGGGACCGGCCGCGTGGCAACAAGCTGAACCGTGCACCCACGGATCCGGAGGCCGAAAAGGCAAGGAGCGCCATTTCCTCTGATCCGATCCCGGCCGCGAATCGCCGGGCTCGTATCACCAGAGTTTCGATTTCCGACCCGTCCAGGTTTGCCCGCATCACCCGCCGGGATCGGGCCGGTCGCAATTGCCGTTCTGCTTCTCGTCACGGGCCGGCTGAATTTCGCTTCACAACAACCGCAAGCGACCGAGCGTCGATAGCTGGAGTGCAAGAGTCGAAAATTTCTTCGGAGCGGGGTTCACCAATGGTCTCGGCGGATCGTTCGATGTAAAGTGCTCCTTCGTTTGATCTGCCGAAAAGATCTCGTTCGCTACAGTGCTTTCCCGTAGTTCGGTCTCCAGACTGAACAGGTCTTCGTCGAATTCCTCTTTCCTAAATTCGCCCGCGGCCTTTTCAAGCCGCAGTCTTACATTCCGGAAGACCGCGTGGTATTTACGCTTGTCTCGGCCATTGAGGCGCTTGAGTCTGCTCTGGTCGCCGGGCCAATGGGTCGGCAAGAATGTGACGATAAAACGGTTCTCTGCTTCTACATCGGCACCGCCTATGACGGTGCGAACCGTCACCGACGGCCCTTCGAGGTAAACGTCAAAAATCTTGCGTCCCGGAACCGTGCACTTCAGCTCGGTCGCTTTGCCGGCCGCGATAAGATCCAGAAACACCTTGAAAGGCAGGTTTAGTTTGTACCGTCGTTGTAATGCATTTCTTGCGTGGTTCGTCCCATCTTTCTCGCGCCGTTTGCTCATGTTTGCACCTCGTTAAAGGAGCCAGCCCAAAATACGCTGGAAGAAAGTCGGTTCTGGAAGTACAACAAACTTCCCAGCTCGGTCTTTGGTGTCCGGGCACGCTACGAATTCCAGGACATCTCGCGTCGCGGCCAACCGTACCCGCATGCCTCAAGTCACAGTCGTGACGGGCAAGAACGTTTGTCCACCCGCGATGCCCGACGTTGTCGGGAGTTGAACTGAATTGAACAACGGCACATCTCAATTAAAATTGAGCTGCACCAACGCTCCCCCAATCAGCCAGTGCGCCGGAACGTAAACAATCCTTCGGCTGCCTCCGAAAACGTCTGCACGGGCCAGCGCGGATGTAGGCGCCCACGCACTGACAAACGAGGAGAAGGCTTGCCTTCGAGCGGCAATCCTCGGCCGAATATACATCTCTTGAATTATCGAGTCGGGGAAACGAGGCTTAGATTCGAGGAGGCTGGAACGGAGCGGATGTAATTCCTACAACGCAAATATCGCGTACCTCCGGTAGGATTTCGCGGCTGACGCTAGGAGTGGTGATCGATGCGACCGCCGAAGGCAGCGTCGGAACCAACGGCGTGATCAAGCCGTAATCGATGTGCTGGCCCGATCTCACGGCACATTCAAGACAGCGTCCCATCGCGGCGCGATCACATTCCATTTGTTTGGGCTGTCCAGCGTGATGCCGATGGGGCGAGCAGCATATGCGATTGCATTCAGATGTCCCGCCATGTGCGCTACGCGCGAGCAAAGCCAGCGGAGCAGCCACCAGGGCGACGATTACGAGAATAGCTTGAGCCCTACGCATTGTGAGCGGCGATCATACTTCAGCGAGATCGCGGGGCGCAAGACTCGGGGTGATGGATTCTGCGGTAATGGTCGCGGACACGATGGACGCTGTGCCGCGCGGCACGAACGAAAGTCAATTCCGGCTAGTCGCGCCGCACCAGAATAGACCCTCGCATTGGATTTGCGTACTTGGCCTCCAAAGAACGGCAAGTTGGACCCAACGTTGGACCCCAATTGGCTCTTTTGGGCTACGTCGTCGTCCGCGCTTTGTCGGATTGTGTAGATGACCCTCGAACCTCTATCCCGCCACGCCGGGTGAAGGAAGAGTTTGGCGCATCCAACTGCCAGATCCAATCAGGGTTCGACAACCAGGAAGCGGTACTCCGTCAGTTTCAGGACGACGCGAACTGGGAGCGGACTCCTTCATCGAGGTCACGGGAGGCAATAATATCCGAAGACAACAACCTTGGGGAGCGCCAGCCCCGATAACAAGCAGGGGAAAAATATCGGAGGCACCGCAGCGACACGGCACCCCCCGAGGGCTGGGCTTACTTGATGAGGTTGACGACCATCGAGACGGATTTACCCGTCGCGCCGGCAGTAGCTGTGACGTTGAGGGTGAAAGTGCCGGTAGCCGCGTTATGTTGACTCGAACCGCCGCTGGAGCAGCCGACGACGTAGAGTCCCATGAAGATGAGGCCAAGCACAGCCAACGTGCTTTGTACCCGGCGACGTCTCCGCCATCCGAGCGGCAGCAGCACACCGGCCAGCCCGAAGGTCGAAGTGGCAGCCCACAACCGGCTGTCTCCGACGCGGCTGGCGAGCACGCCACCGGTTTTTATCGCAAGCATGATCGTGGCCGGATGAACTCCGTCGGGCGTCACCGTTGCCGGGCTAAAGCTGCAGCTGACATTTGCGGGCAAGGCTCCGCAAGTAGCCTGGACGGGCTGCGAGAATCCACCTAATGGAATGATGTTGAGCGAGGCGGTTCCGGTCTGCCCGTCCTGAATGGTCAAGGTCGCGGGAAGTGCTTGGAAGACGTAATCGCTGATCATCTCCGTGACAGGAGCGGATACCGATGGGGTGAGGACGGAATCACCCGGATAGCTTGCCGTCAGGTTGTGAGGACCACCTGCGAGCGTCTTGATAACCAAAGTGGCGGTGCCGGTTGAGTCCAATGCGCCCGTGCCGACCGAGGCTGAGCCGTCGAGAAAGGTCACGGTCCCGGTGGCTGGGTGCAGTCGGACATCCGAGTTGTCGACCATAGCCGTCAATGTCACAGCGGCACCCACTGGAGCATTGGCTATATCGGCGGTGAGAGTGGTAGAGGACGGAGCGTTTGCGGCGATGTCTACGAAGGGCGTTGCCACTAGCCCTTTCACGTTTGCGTCGCCGGTATAGCTTAGGCGGAGAAGGCGGTGGCCAGCAGTTGCGAAGGTCGTTTGCACGAAAACGCACGAACAACCGTTCGCACTTCCGTCCAGCGAACCCGAACCTAACGTGACCGGCGTTGGGCCCGTGATATCTGTGATTGTGACCGTGCCGCCGAAGGGGGCAAAGCCGTTGTTCGCAAATCCTATTTGCGCGCCGAGCTTTAGAGGGGCGTTGGCCACCGCAGTCCCAACCGGGAAGAAATCCTGCAACAAAGAATCGGCTTGCGTGACGGTATAACTGTACGGCGTGGACTGGCTGGCGGCAAAGCTGGCGTCGCCCGGGTAGCTGGCTTGCAGTTGGTGCGTTCCGGCCGGGAGTCCTGCGGGAAGAATTGGGAAGCTGCTCGATTCGCTGGTGGGATTCACTCCCGGTGCCAACACTCCGGACTTCTCACCGTAATTCAAGATCATGGGTCCGAGCGTGAAGGTGCCAGTGCCTGCATCGAAATGACCGGTTTGAATTGGCTGGCCGTCGGCTTGCATTGTCACCTGACCGGTGGGATAGCCGAAACCGGAATCGCCGCCGACGACAATGCCCAAATACAACGGCAAACCGTAGCCAACCGAGACCGCGCTGGGCGTCCACGACCCGCCACCAACGGCGCCAACAAATGTCTTGCTGGACTCTGGAGTGACGGTCACCTGAACCGGGGACGAAGTGCTTGAATAATACGTGCCGTCGCCGCTGTAACGCGCGGTGATGCCGTAGATCCCTCCGGGAACTGTGGACGTTTTAAGATTCGCAGTGCTGCCCGATGAACCGGCGATGAGAACTCCGTCTCCCGCTGCGATGGAATCGCCGGTAGCTGACGCCGACTGGAGCACGACAGTTCCGGTGGGAGCCTTGCATGTTCCCGAGCAAGTCACCTTGGCCTGAAGTTGAATGGGCGTACCGTGAATCACGGGCATCGCCTGCCCACTTGCCAGCTTCAGAGTAGTTCCCGACCCCGAGGTGGCAACGGCTGTCTGCCAGTTGTTGACAAGGGCGTTGACGTCCAGCGAACCCAAGCCTGTTGCAAGGTCATAGCCCGGTCCGGCGGAATAGCCGACTGTAAATTGTCCTAGTGGATCGGGAACCTTGTTGTCGCCCTTGGTAGTGTCGTGATAGACGCCGGGAGTAGACGCCAGCCTATAAAACACATAATTGGCGAGACCTTGCGGTTGGCCACCCATCTTCTGGATTACAAGCGCCATGATTCCGGCAGCAGAAGGACTAGACAACGACGTACCGCCAGCCGTGTAGAAGTAATTGCCGTAGGAACAGCTGCTGAACAAGCAGACCAAATATCCATCGTGCAGCGCAGCGCTCAGCGAGAGGTCCGGGAGATCCCGCTTGGCGTCATTCGGCACGCCAGGCGCCGTCTGCCAATCGGGCTTCGCGTACAAACTGCTGACGCCACCGCTACCTGCCCACAACGAGACGTAGTTCGGATCGTTGCTGCTTTCATTCCACACCGTCTCTGGAATGTAACTTAGAGCGGATTTTCCTGTGGTTGGATCGGTCGTCTCGCTCCAGTAGGTGCTGGCATTGTTCGCGTCGTCAAATTGGGTGCCGCCGACTGCGACGTTATATGGAGTGGAGGCGAGGCCATTGACTGCCAATCCTCCGGAGGCGTAGAGGCCGCCGCCCGGGTAATCGCAGCCCGCGCCGCCATTATCACCCGAGGAAACAAAGGCAGTGATGCCCTCGGCAGCAGCTTGCTGCCAGAGTGCGTTGTAGAAAGCGGCGCCGACTGGGCCCATTGCGCTCTCGCAAGAGCCGTAGCTGGTGCTCATCACTGGAGCCAGATCGTGATCCACGATATAAGCGGCAGAAACGTCCACACCGTCGGCAAAATTGCTTTGCGAAACTACAAACTTGATGGTGGCCATGGGCGCCACCGCTCCCGACCAGGTCACATCCAGCATGGCTTCGGGCATGTCGCTGGAAGTCTGGCCCGGATCGTCACCATTGACGATGATTTGGGGATCGTTTGCAGGAAGGCCCAGGTTTGTGCGAAAGTCGCGGACATTTTGGACATCGATATTGCTGCGGCCGACGATGGCGATCGTTTGTCCCGTGCCGTCAATGCCCGAGTCGTAGAGCGGTTGCACGTTGTAGATGGTCGCGAAATCAGCGGGCGTCATATAGTGCGACCCGTCATCGAAGGTGAAGTTTCCCTTGCTCTTCTTGAAGTGAACTTTTCCGCCGAGCAGCACGTTAGAAACTGTTTTCGGATCGCTGTGCAGGCGCACCACGCCTTTGACCACCGCCTGCAGGGCGGCGGGAATCTGGATGTCGCTGGAATTCGAAATGAAGCTTTGGCCTTTATACGTGTAGGTATGCATCTCGGCGGCAAATGCATTTTCTACCTGTGAAGCATTTCCGCTGAAAACGATGAAGCGGCGGCTTTGGGAGACTTCGTGAACCGTGAATCCCTGATTCTGCAGCCACTGCTGCACCTGCGCGGCGTCTGATTCCGACGCGCCAAACTGTTCGCCGAACTGCGCCGGTGTAAGCCACTTGTGAAACGACGGCGAAGAAGCGTCGTGCAGCGCGCTGACGAATTCTCGCGCCGCCAATTCCTGATCGGCCGAGGGGGTCAACATTAGCAGCATTCTGCCGAGATTCTGCCCGCCAGGAACCCGTCCGGCATCCACGCTTTGCGCCACAACGCTTGGGGTAGTTCCGGAAACCGGCACGCGCTCATTATTTTTGATCGCGCTGGTAATGCGCGTCTGACATATTGCGGGCTGCGCGGACGCCAGAGCCAGCAAACAGGTTGCGATTCCGGCGGCACGTAGAAACCAATTCTTATAACTCAATGGGTGTATCCTCCTGAAAAGTGAACGAACCTGAGCCTTTTGAAATCCCAGCATGAGTGTCCGGAACATCCCTGAAGGCAGAAGCCAACCCCGGAACCAGTGCTGCGCACGAAGAAGCCTCTGACAAGTGGTCAAACGGAGGGACAACCTACCCTATATCATCGGATGACACAAGGCCGTCGCGGCAAGGTTCCGCGGACCACACCCGCGCGCCGCTGCGGCTCCAAAGGCTCTCCTAACGCGGGCTGTTACCGCAGTGCGGCCACTTGGCCAAAATTTCACTGCCGAACGGCAAAACGGTGACGTTGCACGAGCCGGCGCGGCGAGAACATCTCACGAGCGTGAATTTCTGTCGTTGTCCTAGAGCAAGTTCGAGCCGCTCTGGAACATCTTCGGAAAGAAAAACGTGACGGGACGAAAAGAATGCGGGGCCCTTACGGTTCGTGCAGAAGAAATCGCGAGGGATGCCGCAGCAGGAGTTTGCCGCGGCTCTTTTTTACGGCACCGCTGCGTTGCCACGCACCGACAAGGCGGCTCGCGGTGAAAGGTGTAATGTGTGCCGTGTTGGCCAATTCCTCGTTGGTGACTTCGAGTTCGAGGCCGCCCGGAACTCGTTGCCCGATGGATCGAAACAGAGTGTCCAGGACGCCCGCCAGTCTTTGTTCCGCGGAGTGGCAGGTGAGCGCGACAAAGGACAAGGAGCGGCTTCTGGGCCGTGTTCGCAGGATTCGTGGACAGGTGGAAGCCATCGAGCGAGCACTCGACGCCGATCAGGAGTGTTCCAGCGTTCTTCAACTCATGGCTGCTTGCAGAGGCGCATTGAACGGACTGATGGCGGAAGTGCTGGAGGGCCACGTCCGGTTCCACGTGCTCGATCCGAAATCCGGCAAGAACTCCCCGCAGGCGGAAGCAGCCGAAGAACTCATCGACGTGGTTCGAAGGTATCTAAAGTAGTTGGCTAATCTTCGCAATCTTCCAGAAATGGTGGTGCGTCATGAAGCAAGCGCAGTTGAAACAACATGAAGTTGCTGGGAATGTGAAGGAAGTCGAAGAACTACAGTCGTCAGATCGTGGTGTCCACGAGGACAACCATGAGCACGAACATGCGCTGAATTGGCGAGAAATCAACCGCGTGCTGTTTGTCGCCGCCGCCGCTGCGGCCATTTGGTTTCTCGGTGGGGCGCGGAATCCCTACATAACCGGCGTCGGCGTAATCTGCACGCTCGTTGGCGGATTCCCGATATTCCATGAAGCATACGAGAATATCGTCCAGCGACGGATGACGATGGAACTCTCGATGGCGATTGCGATCGTGGCAGCGCTCGCGATCCGCGAAATCTTCACTGCACTCGTCATCACGCTATTTGTACTCGTTGCCGAAATTCTTGAAGGGCTCACGGTAAACCGTGGGCGCACTGCAATCCGCCATCTGGTTGGTCGGCTGCCCACGACTGCGACGGTACGTAGAAACGACAAATGGCAGGACGTTGAGACCAAACAAATCGCTGTTGGCGACATCGTCCTCGTCAAGCCTGGGGCTCGAATTCCGGTGGATGGCCTTGTCGCGGGAGGTCACTCGTTCGTTGATCAGGCGACGATCACGGGCGAATCAATGCCTGTGGAAAAGACCAAGGGGTCGGCGGTATATGCCGGAACGATTAATCTGTCCGGAGCGCTCGAAATCGGTGTTCACCGAATGGGGCGCGACACCACGTTCGGCAAGATCATTGACGCCGTGGAGCGTGCGGAAAAATCGCGTGCTCCCATTCAAGGAATCGCAGACCGTCTTGCCGGATATTTGGTTTACTTTGCTCTCGGAGCGGCAGTTCTTACATTCCTAGTCACCCACAATGTGCGCTCGACGATTTCGGTCATCATCGTTGCGGGCGCGTGCGGGATTGCTGCGGGGACGCCCTTGGCAATTCTTGGCGGGATTGGCCGGTCCGCCCAGCTTGGTTCAATCATCAAAGGCGGCCTCTATCTGGAATCGCTCGCGACCATCGACACGATTCTTCTTGATAAGACGGGCACTCTGACCTATGGCACTCCTGCGGTCGTTGACGTTCATCCCGCAAGGGGCGGTTCGGTTCCTTCCTTGCTGCGAGCCTCAGCCACCGCCGAATCACGTTCCGAACATCCGGTCGCTAAAGCAATTTTGAAAAAAGCTTCAGACATGGGAATTCCAATCGAAGAGCCGGAAAGGTTCGCCTACACCCCCGGGAAGGGAATCGTTGCGGTGCGAGACGATATCGAAATCATCGTAGGCAATCGCCTCTTTCTGGAAGGCCATCGGGTTGTCCTTCCAACCGCCAAATCCTCGCACACGGATTCGGAGGTATTCGTGGCCCGCGAACGCAACTTCCTCGGAACACTCGGTGTTGCCGATATGCTTCGGCCCGAGGCGACGAAAGCGATACAAGATCTCAAATCCATGGGATTCAAGACGGTTCTTCTCACTGGGGACTCTCGTAGCGTGGCCGAAGACATCGGAAGAAAGCTCGGTGTGGACGAGATCGCCGCTGAACTGTTGCCCGAACATAAGCTGGAATATGTAGGTCGCCTCACACGCGAAGGGCATAACGTCGTCATGGTGGGCGATGGAGTCAATGACGCTCCTGCCCTAATGAAAGCGACCGTAGGCGTCGCGATGGGTGCTGGCACAGATGTCGCGCGCGAAAGCGCAAACGTTGTCTTGATCGGCAATGATCTGTCAAAGCTGGTGGAGACCCTGACAATCGCTCGGCGATGCCACCGCACCATCATGCAGAATTTCGTCGGAACTCTGGTTGTGGACAGCATCGGTGTCGGCTTGGCTGCTTTTGGATTTCTCAATCCGCTCCTCGCTGCGTTCATACACGTTTCTTCCGAAATGATTTTCATATTGAACTCCGCAAGACTCCTTCCGCCCATTTCTTCGACGAAGAAGTTGCTCTCGGATTTAATTCCCAATCATCAGCAGTCGCACGCGAGTAGAGGGATCCTATGGATCAGACGAACAAATTGTCGCTGGTAACAAAGCGGCTGGTTATCGGGCACGTCACGGTATGCCAAGGATGCTGCTGCGGGAACGTCGCTAACGACAGGCCTCCCGTTCCGGTGGACTGGCTCAAGGAGGAGTGGCGTGCAAGAGGCTTGCTGAAGCGCGTTCAGTTAAGCATCAGTGGCTGCTTAGGACCGTGCGATCTTCCAAATGTAGTTACCATTTCAGACGACAGCGGAACACAATGGCTCGGGGGAATAACAGAATTCGACCAGTACCGAGCCATCGTCGATTGGGCCAGTCGCTCCAAAAATGCAGGTGAACTCGTCCCTCTTCCCAAAGAATTCCGGCAGCACCGGTCCGAGCACTGTTGGGGTGAACACCGAACAGTTTACTCAGGCCGTAGCGAGGCCGACGTCGTTATGGCATCAATCAGGACCTATAGCGCAAGACCCCTACCGGGCCGGCGGCGATTCCATCCTCACAGCCCGGGGCTGTGATGTAGACTCTCTCATTCACCATAGCTTGGAAACTCGGCTTCGTCAGTCTCCGCTCGTCGAAAAGAGCCGGGCACACATCCTAGGCAGTAACAGGGTCTGGTATGAACGCAAAAATGCTTGTTTTGTGGTTCGCCGTTTTTCTCGCCGCACCACTATTTGCGCGCGAAAAAAGTGATGTCATCATCATGAAGAATGGCGACCACGTCACTTGCGAGATCAAGGGCCTCAACGCAAATACTCTTTTCATCAGTGTTGACTACATCCTGAACACTCTCTCCGTGGATTGGTCGAAGGTCGATCACGTCGAGAGCAAGCAAATGTTCATCGTCAAGACTCAAGATGGCCTGGTATATTCAGGCGCGCTCTCCACCCCGGCTACTCCCGGTGGACGCCCCGTAAAGATCCAAATCCTGGAGCTTTCCGACACAAAGGTCGATCTCGACAAGACTCAGATCATCAAAATGGATCAAACGTCCAGCAATTTCTGGGAACGCTTCAATGGTAACGTCGGTTTGGGGGTCAGCTACAACAAAGGCAACCAGTCCACCCAATACAATTTGAGCTCTGCAGTGAACTACCCTCGTGAGCGCTGGGCGGGCAGCGCCATCTACAATTCGATCCTTTCCTCGAATACGGGCGCCACAACCTCCACGCGCAATGAGCTCACCCTGCAGATGCAACGCCTATTGCGCTGGAACAATTGGTACTATGCGGGTCTGACCGATTTCTTACAGAGTTCCGTGCAGGGCATTCAACTTCAGTCCACCCTGGGAGGTGGTGTTGGGCGATACTTGAAGAACAACGATCATGTCGTGATTTCAGTGATCGGCGGGTTGGGATGGCAGCGGATAAATTACCAGCAGAAAGCGTTGCCTTCGCCGACTCAGAATGTGGCTTCGGGCCTGGTAGGCAGCGACGTGAATTTTTTTTATTTCAACAAAACCAATCTTTCGATTAGCTCCTATCTACTCCCCGCCCTTTCGGAACCCGGCCGCGTACATTTCAACGTCAACACGACGTACTATGTCAAATTGTGGAGCAAACTCACCTGGAACATTTCTTTCTACGGAAACTGGGATAATCGTCCTCCACCAGGCTTCTCTGGCAGTGACTACGGCACCAGCTCCGGCATCAGTTGGAAGTTTGGAAATCAATGAAGGCGTTTTTGAGGGCGGCTTTGAAGTGA
>JBAWBE010000625.1:0-2709 GCA_049589635.1 Terriglobales bacterium
CCTGGCTGTGCCGTAGCTTGGGGGTGGGGAGAATTGCGAGACTCTTAGCCGCCTTCCCCCCTCCACGCGAGTCCGGCTAGGGTTTCGATTCCGTCCCTCGCACAAAAGGCCGAAGATCGTGTCTCGGTCCCCCCCGACCGGGACACGATTGTGGCCCAAGGAATCTCGAGCTCTACCTGGCTTTCTGTTTTTGGTCCACAATGTGATAGGGGCTATATAGCTATACAATGGAAGCATTGGATTTATCCGAGGAGGCCTTGCTCGACCGGAAAAGTCCGGGATCGTCCAAGGGGAACCACATGGACACAGTATTAGTAGTTGAAGACAGCCGTCCGATGCAACGCACCCTGCAACGCCTCTTCGAAGCGGACGGGCTGCAAGTGCAGATTGCCGGGGACGGTGTGGCGGGACTCGATAGTTTTCGCAAACAGACTCCGAGCGTGGTGGTACTGGACCTGAAACTTCCGCGACTGCCGGGCAAGGAAGTGTGCCGCGCGTTCAAGGCACATGCGCCGATCGTGCCAATCGTCGTCTTGAGCGCAAACAGTGAAGTAGAAGACAAAGTGCTCTTGCTCGAACTGGGCGCTGATGATTACGTAACGAAGCCGTTCAGTCCGAAGGAATTGCTCGCGCGAGTGAGGCGTGCCATGCGCCGTGGACATGTGGCGGATGCGGCGAATCCCGCGAGCACGGGCGCGGCGCACGAGGTTCTGGCGTTTGACGAAGTCAGGATCGATTTCACGAGCATGGTGGTGACACGCGGCTCAAAATCCCTTGCCTTTACCGCTCAGGAATTCAAGCTGCTCAAGTACTTCGCCGCGTCACCCGCTCGCGTGATCTCCCGAGAGGAACTGTTGAATGAAGTATGGGGATACGAAAACTATCCCACGACCAGGACCGTGGACAATCACGTCCTTCGATTGCGGCAGAAACTGGAGCCGGACCCGGCGAACCCCCGGTACTTTCATACGATGCATGGCTCCGGATACAAGTTCATGCCCGGCGATTCGAATCTCGCTCCAGAGAAATAGCACCGGTTGCCCGGAGGTCCATGGCGCGCCTGCGACTACGCACCCAGCTACTCATAGCCACGCTATTGATTATTTGCGCCTTGCTGGGAGCGCTGCTGCTGATGGTCCGACACACGGTGCGGTCGGAAATCGCGGAAGGCGTGCGGCAAAGCACCGCCGCGTCGCTGCACGCCTTTGAAAACGTCCAGCAGGATCGCGACCTGCAATTTTCCCGAACCGCAGCCATGCTAGCGGAGTTGCCAACGCTGAAGGCGATGATGGCGACTCAGCATGCCCTCACGATTCAGGATGCATCCGAACCGCTTTGGAAACTGGCAGGAAGCCAACTGTTTATACTTTCCGGCACCGACGGGCAGTTTTTCGCTTTTCACGTTTCGACACTCGGCTGGGACAGGGCTCTCGCCGAACAGGATCTCAAGCGTTCGATTGAACAGGGTGATGATGCGGCTTGGTGGTACGGCAATGGACAGCTTTACCGCGTCTTCCTGCGCGCAATTCTGGCGGGCAGCGAGGGAAATCAACGCCAGCTCGGCATCATCGCGATCGGATATCAAATCGATTCGACTGTTGCACAACAATTGGCTCTGGCATCGGGAGGCCAAATCGCGCTGACCACGGGCGGCGAAATCATCGCGTCCACGCTGTCTCCCTCTGAAGAGAAAACTTTGCAAGGCGAGATTCGAAAGCGGCCCGACGCCGCGGACGGATTTCGCGAGATTGTTCTGGACCATGAGCCATTTCAGGTCGACACGATTCTGATCCATCAAGGTCCGCCGGCTAGCGTGAAATGCTACGTGCTGATGTCGCTGCAACCCGCCAATGCGTTCCTCAGCCGGCTGAATCGGAGAATCCTGGTTCTGGGTCTTTCGGCCTTTCTGCTGGCGGGTCTACTGCTCACTTTTGTATCGCGGACTATCACCCATCCGCTTGACGATCTGGTGGCGGGCGTACGAGCGCTTGCCAAGGGAGATTATGCGTACTCGATCCGCCCACGGGGCAGCAGCGAGGTGGCGGAACTTGGCGATGCCTTTTCCAAAATGCGCGGTGAATTGCTTACTTCCGAGCAGCGCCGGTTTGCCATCGAGCGGATCGCTGCGTTTGGCAGGGCTGCGAGCTCCATATCCCACGATCTGCGTCATTATCTCGCAGCTGTAGTGGCCAACGCAGAATTCCTGTACGAAGCGGAAAAGTTGAAGCTGAATCGTGACGAGATTTACGACGAGATCAAGACTGCGTCGGAACAGATGACGGATCTGCTGGACTCGCTCAGGGAACTTTCCCGCGAGGAGAGCAGTATTTCGCCGCACCCGGCGGAAATTGACCAGACGATACGGCACGCGGTAGACGCGGTGCGCGCGCGTCCGGAATTGCGGACGCGAACCGTCTTGTTGCACACGTCGGGAGACATGGCGGGAATTTTCGACCCCAAGAAGATCGAACGTGTCTTCTTTAATCTCGTGTTGAATGCATGCGAGGCGTCTTCGCAAACGCAGCGCGAAATTGAAATTGAGATCCATTCGTTAGAGAACGTATTCGAAATTCGCGTAACCGACCACGGGACTGGAGTGCCCGCGGCGGTGCGCGCTACGTTGTTTGATCCCTTCGTAAGCTTCGGGAAATCGAACGGAACTGGCCTGGGACTTGCCATCGTAAATAAAGTGATTCACGACCACGGCGG
>JBAWBE010000626.1:0-20261 GCA_049589635.1 Terriglobales bacterium
GGAACGCGTTACGCGCTTCGAAATATTCGAGCGGCAATCTGCTGCTCAGAACGACCGGGTCAAACTTGTAGCCGGTGGGAATGTAGCCGCCTCGTCCAATCAGTTCATACTTTGCGTTTACGGCTTCCATCGTACCCTTGGTGTCGTCGCGGACCACGTTCTCAAGCACAACTACGTTGCTCGGCTGACGCACCGCATAATAAGGTTCGGCGGTAACGACCAGGGCGAAGGCCTGAAGATCGGTGGTGACGACGACTTTGCTGCGGTGGTTATCTCCAACTAACACCTCACCCAGATTTACGGCTCGACCTTCTGGAGAAATCGCCCACAGGACATAGGTCAGATATTCGGTGCCGAACATGGTTGGCTGTTCCAGATTGCCAAACTCGGCTTCAATCTCGATCGCTCCGCGCTTGCTGTTCACCTTGGCTTCGCCGTTCGCGGAGGCCATCAAATCCGTGCCTGCGAAATCGAGTTTCGTCGATCCGCTGCGATGCCGGTAATTCACGGCCTGGACGTTGCGGCTGACTACGATCACCCGGAACGTCGGGGTGTGAGCCATGGGCTCGACGCTAATCGATGTTGGAGAATTGGTTTGAGCAAATGCACTCAAGCTGAAGGTGATTCCTGCCGCGACGGCTAACAAAGTCTTCGTTTTCAAAGTGACTCCTTGGCACAGATATCGTCTTCCGTACCGATCTGGTGTTGGTGCGTTGGGATTTCTATTCTGCGTTTCTAGGTTCCTATGCGAATGTGGGAAAGAGAGTGAAAGAGCCCGAATACGTTCAGCAGCCAAAGGACCACGGCAATGACCACGACACCGTTTAGGATCGACTTGATGGTTCCCTGCATCGGGATAAAACGGTTCACAAGCCACAGGAGTACACCCACCACAATCAGAACTTCCAGGAGTTGAATTAAAGGCATATTGTTGACCTCTTTCTTTCGTGGGCTAATCCCTCTCATCCGCACGAGGGCCACCCGATTCCAATGTTCGAATATCTTGTTCGAGGCTTTTAGGGTCGAATCGTATCCCGCCGCAAGGTTTGGCGGCGTATAGACGGATGAGGAGCACCGATTGGCTGGATGTGGCCGCTTTGACGTTCGTTCTGTACCCACCCGCTGCGGCCTGGAAATCAGGGCTGCGAATCAGCGTTCGCAGCCCATGTCTACACACTCAGTAGGTAAAGGTTAATTGCTGGCGGCTTTCAGGTCTGAGCAAGATAGCTCACATTCCGGAATATAAGATTGGAGAGACTTTCTCAATCCTGAGCCCGCCGGCCACCCTCGCAATTGCCGTTGGCGTCGAGCCAGGCTAGCAAAGCGCGAACACTGGCCCGAGCCAGGGCGATCGCGCAGTCGGCTGCCCCGTAGTAAATGTTAAGGGTATCGCCGTCCGGATCCATGGTGTAGCCGCAAGGAAAAACGACATCGTTCACGTCGCCATGGCGCTCATAGTCGGCTTCCGGCCCAAATATCCACGAGTCGCCTCGGAGCAGGCATTTTTCCGGATTCTCGAGGTCGAACAGGGCCAAACCCAATCGATACAGACAGCCCGAAGGCGTGTGGCGTACGCCGTGATAGAGCGTCAACCAGCCTCTGGTCGTTTCGATGGGAGGTGGCGACAAACCAATCTTGTTCGCATCCCACCAGGCGCCGCGACGCGCCTCCAGGATCAGCCTATGCCGTCCCCAGTGGCGCAGATCGGGCGAGTACGAGATCCACATGTGCGAACCGAGAGGCGTCATCGGCCGGTGGATCAGCGCCCAGTAGCCGTTGATTCTTCGCGGGAGAAGCGCCGAATCTTTGTCATCGGGTGGCATGATGACCCCATAACGCTCGAAGCTGCGGAAGTCCTTGGTCAAAGCGAGAGACACTCCTGGACCGCCGCGCGAGTAAGACGTGTAAGTGACGACGTATTGCTGGAGTTCGGGAACGAAGGTGATGCGCGGATCTTCGATGCCCCAGATCTCCTCGGGATGATCCTTGGGGTTCGGCATCATCGTCGGCTCGCGATCAATCTCCCAATTGTCGACGCCGTTTTGTGAGCGGGCCGCGCAAAGATGGGACAGTCCACGCCGGTCTTCGACCCGGCAGAGCAGCAGCGTTGAGCCATCTTCTAAGAGTGTTGCTCCAGCATTGAAGACGCTATTGATCGAGTAAGGCCAATCCTTGCTCGTCAAAATCGGGTTGGCGGCATGGCGAAGGAGAAGGGGTTCGTGGCGAACTATCGCGGCAACGGTCATAAGAATTTCACGTAAAGAAAAGAAACAACCTCAGAGTGCAGATGCAAAGTAGCGTGCAAAGTAAGTTCAAAGTACAGGTTCCGCGACCTCGTCTTTATCTTTATCTTTGTCTTTGTTGTTGCGAGCGTTGACCAGTTCAGGGCGCGATCGTGGGACATCGACCTCTCCCAGCAAGCGCATTTCGACCCGCGCCATCAGGAATGCCAGGGTCGATTCCGCTCCCTGGTTTTCATTCGCGCGTTCGGGGTGCAGGCCGTCTCGACAACCCCCGGTCGAAGGGTCGTATAAGGGAATCTGCAAATCGTTACTTCCGAGGAACCAGTTGAAGGCCGACCATGCCTGCGTGCGCCAGCGATCGTCTTTTGTTATGCGATAAGCTTCGAGACAGGCAGAGACCGCGCCACCTGCTTCAATCGGCTGTTGATCGAAGCGTGCTCGCTCGCCACCCTTCCGGTAAAACCCTTGTGAACCGATAGGCACAAAGTGATCCTGCCCGGCGAACCGTTGCGTTTCATCGAGCCAATTCAAGGCTTCGAGAGCGATGGATAGCATCTCGTGATTCGAATTGCGCTGACCGGCAACCAACAAGGCTTGAGGCAATCTGGCATTCGAGTAAGCCAGAACATCTTCAAACCAGTGCCAGTCCGACGACTGATTCCCTTTGTAGTTATCGACCAGCCGCGTGGCGAGGAGCGAACTTGCTCGTTTCGCATCTCGGTCGCCCGAAAAGGACTCCAGATATGCTTCAATCCCGAGCAGCGCAAAAGCCCAGGCACGGGGACTGGTGAAGGCGAGCGTTGCTGGCACGGCCATCTCAAAAAGCCGTCCAGCCGCGCCGCGGAGCGCCTGATCTCTCGATCGGCCGAGAACAGTTCCAAGCGCCCACAGTGCGCGACCGTGGCAATCCTCTGAGCCTTCTTCTTGTTCGTTCCACACGCGAGCGTAACTCAGAAAATTTCTGAACCTGCCAGTAGCGGGATTCAAGGCATGTCCCAGAAAAGCCAGGTACCGCGAGGCTAAGTCGTTCACTACGCGCGGGTCCGTTTGATTCAGTTGTTCGAGGAGAACGGTCAGAATTAAAGCGCGCGCGTTATCGTCGGTGGTATATCCCTCGGCATAATTTGGAACTGCAAAGGTCGCATGCTGGAGCAGGCCGGTGTCATCCGTCAACCGAAGCAAATGGTCCAGATCGAGCGCCGGCAACTTGTTGAAGGACTTTTCCGCTCCTGCATCGGCCGTCGTCACGCGTGGCTCCTGCATGCGATCACTGCGAGCCCGTGCAAAGCTTGCCATATACCCCTGCGCAACTTTCTTCCAAACCATTTCGCGCGAGTACAAATAAGCGCGCTTGCGCATCGCATGCCGGATCGCCGGCGTGTCCAATAGCTCAACTGTTTTGCGGGCAATCGCCTCCGGATCCTGGAAAGGGACGAGTGCGCCGCGGCGGTCGTTCAATAACTCGATGGCGTGCCAGTATGGAGTCGAGATGATCGCCTTGCCCGCGCCGAGTGCGTAGGCAAGCGTGCCGGAGACCACCTGCGCTTCATGGCGGTAGGGAGTGATATAGATGTCCGCCGCGCCAATGAACTCGGCCATTTCCGCGGGCGTCGCGAAGCGGTTGTGGAAAAACACATTCGATTCCACGCCGATTTCCTTCGCCAAAGCCTGCAGATGCTCACGGTAGTGATCGCCCTCCCGGCGGAGAATGTGAGGGTGAGTAGCGCCCGCCACGATGTAAACAACATTCTTGTGCTTCGCCAAAATGTGCGGCAGCGCCTGAATCACATTTTCGATTCCCTTATTCGGGGAGAGCAGGCCAAACGTGAGCAGTACGGCTTTCCCTTCCACATCGAAGCGATCTTTGTAAAAGTTGGGATCCAGAAAAGGCAGATCGGGAACGCCATGCGGGACCATATCGATCTTGTGGCCCGGCACTTTGAAGATTTCCTGTAGAAACTGGGAAGAGAGTTCGCTCATTACGATCAGACGATCGGAGAGCGCTGCGATCTCCTCCATCACCCGGCGCTGGTCGGGATTCGGCTCGCGCAAGACCGTATGCAACGTCGTGATGACCGGCATTTTGAGGCGCCGAAGAAGCGCGAGAATGTGACTGCCTGCCGGGCCGCCAAAAATTCCATACTCGTGTTGCAGACACACCAAATCGAAGTTCGTGAAGTTCAGGAAGTCAGCGGCTTGCTCGTAGGAGGACAGATCATCCTGCGCCAGCGCCAGCCGTACGCGCGCGGGGTAGTCATATCCTGATTCCGTGTCGTTGATCGGGACCGCGACCAACTTGGCCGCGCCACATTCAGCAGAGATCGCATCGCACAGATCGGTCGTAAAGGTGGCGATTCCGCACTGCCTCGGCAGATAGTTGCCGACCACCGCAATCCGGCTCGGCAGTCCCGCCTTCGATTGCAGGCGAAGGGGCGCAGCGGGTATCTGGACGGCCGATGGCTCAGAGCCTTCGCGATCAAGCGCGAACGTTTGCAGGGAATGCATGGTTTCAATTACCGACATCTTTCGATTACCGACATCAATGTCCTGAATTGTTTGGCAGATAGTGTCGCGGAAATAATTCTCCTTTGATCAGTATTCGCCCGTTGCGGCAAGAGGACTGATCAAAATTGACCAGACTGCAATTGTGCGATCGTCTACAGTCCCAGCACGAGGAAAACTGCGCGAGTTTCCGGCAACAGTTTTCAAGAGAGTGAGTTTTCATGACACCACTTGTTCAAGTCGGCACGGTCTTGATTGGCGAAGAGTCGCCCCGCATGGCCGAGGTCCTGGCTCTACAAAGTGAGCCATACTTCGGGAATTGGAGCGTGCTGAAGGTGCTTGATAGCTTCACTCTCGACCGCAAGGTTCACGCTGCGCGGTGGAACTTCCTCTTTATGGCTGATGAAGTTAAGTCCTCATTTGTCGGCGCGATTGGAGAGAGCAAGATCAAAGAAGCCTTGCGACAGATAGCGCGGAAAGTAAAACACCAGAACTTTAATTGTCTCGAAGTAACTTCCATCGTGGCCAAACGCTTTCTTGGCGTGCCTTATGCAACCGTTTCTGCGCATTCCCGCCACATTCAACAGAGCTATCGGCTCGACACCCTCGAAACGAGGCAGAACGGCCGGCGCGACGCATAGTGGGCAAGAGATTAATGACGGTTTAGTCTGATCCAAAAATGGAAGCGCTTGAAAGTCTAAGTATTTTTGAACTGCCGTGATCTGAGCATTGTGGGAATTGATTTCTGAAGGTGGCGTATGTCCTTGTCCTGGGTTCCGGGAATCCAAAACTCAGTCGTTCTTTGCATCGACGACAACGAAGACTTACTGGAATGCGAGAAATCCTTCCTGGAGGCCTTCGGGTACACCGTTTTGGCCGCAGCGAGTGGAGGCCGAGGACTGGAATTAGCTTCCCAACATTCGGTTGACCTTGTAATTCTTGACTACCTCATGCCCGAAATGAACGGGCACGAAGTCGCTATAGAAATGAAACGGCTCAAGCCGCAGACGCCAATCATCATGCTTTCCGCATCCGCGGAGGTTCCACGCCAAGTCCTGAAGCTGGTAGACGCTTTTGTAACCAAAGATCAGTTGGTCAGCCAGTTATTGCCCACGATCGCTCAGTTACGCGGAAGTGAATCGCTTCATTCGTCTACGCATGACGTGTGACGCAGAAGCCGTCGTTAAGCAACATGCTGCTTTTAGGAATTATTGGCATGTTCAACCGCCGGTCTTTGACACCGTGGCAGTGGGAATCCATGCCTTGAACTGGCGTGGGCTTGGGTCGTGTCGAACAAGAACCGCCGACTCAGCCTCAATGTTTAGGATATCTTGCCGATTTCTTCTGCATCGCTTCGGCTGCCGATAGTTTTCTATCTCGATGGGGCTCGAACCGCGGAGCACCTGTGTGCAGTTCGCAGGCTTCCCCGATGGCTGCGCCGCAGGTGGTGCAAAGCACAGATAGTGTCTCTTTTAGCGTGAGTTCTTTGGTCTTCACATTCCGCATAATGCCCCACCCTCCCAATAGAAAATGCTCAATATTGCTCACTCTTTCAAAATACTGGGCTCCCGGAGGCTTGACTCCAGTGCGGGAGTTTTCTGGCCGAGTTGTGCAAAAGTGTACAGCTCTGGTGATAGACGTTTTGGGAGAATGTTCGGGTGTGCGGCTCTCCCGCAGAGAAAGCCTTTGTCATCGCCAACTAAATCCGTGAAGTCTGTGAAGAAGGTACGCGCCTTCGATCCGCAGAAATTCCTCGCCACCATCGGGACTGGCAGGACGCAGGTGGCCTTTCGCAAGAGGCAAGCGATCTTCTCGCAAGGGGATTCGGCGGACGCCGTCTTCTATATACAGGATGGCAAGGTACGACTTACGGTCGTATCCAAGGCTGGTAAGGAAGCAACTCTCGGAATATTGAGTGGGGGAGAGTTTTTCGGAGAAGGCGGCTTGGCTGGACAGCCGCTCCGCATGGGGTCCGCGACCGCAATGACGGATTGCGAACTTTTGCTGATTGAGAAAAAAGCGATGATGCTCGCACTTCATCGCGAACGTAAGTTCTCAGATCTATTCGTAACCTATCTTCTGGCGCGGAACATCCGATACGAAGAGGATTTAGTCGACCAACTCTTCAATTCCAGTGAAAAGAGACTGGCTCGCATTCTGCTGTTGCTGGCTCATTTCGGCAAGGAAGGCGTGCCCGAGACGATCATCCCCAGGATCAGTCAGGAAACTCTGGCGGACATGATCGGCACCACCCGGTCGCGGGTCAGTTTCTTCATGAACAGGTTCAGAAAGCTGGGTTTTCTTGACTATGGCGGAGACGGCCTGCAAGTTCACAGTTCTCTTCTAAACGTAGTGCTTCACGACTAGCTTCCCGCTATAACCACCCTTCTTCGAGAAATGTCGGGCAGACAGCAAACATGCGACCAGCTTTTGCGGGATCAAGGGTCTTGATCAGATCAAGTCTGTTGATTGCGAGGGCGCGTCATTCTGTTTGTGCCTCATTGCTTCAAGGCAGCGGCATCACGCAGGACAAGGCCGAAACCCTTGGCGCGGGCCGATTCCATCAAAAGAGAAAGCTCGGTCTTGGCCGAGGCGTTGTTTTTTGACTTCTGTGCCAGTTGTGCGAGGGCGAGCCGAGCTTTCAATTCGATGCCGACCAACCCATGCGAGCGTGCCTCGCGTAAAGCGCGCTCCAATGGGAGGCGCGCCTGCTCGGGATGCTCTCCTGCAAGAAGTGCCCGCGCCGATGCCACTGCAAACTCAAGTCGGTACTCCATATTTTGGCATTTTGCGGCCAGAGAACTGGAGGCGTCCGCTTCTTGTTGCGCATCGCTGATTTTGCCTTCCGCAAGCAGAGCCTCGATCAATACCGCGCTCGCGCGAAGCTCGTCATCCGCCTGCTGTTCTTGATGAAACTGGCTTTTGTAGCCGCGCACCGGCGTGACTGTGTCCGCGGCACGTCCCTCCTCGATCGCGAGCGCGGCGAGCGCAACCTGGACTTCGGCCGCTGCCCGCTTTTCACCGGCTTGTGTTCGGAGCGATAGCGATTGTTCATAGGCCCGGCGCGCGCCCCCGAGATCAGCTTGATCAAAGAGCACATCTCCCAATCCGTTAAAAACGTAAGCCAGTATGCTGTTGCGATGAGCTTCGTCGGCGACAGCTTTGGCTTCCCGATATCTGGTCAATGCCGACGGCAAATCGCCCTCGAGGCGCGCAATATCACCGAGATCGTTCAAAGCGAGCGCCTGCCCGTCCTTATCTTCCACGGTTTTATAGTCGCGAAAAGCCTGCTCGAGAAATTCCTTTGCCTTGGGCAATTCGCCCTGGAGCAGCGAGACGTCACCAAGGTTGTTCGCAGTGGCAGCGAGAGCCTCAACGTCGCCGACCTCGCGGAATTCGACGCGTGCCTTTTGCCACATCGCCTGCGCCCGAGCAATGTCTCCGATCTGAAAATAGGTCCCTGCCAAATCGTTCAGTGTGCGGGCAGCATTGTTGCGATCACCAGCAGAGGTGAAGCCCCGCCGGGCGTTCTCGCAGTCAGTGACCACGTCGGCAGTCGATTCACCGACGCTCATGCCCTGTTGGCAGAGGATTCCATAGCCACGTGCCACGATGAGATTCAATCCCTGTGCTTGACCCTTTGCCACCGCACTCTCAGCCGCCGCATGTGCTTTTTTGAAGTCTTGGTCAATCCACAAGGAGGCTTCCGCAAGTTCGATGCGAGGATCGTCGCCAGCGGGCAAAGGAAGGTGGCGAAGGCTGGACAACGTGCTTGAGGAATCAACCGCATTCGTCGCGCGCTGCGCGATGGCCAGGTGGAGACCATATTCCAGATTGTCGGGAAAAAGATTGAACAATCTCCGGTAGGCGTCAACCTCCCGCTGAGAGTCATTCACTGAGGCCCAATACTGGCCTTCGATGAGTAGACGTTCTTCTTGCGGAAGATGCTGTGAAAGATCCAGTGCGCGTTTGGCTTCAATTCTGGCCTTCCCCGCATATCCGAGACGGTCCCACGCCTCAGCCAGCGCGGAATGTGCTAACGGATAGTTCGCGTCCGCAGCAATGGCCTTAAGTAGGAGATCGCGAGCGCCGATGAAGTCGAATGCCCAGGCGCGCGCCCGGCCCTCGGCATATAGACGCACTGCGTCCTGATTGGCAGGCAGCGAGGCGCGGACGGCGACATTGGCGTCGGCGGACAGAGAAGTAACACCCAGTCGTTGGCGCAGATGCCGGCTCGCCTGCGAAACCAGTTCAAACAAGTCTGCTTCGCTCCCGGTCACTGACTCTTCCGCAACCGTTTCTCCCGAGCCAGTATCTTGCAGGCGGAGATCGAGACGGATCTGATTCTGCTCCTTGCCCGGAAGAGTTGTGTAGGAGCCGAGAACCACCATGTCTGCGCCGGGGTCGATGCGCAAACGATGCAGCGTTGATTTTGAGAGCGTATCTTCGTCGCTGTGTGGCAACTCGCTACGCGCGCGGGCAACGTCTTCACCGGCGACTAAGCGCAGATCGCCTCCCGCTGCCAGGTCGGTGCTGAGCATTTCGCAAAATGCGGCCGAGAGCCAATTGTCCTCTCGCCTGCCCGGCAGATTGCGGAAGCCAAGCACCGCAACGGAGCGGCGGACTCGTACTGGCGGCGCAAAACTGCGGGCGTCGGCCGTAGAGACGGCGCGCCGCGGTACCGACCGGAGCGTGTACAGTCCCGCGCCCACCACTAATACCACGATGCCGGCAATGACCAGGTAGCGGTTAAGGGGTCGCCTGGCATCTGAGGTCGCGCGAGGGACCGTCGTCCCAAGGGTCGATGAAACGATGTTTGCCTGCGCCGTCGCTTCATCCCCTGCACGGTCTCCCTGAACAGTAACGGGGGCGAGAAACCGGAATCCCCGACGCGGTATTGTCTCCAGGTAACGCGGCGTCTCGGCATCATCACTAAGAGCTTCACGCACCTTGCGGACGGCGACACCCAAGCTCCGATCAAACTCGACGAAGGTATTATCCGGCCAAAGGCGCTTGCAAACATCCTCCCTCGTGATGATCTCTCCCGGCCGCTCGATCAACATGACTAGCAGGCGGAAAGGCAGATCCTGCAATTTCACGGGCTTGCTGCTGCGGGAAAGAACGCCGTCGTTGGTATCGAGTTCGAACGGGCCAAAGCGGTAACGAGGTTTATCTGCGGGCACCCGAGACTTGCCCCCCAAAAAGTGTCGCCATCTTAACACGCCGCGCAGCCTCCGGAAGTGGTTAAAGTCCGCCGCTAATCCATTCAATACAAATGACATTTGTGTTAAAGCAGGTTTAAAGAGCAGTTGCATTGACCGGGCCGGACTTTTGCCTCAGATTCACGCTCGACGCGGCAGTTCGCTGCCGGCAAGGGGTTCCAATGAAATCGGGAATCGCGAAGAACTCCATCTCTTCCTCTTTGTTGAAGACAAGAAATCCAAAACCTAATAACGAAACGGAGAATCCTATGTCTTACGATCCAGGACGGCCAGCACAGAGATCCACCTCACAACTTTCCATCCTATTGATCACGTTCACTCTGATGGTTCTTGCACTCCAGGCCCAGGGCCAGCAAGTCCACCAACTCTTCTACAACAATTCCGGCTGGGCCGACGCGAACCTGGCTGGATCGTTGACCTCTCCCAATACTGGAGTGGGCGCATTCACCACTACCCCGAACAATAGCCAGCACGTCTTTTACATTTCCAACACCGGTGACGTTCACCAGCTCTACAACGTAGGGGGCGGCTGGACCGATCAAGACCTGACGGCGCAAACGGGAGGCGTACCGGCCAACGGCAACTCCAACGTGGTTGGCTTCTCGAATCAGAATTTTCAATACGTTTTCTACATTGGCGCTGACTTCAATATTTATGAATTGTTCTACAACAACTCGGATTGGTCGTATACAAATCTGTGCGTCGCCTACGGCATTCCGATTGGCGAAGGCGCCCAGCTCACCGCGTTCGCTACCTCTGACAATAGTCTGCATGTCTATTACGTCACCCCGGAAGCGCATGTCATCCAGACCTATAACGTAGGGAATGGCTGGGAGTTTCAGGATTTGACTGCGCAAACCGGCGGCCCACAAGCCCAGGGACGGTACCTCACAGGCTTCAGCAGCGCGAACCTGCAATATGTGTACTACGTGGCCTTTGAGGGAGACGTCCACCAGCTCTTCTACAACAACGCGAAGTGGACCGATGAGGACCTCACAGCGCTCGCCAAGACCGTGCCTTCGCCGCAGTATCCGGACGGGGGAATTTCCGCGATGTTGGTTCCGGGCACCAAAAAGTTGCGCGTCTATTACATCGGCACCAACAATCACCTGATTCAGTTGGCCTCCACCAACAACAAGAAGTGGACGGGCGCTGATCTGACAAAGAAGACAAAAGGCCCACTTGCGGATCCCTCCAACGGAATAGTCGCCTTCGCGACCACTCCTAACAACCAGATCCATGTCTTCTATGCCTCCGGCGGTCACGTGAACCAGCTTTTCCTGCCGACCCCGGCGACCAAATGGTCGAACACGGACCTCACGGCGCTGACCCATGGCGGGCTCGCCGAGTACTCGGGCGCAATGTCCGGCTTCTCCATCGCCAATGAGCAATACGTGTACTACGTGGCGCATTAGTCGGATGGGAGGCCGCGGTCGCACGCGGTCTCCCAAGTTTCTTGAACCGTAAACACATTTAGGAGACGAATATCATGTTAGGCAATCGTCAATTTTCGTGGAGCGCTCCCCTGCTGCCGGTCGCCCTCGGGCTTCTAGTTTCATTTGCAGCTTTGCCCGCCTTTGGGCAACAGATCCACCAACTCTCTTACAACGGCTCGACGTGGGCCGACCAAAATCTCGAAGGCGCGCCAGTCGAATGGGCAGTATCTTCGTTCTTTACAACTCCTAACGATCAATTGCATGTCTTCTATGGCGAGGCTGAATCCGGCGATCTTCACCAGCTTTTCTATAACGGTTCAAACTGGGCCGATTCGACCCTTAACCAGGCGGATGGTTTGTGTGCAAACTACTGCGGAATCAGCGGTTTTTCCGTTGGTAATTTTCAGTACGTGTACTACGTCGGCACCGATTTTTACCTCCACCAAATGCTCTATAACAATGCCGGCTGGGTGGACACCAATTTGAACGGCGCCGCTGGCTCACTCACTTACCCAGCAGGCAACCCGATCGCCTTCACGACATCACCTGCCCTGCACGTCTATTTCACCGGTGACGACGTCCACATTCATCAGTTCTTTGCGACCAACGGCACCAACTGGGAGGACCAGGATCTGACCGCAATGACTGGAGGCCCTGACGCCTGCCTTTGTCTCGAGTTGGCTGGATTCAACGTCGGCAACTTCCAATACGTCTATTACCTGGACTACCACACCAGCCATCTTCATCAACTTTTTTACAACGATATTTCATGGACCGATGAGGATCTTACCGTTCTGACGAAATCTTCGCCGGCCGCTTATGTAACCACCATGAGCGCGTTCGTAATTCCCGGCACCAAGAAAATGCGCGTTTACTTCGTCTCCGGCAAAAACGGTCACATCATCCAGCTCGCCTCGACAAACAACGGGAAGTGGAGCAGTTCTGACTTAACGAAGAAGGCGAAGGGCTCCGTGCCCGACGCACAGATTGTGGCCTTCCCGAACGCCACTGGCGGCACGGTGAATGTCTACTACGTGACCAAACACCATGTAAACAGAATCTATCAACCCTCCGCGGCCACCTGGGCCAACGAGGACCTCACAGCTCTCACCGACGGTGGCGTCGCTGACTCCGTCGACCAGCTCGCCGGTTTCTCTTTGAACAACAATCAGTACCTCTACTACACCGTCGATTAAAGGTTTGCAAACACTGTGAGGAGTCTGCGGGATGGCGGCGCGGATTCCGACGCTCGCAAGTGATTCCGCGAAATCGGATCGTATCTACAACCGACAGTCGCAGAAATTCAGAATCATAAGGAGGATTGCATGTTCAGCAATAACAGCGGCAAAGTGATGAGAGCCAGTCTGCAAGCCTTGATCTACCTCTTCGGCATTATTTCGCTTTTCGCGATACCCGCGAGCGCGCAGCACGTTCATCAACTTCTCTACAACAACTACAACTGGAGCGACCAGAATCTCGCAGGCGAACCGGTCCTAGACGTAGATCCTCTTCCAATAGATAACGCGGCCTTCACTACGACCCCTAATAACCAGTTGCATGTCTACTACATAGGATCTGACAACCATATTCACCAGCGGACACAGTCGCAAATGCGATTTTTCGGTTTATCGCGTTGGGTGGACGAAGACCTTACGCAAGAGACTGGCGCTGAACCTGCTTATGCGGCCACGATGTTGAGTGGAGTCTCCGAAGGGAACTATCAGTATGTGTTTTACGGTGACGATGACAACGATATTCACATGCTTTTCTATGACAACTCCAAGTGGACGCAACAGGATATCAGTGCCGCCGCCGGCGTCACGGGGTTATGGATTGAAGACTTGGCAGTAACCGCCTTCAGCACGACACCCAACAACCAAATCCACGTCTACTACTGGGCTAACGACTTCCAGGAACAAGCCGCCGCCGTCCACCAGCTATTTTTCAACGGCACAAGCTGGAGCGACGAAGACTTGACCGCCGAGACAGGGGCATTTTACCCCGAGGGTGGCTGGTGGGCAGGATTCAGCATTGAGAACTACCAATATCTTTTCTATCCCGATATCTACGGATATCTGCACGAGCTCTACTACAACAACAGTAACTGGACCGATGTCGATCTAACGGTACAAATCGGAGCGCCTCCTCTCGGTGGCTATGCCCCGATAATTTATGATCCGATAACAGCCTTCGTGGTTCCCGGAACGCAAACCATGGAAGTTTTTTACACCACGGCCGGCGGCGACATATATCAACTATCGTCCTCAGATAACAGCTCCTGGAGTCAGCAAGACCTGACAACGCTTACCAATAGTCCATCCGCTAACACGTACGATGCGATTAAGGCTTTTGCTACCACTCCGAACACCCAACTCCACGTATATTACATTTCCTCCGCTCGTCAGTCACAAGACCACATAAACCAGCTGTTTTTTAACGGCAGCTCATGGTCAAACGAAGATCTGACAGCGGCAACCCGTGCCAAAAACGCCGTTGACTACAAAGGTATGTCTGGTTTTTCTTTGGGTAACTACCAGTACGTGTTTTACATCGGGAATTAACGAATCCTGCTGCGGACAGTCGCCTGCGGCGCCTTGTCCGCAGCCAATCGGTCTTGTTAAAAAAACAAATGCCGGGAGGCGTCTCATGACTCGTAATCGTATGTTGTCTTTGACCACGTTCCTGCTCGTTGCCATTGGATCGCTTTCCGTTTTTAGCCAGGCACAACTTCCGGCGAAACGAGCTTCAAGATTCGGCCTGAAGACGGAAGCACGGACAATGCCCTTCGCGCCGCTTGCCACCAAGGCGCAAGCAGCCGGAAGGCAATCCGGCCTCAATTTCACCTTCGGCCTGATCGACTTCCCCCGTTCGCCGGACACCATGGCGACCGGCTCAAACAGTCGCGGCGATATCGTGGGTCTCTACGGCCCCAACCTTCCCGCCTACGAGGGGACCGAACAGTCTTACGTGCTCGAGGGCAACACCTTTCAGGAACTCATCTATCCCGGAGCAACTTACACCGGTGGACTCGGGATCAACAAAAGCCGGAAGATCGTCGGCTGGTACACCAGTCCCGGTGACAATGTGCACGCGTTTCTGCGAACAGGCAAGACATACTCGAACATTGACTATCCCGGTTCCGACAATACACTACCGATTGCCATCAACGACTCGGGCGTGGTTATTGGCATGCATTACGAGAATACTGAAAACACAACCCACGGCTTTTTTTTGAAGAAGGGCGTCTACACCAGCTTTGATCCGCCGAATTCTACCTACACCGAGCCGCTGGGCATCAACTCCGCGGGAGTTATAGTCGGCGACTATGAAGATCAGAATTTCGTGAATCACGGCTTCATCTACCAGAAGGGACAGTTCACAACCGTGGATTATCCCGGAGCCAGTAACACCGATCTCACCGGCATCAATGATCAAGGCCAGATGGTGGGCGGCTACGGAGACGACGTCATTGTCGGCGCCGAGGACTGGCCGACTCCCAATCCTTTCTTTTTCGATGGAACGACCTTCACCCCGATTCAATTGCCGGTAGACGACGCGCAGGTTTCATGGACCGCTGCTTTCAATGGACAGCAATTCGTGGGCCTGTACGTGGATAGTCTGGGCGATATTTACGGCTACCAAGCGATCATTGGTCACTAATACCCATCGGCATTCAACTTATATCCAGATGTCAGGAGACAAAAATCATGTTACGCACCCGTGAATTGTTTCGGAATATTCCGCTGCTGTTCGTTGCCCTAGGATTCTTCGCCATCTCAAGCCATGCCCAACTTCCAACGAAACGAATCTCTAAGGTAGGAGTAAAGACTGATGCCCGGCCGGCGAGATTGGCACCTCTCGCCAACAATCCCCGAGCGGCAGTCAAACAAACAGGAGTCAGCCTTAGCTTTGGGCTCGTCGATTTCCCCCGATCCCCGGACAGTACGGCGCTCGGCTTAAACAGTCGCGGAGACATTGTCGGGTTCTATGGCCCCAATGTTCCCCTCTACGAAGGGACAGAACAGTCTTATCTCCTCGAGGGTAATAACTTTCAGCAGCTCGCCTACCCTGGCGCCTCTTACACGGGTGCGCTCGGAATCAACAAGAGCCGGAAAGTCGTGGGCTGGTACACGAACACTGGTGACAATTTTCACGCGTTCCTGCGAAAAGGTAAAACATATACCAACATCGATTATCCGGGTGCCGACAACACCACCGCGTCGAACATCAACGACGCCGGCACAATTATTGGCATTTGGTTTAACAATGCCGATGAAACAGTTCACGGTTTCGCGCTAACCAAAGGTGGTTACACCACCATTGATGTGCCTAACGCGCTCTACACCGAACCAGTAGGCATCAACTCCGCAGGCGTGATTGTCGGCGTGTACTACGGTCAGGATTTTGTGCTTCACGGTTTCATCTACCAAAAAGGGCAGTTCACAACCGTGGATTATCCCGGAGCCAGCAACACCGACCTCACTGGCATCAACGATCAGGGTCAGATGGTGGGTGGATACGGAGATGACATCTTCGTCGGTGAGGGAGAGTGGTCTACACCCTATCCATTTTTGCTGGATCAAGGAACCTTCACACCCCTCACGCTGCCGCTGGACGACGCGCAAGTTACCTGGACCTACACCCTGAACGGAAACAGTTTCGTCGGCATGTATGTCAACAGCCTGGGCAATATTCAGGGCTTCGAGGCAACGATCAGCCAGTAAACCTTCATGAAGCATTCAAACAACATTGAACCGTGACCCAATTTCAAGGAGAACAAGCCATGCCGAAACGAAAACAGATTTGCGTAACTTCATTCTTAGCCTTGCTCGCCATAGGAATATTCGCCATCGCAAGTCAGAGCCAGCCTCCAACTGCGCCAAGAGCGGCCGGATTCGGCTTCCACAAACACGTCGGTTCACAGGCTCGCCAATTCCCCCACCGCTCAAAGGCGAGAAGCAAACAGCAGCCCGAAGCCGTAAGCCTCAGCTACGGATTGATCGACTTTCCCCGCTCCACCGCGAGCACCGCCTTTGGCATAAATAAACAAGGAGATGTCGTGGGTGGCTACGGCCCAGTCCCGCCTCCAGGCTGGTTTGAAACCACCGGCTACACGCTGAAGAAGAACACTTATCGCACACTCGCCTATCCCGGCGCGGCCTATTCGGTTCCATACGGTATCAACGACAAGCGGGTGATCGTCGGATTCTACGATTTCGCGGGAGATGGAGATGCTCGCGGCTACCAGTACAAGGCCGGAGAGTTCACAACCATTGACTATCCCGGCGCGCCCTTCACCGCACCCGACGCCATTAACAACTCAGGCGAGATCATCGGCATATACGGCGACAACGGCGATAGTCAGCATGGATTCATGCTCAAGGACGGAGTCTACACATCGATCGACGTGCCCAACTCCTATGACACCGAGCCGCGGGGCATCAACTCCAAGGGCGTGATTGTTGGTGATTACTACGATTTCAACAATATCCAACATGGCTTTATCTACCAGGGTGGCCAATTCACTCAGGTGGACTATCCCGGGACCACCAACACCGTACTCAGCGGCATCAACGATGCGGGCCAGATGGTCGGCACGTACGGAGATGGCACGATCGGCGTTGGCTTCGATTGGGGAACATCCAACATCTTTCTTCTCGATCAAGGAACGTTTACGCCGCTGGCGCTGCCGCTGGGGGATATTCAAGTCACCTGGTCATACGCGATGACTGGCGACGAGTTCGTGGGCTTTTATGTCGACAGCACGGGAAACCTATTTGGATATGAGGCGCAAATCGCCAATGGCGCCGTGGCTAAGGCGTCGAGCAACACCAATTAAGAGGCTCCCCCTCATAAAGACAACCCGGAGACAGATGTGGGGGATTATTCGACAAAGGAGTTCATTCAAAACGCTATAGCTACGTTGAAGGAAGGTACCCGAGCGCGAACCCAGAGGGACGCGCTCGGCCCTTGTTATTGGTTCGTAATATATGCGAGGAAAAACGGCGCTTGGTCAGTGTTCTCGTTGGTTGGAAGAGCTCCTTTCACTCCGATTCGAGTTTGGTCTCCGTAGAGCGCCCATCCGCTCAGCGCACCCGGCGCAACACTTTGTCCCACGCCGGTGATCTTTTCATTGTTGGTGTCGAGGGTAAAATAGACGGTGAAGTAGTAATCATCGAGCGGCGATAGCGCCGCTTTCACAGTATCGAGCCGCACAATACAAGGACTAGTCGCGGAAACCGGCTGCACCGGACAAACGGAGGTGCTCGTCAGGTTGATGCTCGGACTTTGCGTGCTACCTAGCGTGACCTTAACGACCTTAAGCACTGTGCTGCCGTTTCGTGGGGTCGAGTAAAGCACCATGTTGCCGATGTCTACCGTGGATCCTCCGGTAAATCCGAGATAGAGAGCGGTTGTTTTGGAACTTGCTCCCATCAGCGATGCTCCGGGAATCAGAACGAACTCAGAAACGCCGTCCCAAGCCGGATTGCCGCTGTTAGCGATTACCCCTTGCCCTTCCGTCAGATTCGCAAGAGCGGTTACTTGACCTTCCTCCGGCTCCTGCGCAAAGGCGCCCGCCGCCAGAACCGTCATCATTAGCGTGAACGTTGCGAGTTTGTAAAATGTTTTCATCGGGAATCTCCATTATTCAAAATTGAGTTCTAAATGTTCTGCCACATGTCTCGGTGGATCGCCTATGGTCGGCACGAACCCGTTCACCCGGCCCACTCCCTAGTTGGTCATGACGTACATGAGCATGTAGGGTTCGCTGGAAAAATTCAGGGTGCTGGGAATCGCCCCACCAACTGAAAGCCGGCTGTCATCGCCGTTGAAGTAGGATCCCCTCAGGCTGCTCTGTGGAAAGCTGGGCGTCGTAAGACCGATCGATTGGTTGTTGGTGTCGCTGCCTGTGAAATACACCACCAGGTAGTAGTCCGACAGGGCCGAGAGTGTGATCTTCGTCGGATCGAGTCGCACAATGCACGGATTAAACGTCGAAATCTCGATTACCGGACAGACCGTGGAACTGGCTAAGTCGATCGAAGGATTGGAGACGCCACCGAGCGTGACCGGCGTGACCGCGCTGATCGTTAAGCTGCCTCGCGGAGTCGTGTAGAGAACAATATTGTTGACGTCCGCCTGCGTGCCTGCCGTGAATCCGAGGTAAAAGGTGGTGGTGGTACTTGTAATCGGGATCAGCCCCGCGCCCGGAATCTGCCCCAGCAACGAGTAGCCGCTCCAATTAGTGTTTGAGGTGACGGGCCCTATTATGCCGCGCACCAGATTCTCGGCCGTCGCGGAAAAGGCACACACTGAAACAGCGAACATCATGACCGTCAGCGCTGCGAACTTGAAAATAGTCTTCATTGGAATCTCCATTTTGTGAAAATGTGAATTTTCTGCATTCAGTTTGCGTATCGGGCGACGCGCACGCCCGATCGGCGGGACCCGTCCAACCGTCTCGCTAGTTATTCATGACGTACATGAGGAACGAGGGACTGCGAGTCGAGACGCCTGGGATCGACTGACCGACGGTGAGGTGTGTATCGTCCGTGCCTCCGTAGTAAGTTCCCGCCAAGCTAGTCTGGTTCGAACTGGGTTGGGTCCCCGCGATGCTCGAATTGTTGGTGTCGTTCGTGTAATACACCGCAAAGTAGTAATCGGACGCCGGCGACATTGCCAGCGCGGTTGGATCGAACCGCACAATGCAAGGTGTGGTTTGGGAAGGCGCGACCGGACAAACCGACGTGTTGCTGAGGAGAATGCTCGGGTTGGACTTTCCTCCGAGGGTAACGGGTGTGGTAGCGGTGATCGTCAAACTGCCTCGCGCAGTCGTGTAGACAACCATATTGCCTATGTCCGCCTCCGTTCCGCCCGTGAATCCGAAGTAGAACACGGTGGTCGGGCTGCTTACTGGGAAGAGCCCCGAACCGGGGACAAGATTAAACAGAGAATAATTTGCCCAGCCGACATTGCTTCCCGCCGGTCCAATTACGCCGCGCACCAGATTTTGAGTCGTGGTGGATGGCTTCTCCATGACTGAGGACTGCGGAAAGCCATACACCGAGACCGCGAGCATCGTGAGAATTAGCATTGCGATCTTACAAACACTTTTCATGAGAATCTCCTATTTGATTTGTGAACCTGTCTTACGACGAATCGCCGCCTAGCCTTAACTCAAAACTCCGGGCGCAGCCTCCCCGCCGCGCCCGGAAGTTTCTACCCAGCTTGGCGTACCGCTTTGCCGGTTCACCACAGACAGCGTGAAACCACGGAAAAGTGACTCAACAATCTCGAAACTCTTTGACTGAAGTGTGTTTTGGGGCCACTTTCGGGGGTGAAGGCCAGACTAAAGTGCCAGACTGAACTGACCTGCCAGAGTGCAAACTAATAAGGGGCTGCGCAACAGATTGAAGACAGCGGGCTGTGGGAAATGCCTGTCCGCTGCGCCGCGCAGACAGGGATGACTGTGGAGCAATCTAAAGGCGAAATCACGGTGCTTCTGGCGAAATGGAAGAACGGCGAAACGTCCGCCTTTCATGAGCTGATGCCGCTCGTCTATCCTCACCTCCGCGAAGTGGCCGCCGCCTATGTCGGCAGAGAGCGAAATCCCGATGTAATGCAAGCCACCGCCCTGGTCCATGAACTCTATCTACGCCTCCTCAACCAGAAAAAGGCTGACTGGGACGATCGGCGCCATTTCTACACCTTCGCCGCCAAAGTTATGCGCATGATTCTGATCGACCACGCACGCGGCAATCAGACGCAAATTAGAGGAGGAGGCGCCCAGCGTGTTCCTCTCAGTGACGACCTTCCATGGGTCGACATTGGCAGCCCGAAGCTGCTCGACCTCAACC
>JBAWBE010000627.1:0-9807 GCA_049589635.1 Terriglobales bacterium
GCCACGCCGAAGACGCGACTCCGGTGGGCTGGATGGATCGTACATTCGGACGGCTGGGCGTTTACCAGCTGGTCCGGCCGTTCGCCGTCGGGATCGTGCATGGCCTCGCGGGCTCCGCGGCGGTCGCGTTGCTCGTGTTGACCACGATTCGCGTGCCCACTTGGGCGATCCTATATTTGCTCGTGTTCGGCGTGGGCACTGTTGCGGGAATGATGCTGATCACCGCGGCGATCGCCGTGCCGTTTAAATTTTCCGAAACGCGATTCGCGCGCCTGAATCGCGGCCTGGGAATGGCGTCAGGTTTGATCAGTTTGGGCTTCGGGCTGTTCATCGTGTACCAGATGGGTTTTGTGAACGGGCTCTTTACGCACAATCCCACCTGGGTTCCTCACTGAGTATTCATGCGTGGGCCGCGCGCCAGGACCTTGACGGTCGCGGAGCGAGCGCGCGAGCCGATCATCGGTTTGAGGTACGGGCTGCCTTGGTACTTCGCGCGATAGCCCTCGTCGATGCGGTCGTTAATCGGTCCATCTACCGGTTCGAAAGCGACTTCTTTCGTCATTCCGGCGACGGTGATGCGTCCAGCCTTCTGCTTCACCGCCGCCTGGTACCAACGAGATTTCTGTCCGTTGTAGCCGCGGACGTAGAGAGCGCCATCAACTACAACGGACCAAATCCACGTCGGAGTGCCGTAGGTCACACCGTCCTCTCGGAACGGAGAAATGTTCAAATCATCGGCTTCGGCAATCTTGCGCAGTTCGTCTTTCGACCATGCCGTCATTGGAGGATTTTCACGAGAGCTCGCTTCCGTCTTCTACTGGCCGCTCATAGCCCGGTCATTTGTTCCAGGCGTTCTGGGTACCGAGCGCCTTGGAGCGTGATTTGAGAAGCGGCGGCGTCTATTTCCTGCAGATCCTCGGCCGTTAGTTGGACTGACAGCGCTCCAATATTTTCGTCCAGACGGTTGAGCTTCGTCGTTCCGGGAATCGGAACGATCCACGGCTTTTGCGCGAGCACCCAGGCCAGTGCGATCTGCGCCGGAGTCGCGTTCTTCTGCTTCGCGATTCGGCCAATCAGATCGACGACCGCCAGATTCACTTTCATCGCTTCCGGCGCAAAGCGGGGAAGCGTGCTGCGAAAATCGCTCTTCTCGAATGTTGTGTTCGCGTCAATCTTGCCCGTGAGGAAGCCTTTGCCCAGTGGGCTGTATGGCACGAGACCAATTCCCAGTTCTTCAAGCAGTGGGATCACCTCCGCCTCCGGCTTCCTCCACCACAGCGAGTATTCGTTCTGCAGCGCGGTGAGCGGCTGGACCGCATGCGCGCGGCGAATCGTTTTTACGCCAGCCTCGGACATTCCGAAGTGCTTCACCTTGCCGGCTTGAATCAGTTCCTTCACAGTGCCGGCGACGTCTTCGATGGGAACGTTAGGATCAACGCGGTGCTGATACAAAAGGTCGATGGTCTCCACGCGCAGCCGCTTGAGCGACCCTTCGACGGCCTCCTTGATGTGAGCAGGCTGGCTATTCTGAGTGAAGGCTCCTGGGCGATGATCGGGGCCGCCCACATCGAACCCGAATTTAGTGGCGATCACCACCTTGCCGCGAAAGGGAGCCAGCGCTTCACCGACCAGTTCTTCGTTTAAGAACGGGCCATAAACCTCCGCGGTATCAAAAAACGTGATGCCTCGATCAACCGCCGCGTGTAGAAGCTTAATCATTTCTTTTTTGTCTTTGGGCGGGCCGTAAGAAAAACTCATGCCCATGCAGCCGAAGCCGAGTGCCGAGACTTCCAAATTGCTCTTTCCAAGTTTGCGCTTTTGCATTATTTTTTCCTCCGAGCTTGCGCTCTGATGTCGAGATTACGGTCAAACCCTCACGAAGCGGTAGCCTGATTCTTCCGATTTATTGCCTGATCCTCTTGGACTGAGGAAAATTCTTGATGCGAATGGCGCGGCGGCCCTATGCTCAGATTCTGAAGAGGATGCCACGACTATGAAAAAACCTCGCATAAACGTAACTCCTGCGCCAGATCGCGCAAACAAGATGCGCAAGGCGTTGGCTCGCAAGATTGCCTTTTTCGTTGGAACCGGAGAGCGCCTCGTAACCGAGGTTCCCGGTTTGACGCTGAGCCGGCGGACCGCACCGACCGCGCCTGGCTTAGCCACGTACGAGCCGAGTCTAGCGGTGGTCGCCCAAGGCCGAAAGCAAGCCGTTCTTGCCGGAACCACCTTCATCTTCGACGAGTCGCGGTACCTGCTGACGTCGCTCGATTTGCCGGTGGTTTGCAATGTCATCAAGGCCAGCGAGGAAGTGCCGTATCTCAGTATCATACTCAAGCTCGAAATGCCCATCGTTCGAGACTTGCTGGCTCGCGAGGAGATTCAGGCGCGGGAGGAAATAGCGGACAAGCCCGCCATGTCCACCCCTGAAGCTACCGCAGAGTTGCTCGATGCCTGCTGCCGGCTCGTGGATTTGCTGAGCACGCCGCAGGACATACCGTTTCTGAGCGGACTGATTCAACGCGAAATCATTTACCGAATCCTGCGGGGACCGGAGGGAACACGCCTTCGAGGTATTGCCACACTGGGAGAGCAGAGTCACCGCACAGCAAAGGCCGCCGCGTGGGTCCGGGCGAACTACGCGAAGCCGCTTCGATTGGATGAACTCGCAAAAATCGCGGGCATGGGCGTCTCCACGCTGCATCACCATTTCCGCGCGCTGACGGCGATGAGTCCTCTCCAGTATCAAAAACAACTTCGCCTGCACGCAGCGCGAGAACGAATGTTGATCGACGGGTTGGATGCCGCCAGCGCGGCATTTGAAGTCGGATACGAGAGCGCCAGCCATTTCAATCGCGAATACAGCCGCTTCTTCGGTCAACCGCCAATGCGCGATGTACGCACTCTGCGCGCACCGGGCGCTCTACCGCTGGAGTCGGTGAGCAATCGACCAAGCGCCAATTGATCGACAAGTCGTCGACGGTCCCGCGAATCGAATCACCAAATGAATTTGGCTCCCAGCTGAATGTGACGTGAACCTCCGCTCCCGAGGACGGGATTCGAAGCTCCAAGGTCGGGAGTAAATGCGGCGAGCCCCGGACTCGATCCTTCTAGATTTTGGTTGATGCCCGCAAAGTTGGGATGGTTCAGGATGTTGAAAAACTCGGCGCGAAACTGAAGCGTCAGGTGTTCGCCCAACTTTGTGTTCTTGCTCATTGAGAAGTCCCAGTTCGTGAAATCCGGTCCACGAAAAATATTGCGACCGGAGTCGCCGAACGTTCCATCAACAGGAGGCGTTAGCACGGTGGATCCCGAAACGAAGCAACCGTAGTTTGCGAGCTGGTTCACCGCTGCTTGATTGCCTGCAGCGCTTATACACTGTTTGTTGCCGCCGTTCACATTTCCCATGCTGTCAGTAGTGAACGTGCTCGGGTCGATGAATGGAATCGAATTCGTTTTCGACCAATGGATATTGTTCGGACTCCCGGTGATGTTCCAACGGTCGTTGAACTCCCCGGTAAAGCTGATGTCGTCGTCGTAATCGTAGAGCGTATAGGGCATGCCGCTTTGGAGGATGACAATCGAGTTTAGCTGCCAGCCTTCGAGAAGCTGGGCAAAACTCTTACGTCCCGGAATGGCGTAGGTGACCGCAAACGTGAAGCGGTGCCGGATATCGTAGTCGCTGTTACCGCGTTCGCCGCGAACATCCAAACTGTTCTGGACGTTGAAATGCCGGTTGCTCGTGGATTCATCGATGGAATGTGCATAGGTATAACCGGCTACGATATTCAGTCCCTTCCAGCTGTGGGTTTTGTAAGTCACTTGCAGGCCGTCATAGCTCGAGTTCTCAGCATTTCCAAATTCTGTGGTCTCGCCGAGGAAGTTATACTGATTGAAGAACGGGCGGTTGGTTTGTTCGCACGCGAAGTAGTGGCCCCCGCCGTCGTAACAAGCCGCTGCCGCCGGCGCATTCGGCTGGTTAATGTCGAGCATGCTAAAGAGCTTGACGCCTCGTTGTCCCACGTATCCCACCTGCAGTGAAGACCAATTTTTAATCTCTCGCTGCACGTTGAGATTCCAGAATTCCGTGTAAGGAGTATCGAGGTGATTCTTGACGGACGTAATGCTGCATGGCCCGTCCGCACTGCAAGTGATCGGCTGCGACAGGATTGGAAATACCTGTGTGTTAGAGTCCGTCCAATTTAGTTGTGTAGGGTCGCTACCGTCGGCTGACACAACCGCTGCAGTGATCGACCCGCCGCCCGGCGTAACTCCCATCGCGCCAGTCGGAATTGTGTTCAGCCCTATTCCGCCGCCGGCCGTCTGTCCGATGAAATCCGAAATAGGCGCCATTTCGTACATGATTCCGGCACCCGCGCGAATCACTGTTTTTCCGTCCCCCCAGGGATCCCACGCGATGCCTAGGCGCGGAGCGAAGTTATCGTGCTGTACGTGATAGGGCGTCGAAATCTGTTTGCCCACCTGAGCAAACCCGATGGTCGGCTCGAAGTTGGCGATCAGATCGTTTTGCTCGTGGATCACGCCGGAAACCTCGTAGCGCAGCCCGGCGGTGATCGTCAACCTGGGATTGAAGCGGAACTCGTCCATGACGTACGCTGCGTACGCGTTCTCCGTTATGACTCGGCGCGTGTCTCCGGACAGGATCTCTCCGTCGAAAGGTCCGCACGGCGTCTCTTGACAACCTGGATTTAGCGCGGTTCCATTTCCTGGGTCCACCGACCCGGCTTCCAGGAAATCCTGCAGGCTCTCGAAGAAAACCTCCCCTTTTGCGTGGCGGTTGCGCAAATTGTCCACCGCGCCGTGGCGTATCTCGCCCCCGAACCGAATATTGTGGCGCCCCTTTAAATATCCGAGGCCTTCAGAAAACTGATAAGTCTCCGTGGGTGTTGTGAAAAGCGGATATCCATTCCCTCCGCCAAGCTGGTAGAAATTTCCGACGTCAATCTCCGGGAGACCGAAATTCAATGGGTTGGTAACGCCTGTATTGATTCCATACGTGGTCGGGTTGACGCTATGGTCCGCGGAAACAATCTGCTGCGAGAATCGGCTGTATCCAAAACGCGCCTCGCTCACCCAGTTGCTGGTTGGCGTATAGGTCCAATTCAGGCCAACGATTTGAGGGCGTGTCTGCGCTTGCGAAAGGAATTGCGGCGCGAGATACAAGCCGTCTTCTTCTGTTTGCGTGCTGTCCGCGAAGAAGTAGCGTCCAGTGAGCGTGTTATTTTGCGAAAAATGGTAGTCAACTTTGACGAGTGCATTGTCTGCGCGGTTCAAGTTCGCGAGATCCTGAAAAAGCAAGCCCGGACCGGCTGAACCATTATTCACGGGATAAAGCGCTGCAATTGTGTTGCTCAATGGATTGATCACGCAGCCAGGCAGCGCTTGGCAGTTCGCTTTGACGTCCGGAATGCTGTTGTTCAGGTCGCCGCCCAGCGTGACCGTGTCCGGGCTGTTCGCCAGCAGCGGATTGCCAACCTTGTCTCGCACGCCTTCATAGGCTCCGAAGATGAAAAGCTTGTCTTTTACGATCGCTCCACCGGCAGAGCCTCCGAACTGGTGCAAAATAAGCGGTGATAGAGGCTGGCCGACGGGATCGAAATAATTTCGCGCGTCCGCAGCGCTGTTCCGCGCAAAGTAATACGCCGACCCGTGGAATTGGTTGGTGCCCGACTTCAAGCCAAGCTGTACCGCCGCCCCCGGCTTCCAACCATATTCCGACGTGGGGTGCTCTTGTGTGCTGAATTCCTGAATCGCGTCGATGGGGAGAAGACTCGCGGGCGTGCCGCTGACCCCTTCTTCATTTAGTACCGAGGTTCCGTAATAGAGGTCGTTGTCGTCAGTCCCATCAACCAGGTAATTGTTGTCTTCGGGGCGTGCACCGTTGGAAATGATCGAGTGGAATCCTCCGCCGGGCGTGCGATCAACCCCGGGGAGAAGCATGACCAGGTTTTGCCAGTCGCGTCCTTGCAGCGGCAACTCGTTGATCTCTTTATTGCCGAACGAGCCCCCCAAGGTCGGACTGGTTGAATCAATCAGGGCCGCGGCCGCCTCGTTGACGACTACGGTCTCGTTTACGGCTCCCGGTTGCAGTTGCAGATCAATGCGAATGTCGTTCGTCACTTCGACGCGCACAGGGCTGCTGACGACTTTCTTGAAGCCCGACGCTTCCGCCGCGACGGTATATAAGCCCGGCTCGAGAGCCGGCGCGACATATTCGCCCGTTTCATTCGTCACCAGCTCGCGCGAGACCTGCTTGCCGGTGTTCGTAATCGTCACCCTCGCGCCGACTACCACGGCACCCGACGAATCACGGATGGTCCCCAGAATACGGCCCTCACTGGTTTGCGCCAGGGAACCTGGACTCACAAGGAAAAAAACTGCGACGATCACGCTCAGAAAGCGTAAGACTTTCATCGCCTGCTCCTTTTTGAACTTGAACGTAATCCCGTTCTCTTGCTGGATACGCGCAGTGTTTCGGTGGATCCTGAAACGAAAAGGGAAAATGCGGGCGCTGGGGGAAAATTACAAGCCGGCGGCGAGTTTACCCAGGTCTATAAGACAGTTACGAAAAATGCGGGCCGACGATATCGGTTGGCCGTGACTGCTCACGATGAAGGGGCTGCGTCCCATAGGAACGATGCTATGCGCGACAAAGTAGAACACCTACAAGAGGAAGTCAACGATGTTCCGCGACGTTGTGAACGATTCGCAACAGGATTCCGCAGCCTGCCCAGATTGGAACAGATGGAGGGACGACGAGGCTCGAACTCGCGACCTCCGCCATGACAGCGCCGCGTGCAGCGGCGTCAAGCACCAGTGTCAGGCAGTCCAGCAAAGAGAATTAGTGACAAGAAGTCTTTAGCTTCATCAGTCTTTGCTCTTACGTGCTTTCGCTCGAGTACCCGCTTTCCCCGTCAGCTTGATTTGATTGTAAGCAATGGCGGCACGGACGAGATTTTTCAGAGCACGCTGATTGATCTTATCGCCCTCGAAAAGATCGATCGCTCGCCACGTGCTGCCGCCGAGGCCCGCGTTGAAGAGCTTGTCAGGATCCGGGAGCCGCGCCCCTTGGGCAAAGGTAACCTTCACCTTGTCTTTGTGGGCGTTGGCGACCGCAATCATTCCATCGCGAGACCATACTGGGCTTCCCATCCACTTCCATTCTTCGATGATCTCCGGGTCGGCCTCAAGGAAGCTCTTGCGGATGCTGGCGAGCGTCTTGCCGCGCCAGTCCGTGAGCTCTGCAATCAGCTGGTCAATACGTTCCGATGGATTCATTGGATGTTCATGCCTCCAATTTTTGTCCGGTTGTCATGCCAGGAGTTCTGTTCTTCGAAAAGAGTCGTCGAACGACGTGGCCTTTCCACATCCATAATCCCGAAAGGAGCAAAATAGGAAGAAAGACGTATCGAACAGTGGGGGCATAGTATGGGGTGTCCGAAGGTGAATCATATATGTAACCGATCATCGGAATGCCACAGATGATATGAATCCAACGAAAAATCGAACGTTTGGTGGCCTCTTTCATGATTCATTTCCTCCTTATCGGCGATTTACTCTGGTCTAACTTTGATTGACTCCCGAGCCCGGTTGAGGTGGCGAGTTGGGTTTTTCTATCCCGAACTGCTCGGCGTACTCCGCGACCAGCCGATGCCAGCCATCGAACTTCATGACGTCAGCACCGGCGACGCGTCCAATTGGCTCACCCGCAAGCAGGCGATCCAAAACGTCGAAGCTGATGTGCCAGCCCGCGGCGCCCCACGCGATGAACCGGCGATCGATGTTGTGCCACAGGGTGAGGCGCGTGCCGCGACCCAAGGCTTCCAGTTCCCACCTCGTATCGCCGTATTCGAGTAGCTTGGGAGCGTCGGCTCGCGTGACTTTTGTTTCCAGCGGCGTGGGGTTGCCCGCCCAAGTGAGCTTCACCGATCCAACCGTATCTAGGCTCCCATCGGTCTGAAAGGGCGCCCATTCGCGCAGATGCGCTGGGTCGGTAAGCGCCTGCCACACTTTTTCCGGCGAGTGGCGCAGTTCTCGAACGAGAATGAGCGTCCACTTCTCTCCGTCCTTTCGTATCTGCGCCCCGCCGGCCGGACCTGGTGTGTACCGCTCGCGATCGCTCACCTTCTTCTCCTTATTAACCTTAATAGCGTGCCAGCTGGGTGAGCTGAATGAGGTTGCCGCAAGTGTCTTTCAGCATCGCAATGGTCGAGCCGGTCACGTCAGTGGGTGGCATGGTGAACTCGGCGCCGCGGTCCTTGATCCGCTCGTAGTCGCCCTTGACGTCGTCAGTGAAGAACATGATCGCGGGCTGGTTCTGCTGAAACATCGCCTGCTGATAGGCTTTGGCTGCGGGGTTGTTGTTCAGCGCAAGCTGCAGTTCAGTGCCGTTCGGGTCCTCAGACGAGACGAGGGTCAGCCAGCGATATGGGCCCTGACTGAAATCGGTCTTCTTGGCAAATCCGAGTACGTCGGTGTAAAAGCGCAGGGCCTTCTCTTGGTCGTCCACGTATAAGCTCGTCACTTTGATTTTCATTTCGCGTCTCCTTTATCACGTCCGCAGTTTGGGCCGCGCCGTCTTCTCCTTGGGTTCCGTTTTCTTGATGATGGCCTTTTCACTGTCAATTGATCCATGCGGTCGAGGTGGCGTTCGAGAGCATCCACGTGAGCGGACCAGAACCGACGGAACTGAGCCAGCCACATATCCACCTCCTGAAGCGATTCAGGTTTCAGCCGGTAGAGACGGCGCTGTGCGTCCACGGTGGATTCCACGAAACCGGCCTCTCGCAGCACTCGCAGGTGCTTCGACACGGTCGGCTGCGTCATATGAAGCTGGCGCTCGATCTCTCCAACCGACCGTTCTGAAGAGACCAGCAGGCTCAATATCGCCCGGCGGTTCGGCTCCGCAATGATTTCGAAAGCAGATTCCATTCACCTGATATACCTCACAGCGTATATACGTGTCAAGGCATATTTAGGTGTGCCAAGCGGCGTCTTCAGCCGACCTGCGAGGATGAACCGTCCGATGCGTTTTCAGAGGTACGATTCAGGGCGCTGCGCTCGACCCTTGTGGGGACGAACGCAAGAGCGCAATAACTTTTGTGGCTTGAGTTGTGAGCTTTAGCGGTATGAACCAATCATTCCAGGCAATTTAAAATGATTGGCGGGGACGACGGGACTCGAACCCGCGACCTCTGCCGTGACAGGGCAGCGTTCTAACCAACTGAACTACGTCCCCCGCGAAAACGGGTAACAATTTGTGGTGGGCGGTCACGGATTTGAACCGCGGACCTTCCCGGTGTAAGCGGGATGCTCTAACCGCTGAGCTAACCGCCCTGGAACCGAGACATCGTAACAGACTGTGCGGCCCGGACGCTAGCCCTCGCGCGTCTCAGAACAAGATTTTTTTCGGGCGTGAGCCCTTGCGAATCACGCGCCTTGGCGCGCGTGAGCGCCGCCAAAATTCCTGTCAAGAATTCCCACATTTTTCGTCGAAACTGAAGATTCGCCGTGTGCCGCTAAGTGACTGACAATAATGGACCTGTACGATGGTACAGGAGCAAAAATTAGCCTGTACCATCGTACAGGTTCGGCGGCGGCGTATCGGATGTTAGCTGATTCACTACGAAGCTCGCACCCGCTGACCTTTTTCGGCAGGTCCTCATGCTACGCTGGCTCATCGGGTGGGTTCTAGTACCACTCCCGGATACTCATGTCTTCTCGACTTGGCGAAATTCTGGTCAAAGACAGCCTGATCACTGCGGATCAGCTTAAGCAGGCGCTCGA
>JBAWBE010000628.1:0-1624 GCA_049589635.1 Terriglobales bacterium
GCAAGAGGCTTCAACTGGACGAGCTGTGGTCTTGGATATTTTGCAAAGAGAAAAACCGCACAGAAGAGATTGCCCGCAAGAATCCGGATGCGGGCGATATTTGGCTGTGGGTCGCGGTCGATGCGGACACCAAATTGGTTCCCTCATGGCGGCTTGGGCAGCGCGATCTAGCGACCGCAACAGACTTCGTGAACGATCTGGCCCAACGTGTCAAAGGCCGCGTACAAATCACAACAGACGCGCTGCGCACCTATGTGAACGTGATTGAAGATGCGTTCGGATCGGAAGTCGATTATGCCCAACTGCACAAAGTCTATCGCGCACCGCTGGAAAACGAGACTCGCTACTCCCCGGCAAAGTGTATTGGCTGCGACATGAAGGCGGTGAGCGGGAATCCCGACTTCAAACACGTTTCGACTTCGTTTGTTGAACGCCAGAATTGGACGGTTCGTACCACAATGCGCCGCTACACCCGCCTGTCGAATGGCTTCTCGCGCAAATTGGACAACCATGCGGCTGCCACGGCTCTAAACTATTTCGCGTACAACTTCATCAAGATTCATCGTACACTTCGCGTATCTCCAGCAATGGCCGCAGGCGTGACGGATCGACTCTGGAGCGTAGAGGATTTGGTTGCCCTCTGGGAAGCCTACGAACAGCGGAGAGCGAAAGGAGCCGCGTAAGTGAGGCCACCACTATTCATAATGCTCTTCGCGCTCACTTGTGGAATCGCAATAGCTGCCACATGTGCTTTCTGCGCTGTACAGCCGAACAAAGTTGCAGCGTATATGAGGCGTAAGCACCTAAGCAGTCCGAGGTGGCTCAGGAACTGGCCCTTTGCTGGGATAGTGATGAAGGAATGGTACCCGGTCTATCTGCGCGTGACGGGTATAGGCGGTTTCGTCTGCGCACTGGTATGGCTCACGCTGCTCATTCGGCTTTTTTCAAAGTAGCCCACTACCCTCTGTTGAAGCGGTGATGGGATTGCGAAGTTGGCGATACGCGGATGGCACGGCCAATTTGCGTGCCGTTGTGGCCGCGAATTCCTCAATCGCTGATGGTGTGGCTAGTGCGCTGAAGCCGTGCCGCACGAGAATCAGCCCGTACCCCGCGGCCGCAACCGCAAGAGCAACCAGAATTAGCGAAACTGCTTTCCAGGATTTCATGTCTGCCTCCCTTGTCCCGAGCCGGCCTTCGATGGGTTGGCTTCCGCGTCAGCCGCGAAGAACGGCAGCTCCGAAGGGAGCACCCGTCAGGCCGCCATCCACCACCAGCTCGACCGCGTTGATGTACGACGAATCGGCCGAGGCAAGAAAAAGCACTGCCCTGGCCAGCTCTTCCGGCTCGCCCCAACGGCCAAGTGGAATCGTGGAAGAGAAGAAGTCGGAAATTTTTGCGGATTCCTCTTGAGTGACACTGGCGCGCGGCCCGCGCTTCCAGATAGGAGTCTTCGTCGCTCCGGGAGCCACCACGTTCACGCGAATTTTGCGCGGTGCAAGGTCTGCGGCGATGGATCGCGCCATCGAGACGAGTCCGCCTTTCGTAGCAGCGTAGGCAGCCAAGCCTGGTTGACCGAGATAATTGTGCACCGATCCGTTGAAGATGATGCTGCCGTTGTCGTTCA
>JBAWBE010000629.1:0-3823 GCA_049589635.1 Terriglobales bacterium
GTATACGGCACCGCCCGAAGGCCTATCAAGCGCGCCAATGATGTGCAACAAGGTACTCTTTCCCGCACCCGATTGCCCGACGATTCCGAGCATCGTTCCCTTATCAACTTGAAAAGACAGATTTTCAAAGAGCACCAAGTCCGCTTCGCCTGAGCGAAAGACTTTACTCAACCCTTCGACCCTCAAAAGAGGATCTTGACGTATTGGATGCAATCTGGTCCTCCTGCGAATCAAGTCGGGAGCCGTCGACGGCCGCGCCTACCTGCAACGACGGTGGGGAAAGGCTCCCGCTCCATTAGATCATGAGGAGGAATCCCCCTGTTCCCGCGATTTGGAACGCCGAAGCGGGGTATGAAAAAGACTGTATACCTCGCGAAAACGAATGCAATGTGACCCTAGTCACAGCGGGGAGTTGCAGTGCGCACTTTGGTCAACGACCTCGCGGAATCAGCGCGGCGGATTGGCCGGAACCGGCAGCGGTCGACGATCATGCGGGATACAGATTTGTTCGTTCAACCAGCGAGCACTTTCTTCTTGTCATGAAGTGGGAGGCAGCGAGATTTGAGAATGAAGGCTGCTGGCAGTACACACGCCCGGAAGAAGTGCTCACGCATGATGGGCCGCGCCGTCTAAGGCGAGGTATCAAACGCAAATTAATCGAGCTCCAACAAGAGAAGAAAAATGCTCATGCCACGTCGCTCAGCGTTCGCCACCATTTTTACCGCTGGGATGTTCGTAGTCCTGTCGCCATTGATCGTCGGACAGGGTGTGACCAACGCGCTTCCTCCGGGGATGACCACTTACGAAACGGTCAAACTCGCGGAAGGAATTGTTGGCTTTATCCCGCCGGAGAACAACACTCCATTCGTGAGCGGGAATTCGGTCGCTATGATCGGCGACGACGGCGTGCTGGTCGTCGACTCAGGTCATGCTCCGACCACTACCGCGCGAATCATTTCCGAGATTAAACGCATGACCGACAAACCGGTGCGGTTCCTGGTGAACACGCACTGGCATCCCGATCACAACGCGGGAAACGGCCTCTATGAGGAAGCCTTTCCCGGCCTCCAAATCGTCAGTACCGTAGCGACCCACGATGCGATCGAGAACGTGCTGCCGAAAAAAGAAGTGAGCGCAGACACCGCTGACCGCATTCGCAAGGTGCTCAGCGATGGCAGCTACAAAGGAAAACCGATTGACGCCGAAACTCGCAAATATTACGAAACTTCACTCCCGCAGCTCGACGCGTTTATCCCGGAGTTGAAAAGGGCAAATCATGCCTTGCCTGCACTGACTTTCGATAGCCGGCTCACCATTTATCTGGGCAAGCGCGAGGTGCAGGTGATGTTTCTTGGCCGCGGAAACACCGCGGGCGACGCCGTCATTTATGTTCCCGACAGCAAGGTGCTCATGACGGGCGATCTTCTCGTGCATCCTGTTCCCTATCCTTATGGATCATTCTTTGGCGAGTGGATCGAGACCATGAAGAAGCTGGAAGCGATCGATGCGACGGTGATCGTCCCAGGGCATGGCCCGGTCATGCACGACAAGGCTTATATCGCGCTCACCATTGAACTCCTGGAGGCGACCAAAGCGCAGGCCACCGACGCATTCAAACGCGGGTTGACGGTCGAGCAGGCAGTGAAAGCCGCCGACTTTAGCGCGCTGCGCAAACAGTTCGTGGGAGACAATCCCGAGCGCGTCTTCAGCTTCGATCAAGGATATGTTCCGGTCGGAGTGAAGCGCGCATACCGCGAAGCGAAAGACGGGATGAGGATTAAAAGCGTTCGAACTCCTGCGTAGAGGGGCCTACACGACTCACAACAACACTGATGGAGCGGTGATTCAGGTACGCGGCAGCGAAGGTCGAGGCTCTCGGAAGGGCTTCGTCGATGGACTCGCGGAAGACCCAGAAGGAATGGAGGCGCGGGTCGGAATCGAACCGACGAATAGAGGTTTTGCAGACCTCTGCCTTACCACTTGGCTACCGCGCCAGATGCCTTGCTAATAATAAACTACGCTAAAACGAAAAGCCCTCGCGGGGCGCGGGGCTCGGCAAAACTGGAGCGGGAGACGGGAGTTGAACCCGCGACTTCGACCTTGGCAAGGTCGCACTCTACCACTGAGTTACTCCCGCTCGAACTTGCCCAGTATAAATTACCGCGCGCCCATGGGGCAAACCAGGAGTTCATAACCAAAAGTTCATCGGCCGCTCGTACGCAAAGTGGCAATTCTGCCCCAAATTCCAGGCGTCTTCCGAGCGCGGTTGCCCGGATTTCCTGCCGGAACCGGTCTGCCGGTACCTGCCTTTGTTCTTCAAAAGCCAACCGCTCGCAGCCAAACTGAATCGTAGTTGTCTGTCCGATATGTGACACATCGTCAAAGATGGAATTGCGCTACGCGACAAGAGCGCGAGGAACCATCAAACCCAATGAATAACATGAGGATAATCGAATGAACGGATTTAAATTCTTTGCGTTAGCTGCCGTGGTTGCGATCTGCTTTGCGGCCATTCCACCAACTACGCAGGCCCAAGTCGAAGTCGGCATTGGGGTCGCTCCGGTATGCCCGTACGGCTACTACGACGTCCCGCCCTACGACTGCGCGCCCTATGGCTATTACGGCCCGGAATGGTTCACAGGTGGCGTCTTCATTGGCGCTGGACCGTGGTTTCACGGCCCCGAAGGCTTTCACGGACACGTTAATAACCGATTCCATCCCGACCACGGCTATCACGGCGCCATGCCACATCGCGGCGACCACCCCGAACCCGGAAAGCGTCTCGACAAGATCGAGCATTTCAAGGGGAATGAGGTGAGAGATGGGCGCGGCCACGCGGGCAAACGTTAATCGACAGCCCTTCGTGATCAGAAGTTAGCCCAATCAACTATTTCGCGGCTGTGGCGGGGTTCGTCGCGGCCGTGATTTTGTTGCGTACATCCCATAGGTCCTTATAGAGCCAGTGCTCCATGCGCTGCTGTAGAACTTCGACGGGCGTGCCCATCGTCCCGACGACTCGGCCGCCGATGATGCGTTCGGCAAGTTTCAAGTGATGGAAACGAAAGATCTGCATGCGCTCGTCGAAATCGACCAGTCGCTCGGCGACATCATGCAGGCCGAAAAATTCTTCGTGGCGGCGATAAAGATCGTCGGCCGTCAGGCCGGCGCTTTGCAGCTGCAGATTGAACGCGGTCCCGAGCCGCGGCCCGACGTGCAGCAGCGCGAGAAATCCGGGCGAGTCAAGCCCGCTGCCATGGCCAAGCCCGGCGCGGATGATGTGATAGTCATACGGCGTGATGGTTTCAAGAATGTGCAGGAGGCCGATCGCCGGCTCAATCAGTTGATTGGCGCGGCGAATCAAGCGGGACGCGTTGCCGTAGTCGGCGCGTTCAAGATGTTCGAGTGCCCGGTCAAGTTCGAAGGCTCCGCCTTTCATCAGCAACTCGGAAGCCTGATGCACGACCAGAAAGGTCATCTCATCTTTGTGCGAAAGTTCGGCGGGCGATTTTTGCAGCGCCAGCAACTCGTCAGTGCGCAGATAGCGTTCGTAGTCGCTGGCTGCGGTGCCGGGAAGAATCGGTTTCGTGAATTCGTCGCGATATGACATACAGAACCTGCTCGTCTACGTCCGCAATTATGTCCGCAATCCTTCAGCTGGATGATGTGGTGTCCACTGCGGATCCTGCTCTGGTGGCACAATCTCACCGTCGCGCATGTGGATGATGCGGTCGCCATACTCCGCGGCTTCAGGGTTATGCGTGATCATCAATACAGTTTGCGCTAGTTCTTTGTTCGATGCCCGTAGCATGTCCAGCACCGCGGC
>JBAWBE010000630.1:0-2843 GCA_049589635.1 Terriglobales bacterium
CGGAGCGACGCGCCGCTCTGCGGCGCAACATTCGCAGTCGCTGCATGCGTGGTTCTGCCATGTTCCCGGATTGAAAGTGGTTCTGCCTTCGACGCCCTACGATGCCAAGGGCCTGCTGAAGGCCGCGATCCGCGACGACAATCCCGTAGTCTTCTTCGAAGACAAGATGATGTACAAGTTGAAGGGCTCGGTGCCAGAAGGCGACTACACGGTCCCACTCGGCGTCGCGGACATCAAGCGCGTGGGCGAAGACATCTCTTTGATCGCCACCAGCAGCATGGTACAAGTGGCACTCGGAGCGGCCGCTCTGCTCGAAGAAATCGGAATCAGCGCCGAAGTGGTCGACCCGCGCACCATGTGGCCTCTCGACGAAAAAACTCTAGTTGATTCGGCAAAGAAAACGTCGCGCGCCATCATTCTTGACGAAGGCTATGAGCGCTACGGCGTCACTGCCGAACTTGCGTCAGTGATTGCGACCGGCGCATTCTACGATCTGGACGCGCCGGTCAAACGCATGGGTGCGATGCACGTTCCGATTCCGTTTTCACCGCCATTGGAAGATGTAACGGTGCCGACCGAACAGACAGTGTTCGAGGCGGCGCGCGCTCTCTGCGGCCGCTAGGAACGTCAAAGGAGATTTTTATGGCTCTACCCACATACGGATCAATGGCGGTCGATTGGGAGAATCGGATCGACTTCGATCGCCTGCGGCGGGAACGTCTTGCCCGCGCCAAAGATCTTCTCAAGAAATCCGAGATGGGCTCTCTCCTCTGTTTCGACATGAACAATGTCCGCTACCTCACCGCAACCCACATTGGAACCTGGGCGCAAGACAAAGCGAATCGCTTCACCCTCCTTCCGCAAAACGACGAACCAATCCTGTGGGACTTCGGATCGGCAGCCAAACATCATCAGTTGCATTGCCCGTGGCTGGGTGAACGTTCGCGCGCCGGCATCTCCATGCTGCGCGGCGCCATGACGCCGGAGATGGGTCGCGCGGAAGATGTCGCCAAAAAGATCCGGATCGAACTCGAAATGCGCGGCCTGCATAAAGAACCGGTCGGCATCGACATCATTGAATTGCCCGTACTCTTCGCTCTGCAAAAAGAAGGAATCAAAGTCGTCGATGGACAAGCCTTGATGTCAGAAGCGCGCCTCATTAAGACGCGCGACGAAATCAGCCTCCTCAACCACTCCGCCATGATGGTCGACGCCGCGTATGACGAACTCTATCGCGCCATGAAGCCCGGCATGAGCGAGAACCAGGCTGTCGGCCTGGTCAGCAAAGTTCTGTACGACATGGGCTCGGAATACGTGGAAGCGGTCAACGCAATTTCCGGCGAGCGCTGCAATCCGCATCCGCATGTTTTCTCCGACCGTGTGTTGCGTCCCGGAGATCCCGTCTACTACGACATTCTTCACTCGTACATGGGATACCGGACCTGTTACTACCGCTGTTTCACCATCGGCTACGCCTCGCATGCGATGAACGATGCCTACAAACGTTGCCGCGAATATCTAGACGCCGCGATCGAACTTGTCCGCCCGGGCCGTACCACGGCCGAAATTGCTTCCGTGTGGCCGAAGGCTCAGGAATTCGGTTTCCCGGACGAAGAAGCCGCATTCGCGTTGCAATACGGTCATGGCATCGGCCTTGCTATCTGGGAGAAGCCCGTAATCAGCCGTCTCGTCTCGCTCGAGCATTCGTGCGAAATCAAACCCGGCATGGTCTTCGCGCTCGAAACTTTCTGGCCTTCCACCGATGGCTGGAGCGCCGCCCGCATTGAGGAGGAAATCGTGGTTACCGAAACCGGACACGAAGTCATTACGCGTTTTCCGGCTGAACAACTTCTGGTGGCGGGCAGACACTACGTCACGGTAGATGGTCCGCTGCCTGCGATCCGCGAAACCGAATCAAACCCGACCCAGCGCGTCCGCGGGATGATCGAAGCCAGTTCCAGGCAGGAGCGCATCCCCGTCGGCGACTAATAGAATCTATGGCGATCAGTGTCGTGATGCCCGCGCTCGAAATGGCCCAGGAGACTGGCAAAGTAATTTCGTGGCTCAAGAAGGAAGGTGAAAGCGTTACCACGGGCGACCCTCTCCTTGAGATCGAAACCGACAAAGCCGTGATGGAAGTCGAGTCACCCGGAGACGGCATTCTCGCCGGTGTGAAGGCAGCGCCGGGTGACGACGTGCCCGTGGGCCAAACCATCGCATGGATCGTCCGCGCTGGGGAAGCACTTCCGGGGGACGAAGTTGTCGCGTTGGGAACAAACGATTCGCGAAGACAGTCAGGTAGAAAAATCACCGCGCCCGCGAACGCCACCGCGACTCCGGCTCCGACAGAGCCGCAGCCTGGCGGTCAGACCACAAGAATCTCTCCGAAAGCCCGCCGTCTGGCCAGCGAACACGGCCTCACTCTTGCTGGCCTTCGCGGATCGGGACCGGACGGTGAGATTCTCGCTTCTGACATTCTGGCCGCCGCCCAAACAAAAGCAAAGAAAAGCGCGTCGGTTCTAACTGCCGTCGCAGACAGCGGGGGCGCGGTTTCCCGACTGATGGCGGAACGCACCACCCAAAGCTGGACAACAGTCCCACATTTCTTCGTTGTCCGAGACGTGGACGCGACCGCACTGAACGAGGCTCATCAAAAGCTGGGTCGGGAGATCGAAAAATCTCACGGAGTCAAGCTCACACATAGCGACTTACTGATCGCCCTCGTGGCGCGGGTTCTCAGTAACCATCCACGCATGAATGCGAGCTGGGCGGAAGACGGCGTCCACGAAAACGCCGAGGTGAATATAAGCGTGGCGATGGCTGTCGAAGGTGGAGTGGTAGCT
>JBAWBE010000631.1:0-3374 GCA_049589635.1 Terriglobales bacterium
CCGGGGCCACGTCCCGGCGCCAGAATTGAAGCGCCGGCGCCAGGCTGAAAAATAAACTGACCAGCAGAGCAAGCCCGAAGTTAAACGCCAGCATCCGCAAATCAGAACGAGAGGAGGGAAAAACAGGAGACTTGCTCCATATAGTGCGGATCATCAGGGCCGCGATTTGCGGCGCCAGAACAACTCCGGCGGCTCCGCCTGCAAGACCGAGCAACATGCCTTCGGTCAGCAACTGCCGCATGATGCGCCAGCGTTCTGCGCCCAGAGCATAGCGCACGGAAACTTCACGAGTGCGCGCGGCCGCTCGCACGAGCAACAAGCTGCCCACGTTTACGCAGGCCATCAGGATCATTAACACAGCCATGGCCATCACAACCAGCAAGGCGGTGGGAAGACTTCCGTGGATCGGCACGCCTTTTGATCCGTCGTCAAGAAACAGATGAGACTTGTTGAGAAACGCATCCTGGAAACGAGGTGGTCTGTGACCAAGCTGGCTCAACTCTTCGGCGCGAATCGAATGCCACAGAGGATCAATTCCGGCCTGGGCTTGCTGAGATGTGAGCCCCGGCTCCAGCCGGCCGATGATGTTTAGCCACCGGGAACGCCGGTCCTCGACGTCATCTCTTCCGGGGGTGATCTGTCGCTTCATGGTCGCGGGAACGAAGATGGCGGGATTGTCTCCGGCGACTACGCTGCGAAAGCCGGGCTGCGCCACGCCTATGATGGTGAAGGGGTGGGCGTTGATCGAAATGCTCTGGTTAAGGACGCGCGGATCGGAACCAAATCGCCGCTGCCAATAATCGAAACTCAGCACCACAAAGGGACTGGCTTCTTGAGCGACGTCATCCGAAGGAACGATGAGGCGGCCGAGGGCCGCCTGCACTCCCAGCACGTCGAAATAGTTGCCGGAAACAAGTTCCGCATCGGCGAGCTCAGGCTGGTTATGCCATTCGACGCCAATCTGCGCATATCCGGTGGCGATCACTCCGCTGAACACGGAACTGCGATCACGTAGATCGCGATACATGGGATAGGAAAAATACAAATGATCGTCGCCACGGCTGCTGGAGTGCCCGCTATCACTGCCGGAATATCTCAAAAGGGCAAGGCGATTCGGTTCCTTGACGGGGAGACTGCGAAGGAGGGCCTGATCGAGCAGACTGAAAATCGCCGTGTTCGCACCGATGCCAAGCGCCAAAGTGATGATGGCAACCGCCGCGAATCCCGGCGACTTCCGCAACTGGCGGACGGCGTAGCGAAGATCCTGGAGCAGTCCGTTCATGCGCTCTCCTTATTAGCCGACTTATCCATAGCCCAGTTACTCATAGCGAAGCGCCACCATGGGATCGACTCGGGCCGCGCGGCGGGCGGGGAGATAGCTGGCTAGAGCCGCCGCCATGCCGAGCAGAAGGGTGGACAAAATGAACGTGGCGGCATCGGTTGCACCGATGCCAAACAGCAATGTCCGCAGCAATCGCGTGCTCACCAACGCTGTAATCAGCCCTATACCCAGGCCCCACGCACAGATGACCGCACAGGTCTTCATTACCATCCGCTGGATGTCGGCCCTGCCCGCGCCCAGCGCCATGCGGATTCCGATCTCGTGAATTCTTTGGCCAACGGTATAAGCCATCACGGCGTAAATCCCCATGGCCGAAAGGAGTATGGCGACGGCAGCAAAGATGCCCAATAACAATGATGACGACCGGGCCGGTGAAACCGACTTCGACAGTAGCTGGTCCATCACGGCGATGCTGGCCACGGGCTGCTGATTGTCAAGATTGAAGACCGCGCTCTTCACCGCCGGGATCATGGCACTTGCATCGGTCGACGAGCGAACAACGAGATACATATCGGTAATTGGGCGCTGCGTGGTCGAGAGATAAACCTGCATGGAAGGCGGCGTGTTGAGAGCATCGGTTTTCACGTCACCGACGACGCCCACAATCACACTCCAATCGCCCACCGGGCCTAGGATTTGAATACGCTTGCCAACTGGATCCTGGCCTGGCCAAAGTTGTCGGGCCATAAAATTGTTGATCATGACGACCTTGGGCGTATCTTCTTTATCGATGTCGCTGAATGCGCGGCCGCGAAGTAGTGGAATCTGCATCGTCTGGAAATAACCGGGAGTAACAAAGTGTTCTTCCGCAAACGGGCCTTGACCCGCAGTGGCGTTGGAACGTCCTTCGACTTCAAAGTCTCCCGTTTGGCCACCTTCGCCGAGCGGTATGAAAGCAGTCGCTCCCGCGGATTGCACGCCGGGGAGATTGGAGATCTCGGCAAGCAGTGTCGTGAAAAAACGTTTGGCGGCGGCCGCTGGGTACTTACTCTCAGGAAGCGGAATTCTTGCGGTGAGAAGACCTGCTTTGTTAAACCCAGGATCGGTATGCAGCATGCGATAAAAGCTGCGGAGCGTCAGCACCGATCCGATGACCAGAACCAGAGCGAGCGCAATTTCTGACGCGACAAATGCAGTTCGAAGGCGTCCACCGCTGGCGTCGGTCGAGCCCCGGTTACCCTCTTTCATCACAACGTCGAGATGGGTGCGCGAGGTCAGGAGTGCGGGCGCTAATCCGAAGACAACTACCGCGAGTACAGAAATCGAAGTAGCAAAAAGTGCTACCCGCCAATCGAGGGCAACGTTCGGAATCTTTTGATTCTCGGGCCAAACGCCCAGCAGAACCCGGGTGCCGCACCATGCCAGAAAGACCGACGCGACTAATGCAATCGCCGCCAGCACGGCGCTTTCCGTGAGCAACTGACGCACGATCCGCCAGCGCGCCGCGCCCAGAGCCTCGCGCACGGCAACTTCGCGAGTGCGGCCCGCGCCACGAGCAAGCATGAGGTTCGCGACGTTGGCACAGGCGATGAGCAGGACGAGCCCCACGGCGACCAGCAGAATTTCAAGCAGCGGACGGACATCGCCGAGCAATACATCCGTCAGTGGCAGCAAAATGACGTCATGCTTGTTCGGAGGAAACTGCTTGTTGATCTGATCCTGTACCACTTGCATCTCGCTGGCTGCGGTCTGGCGGGTCACTCCAGATTTCAGCCGTCCAATCACTTGCAGGTAGTTTGTTCCGTGCTGATCGTAGGGCGGCTTCGATTCGAGCGGAATCCACAAATCGGTAGGAATCGGGCCAGCAATCTCTGGTGACTTCGCCGGCATGATGCCGACTACGTTGTAAGTGAGGCCGTCGAGCACGACTGAGCGATCCAACGCGCTGGGATTGGAACCAAACTGACGGCGCCAGAAATCTTCGCTCAGCAGGCAAACGTTAGGGCCTCCCTTGGCATGTTCAGCTGCCGAAAAGGATCGCCCCAGCAGCGGCTGCGCTCCGAAGAGCGCGAAATAATCCTGCGATATATAG
>JBAWBE010000632.1:0-15004 GCA_049589635.1 Terriglobales bacterium
GTCAGAATCTTGTCGTAATCCTGGCAGCGGCAGAGATTTCCCGAGACACCGTGCGCTAATTGGAGGCGCGTCGGGTCGGGGTTTGTTTTTAGAAATCCGACTGCGGTCATGATGAAGCCGGGCATGCAGAAGGCGCACTGAAATCCTTGCTCATCGATGACACCCTGTTGAACGGGATGCAACGTTCCGTCTTCGGCGGCCAGACCTTCGATCGTCAATACTTTCCGGCCACGCACTGTGTGCGTGAGTACCGAACAGGAATAGTGCGGAATGTCGTCGATGAGAACGCTGCATGATCCGCATTCAGCGCGGTCGCAGCCGAGTTTGGTGCCGGTCAGTCCGAGCTTGTAACGCAGCGTCCATGCGAGCGTCTCTTGCTTCATAACATCGACGCGCCGCTGCTGACCGTTGACGTTGAGCGTGATGAGGCGCTCGCCCACGCCCGCAGCCACCTGCTGGCCTTGCAGAATAGAGGAGGAGCGAAAAAGATAACTAGCGGAGGAGACTACCACGCCGCTGCTGATGACCCCTTTGATGAAGGCGCGCCTGGAGACAGCTTTGAGCACGCGTTCTTCAAGTACCTTTTGGATCGCCTCTGGATTTACTCTCTCGTTCATGCTCAGTCACTTTTATCTGGCGCGCTGTGGTTCGAGTCTTGCGTCCAAAGATTGATGTTGAGGTCACATCCTTAGGAGGTTCGATCATCAAAAAGGATGCCCGGATTCGGAAATTTTAGATGCAGCACCGCAATTCCTTCGACAATTGCTGAAGGATCAGCGAGTGTCGGCTGCCCAGTGGAAGATCGTAAGGGGATCCGCTACGCTGATTGCCGCACATATATCGCTCAATCGATTCCCCAGAATTCCGGGCCAGGGGCATATTCTATTCCTAATCGGAGTTACGTGAAGCGCCTGGGATTCTGGAAAGGAGCCCGTCTTATGAAGACTCTCGTGGCTGTCCTGATGATGTCGCTTTGTTCCATGGTTGCACCTCAGCAATTTTCCTCCGTCCTTGGCCAAGGAAGATCGATGGTTGTGACGAAGCTGGGAATTGTGGCCGCGCCGCAATTTCTGGCCTCTCAGGCCGGCGCGCACATTTTGGAACAGGGCGGCAACGCCGTCGACGCCGCAATTGCCGCAAACGCCGTCATGGGTGTGGTGCAACCGTATGTGAACGGCATGGGCGGAGACCTGTTCGCAATTTACTACGACGCGAAGACGGGCAAGCTCTATGGATTGAACTCCAGCGGTTGGACGCCCAAGGGACTGACCATCGAATATTTGAAATCGCACGGCGTCGATCACATCAATCCAATCGGCGTGGAAACTATCGATATTCCGGGTGCCGTCGCGGGATGGGACGCCTTGCGCGGCCGGTTCGGCACGCTGCCTTTCTCGGAAATCCTGGCGCCCGCGATTTACTACGCACAGAATGGATTTCCGCTGGCCGAGAGAAACGCGCGCTATTGGGTCGCGAAGAGTTTGATGCAGCAGCCGGGCTACAAAGAGACGTATCTGCCAAACGGCGTCGCTCCGAAGGTGGGCGACGAGTTCAAGAATCCTGCGCTCGCCAATTCGCTCCGGCAAGTGGCAGAGCATGGTCGTGACGCTTTCTACAATGGCCCGATGACGGAGACGATGGTGAAATTCCTCCAAGCACAGGGCGGCACGCACACGCTCGAAGATTTCCGCGATTTTCAACCAGAGTGGGTCGAGCCCATCTCAACGACCTATCGCGGATGGACCGTCTACGAACTTCCACCAAATGGGCAAGGAATCGCCGCATTAACGATGTTGAACATCATGGAGCAGTTTCCGCTTGGACAGTACGCGCACAACTCCGCGGATGCTCTGCAAATCATGGTCGAGGCGAAAAAGCTGGCTTACGCGGATATGTATAAATATGTCGGCGATCCGCGATTCACGCCGGTTCCAGTGAAGGAGATGCTCTCGAAGGAGTTGGCGAAAAAGCGTGCGGCGCTCATTAAGATGGATAAGGCCGCGTGCGAAGTTGTTCCTTCCGACATCGAGAAGATGCTTGACGCTCACGGCAATTCGACGATCTACCTTTCGGCGATCGATAAAGATGGCAATATCGTTTCGCTGATTCAGAGTAACTACGCAGGCTATGGCACTGGAATGGTCGCTCCCGGCCTCGGTTTTTCTTTTCACAACCGGGGTGCGGGATTCCAGTTGACGCCGGGGCTACCGAATTCGCTGGCCGGACGCAAGCGTCCGCTGCACACGATTATTCCGGCGTTCATGGAGAAGGACGACATTCACATCGGATTCGGCATCATGGGAGGCTGGAACCAGGCGCAAGCGCACGCGCAGTTTGTCGCGAACGTGGTCGATTACGGAATGAACGTGCAGGCAGCGCTGGAGCAGTCAAGGTTTACGAAAGGAACGTTTGAAGGCTGCGATGTGCAGATGGAAAACACGATTCCGCAATCTGTTCGAGATGAATTAACGAAACGCGGACACCAGATCGAACTGCTTGAGCCGTTTTCATTCACGGTCGGGCAAGGGGAAGCGGTGGTGAGAGACACAAAGCGAAATGTGAACTTTGCCGGCGCAGATCCCCGTTCCGATGGCGAAGCGATTCCACAAGAACCGACTACAAAGTGAACTACGGAATTCACCGCCAACCGAGGGCCGGGGCGACCGTAGTCAGAATTGCCTCCATGACATGTGAATTGTAGGCAACACCTAGTTGATTTGGAATCGTTAGCAATAGCGTGTCGGCCTCCGCGATTGCCTCGTCTTTCCTAAGCTGCTCGATGAGAATATCCGGCTCGGCAGCATAGCTGCGGCCGAAGATCGCCCGTGTGTTTTCGTCAAGGAATCCGATTTTGTCCTCCTCTTCCTGAGAGCCTCGTCCGAAATAGGCACGATCGCGGTCATCGAGCAACGCAAAAATACTGCGGCTAACGGAAATGCGCGGAGTGCGTGTGTGGCCAGCTTCCTTCCAGGCTGCGCGAAATGCCAGGATCTGGGCAGCCTGTTGGATGGAAAGCGGCTCGCCGGTCTCGTCGAATTTGAGGGTTGAGGTTTGCAGGTTCATTCCTAGCTTCGCCGCCCATGCTGCTGTCGCGTTCGAAGCAGACCCCCACCAGATTCGATCACGCAATCCCGCAGAGTATGGCTCAAGACGTAGCAGTCCCGGAGGATTGGTAAACATGGGACGTGGGTTGGGCTGAGCGAAACCTTTGCCGCGCAGCAACTCAAGAAATTCTTCGGCATGCCGCCGGCCCATATCTGCATCGTCCTCACCTTTATTCGGGCGGTAGCCAAAATAGCGCCAACCATCGATCACCTGCTCGGGGGAACCGCGGCTGATTCCCAGCTGCAGGCGCCCGCCCGCGATGAGATCCGCAGCCCCGGCGTCCTCTGCCATGTAATGAGGATTCTCATACCGCATATCGATTACTGCGGTGCCGATTTCAATCTTTTGCGTTTTTGCACCAACCGCCGCGAGTAGTGGAAACGGTGATGCCAGTTGCTGCGCGAAGTGATGAACACGGAAGTAGGCTCCGTCCATACCCAACCGTTCGGCCTCCACGGCCAGATCAATAGACTGCAGGAGCGCGTCGGCCGCCGACCGCGCTTGTGACTGCGGTGAAGGTGTCCAGTGACCGAATGAGAGGAAGCCAATTTTCTTCATACAATATGAGTTTCCCATATCGTCGGTATGGCTGTGCGTCGCTTCTCCGCGTTGCGGTCGCCGAATGCTTGCAGGCTCGTTCTCAAGAGATCGTCTACACGTTCATCGCATGATTTCTAAGAAGTGTTGGCGAGAAAATCGCGATCGTGTGGGGTAGAACATTGAGTAATTATTTGGGTATCCCGCTCCCTTTACAGGGGAGTTCGAAGTAGTAATCATGATCGAAAGTGTGACCGAAGAGATGCATGGGTCGGACTGAGTTCCTGTCCTGAAACCGATTACGAGCGAGCCTTGGGTGGTATGGCAGCTGGAGCAAAATGGCACGCTCCTAGGAGCGCCGGGGCTAGCACGCTCGAAAAGTGCTGACATGGCCGACATTGTCAGAGGCGCGATTTTTCGCCAACTGATGCTTCAGAGCGCAGGCGAATGCCCCCACCTTCATTGACTTGCCCTACCGCTGGCCCTAACATTTCAGCCCAATGATCGGCCAGACCATTTCGCACTACTTCATCATTGAGAAACTGGGCGGCGGAGGCATGGGCGTGGTCTACAAGGCTGAGGACCTTTTCCTACGCCGTTTTGTCGCGCTGAAATTCTTGCCCGAGCAAGTGGCCAATGATGCACAAGCCCTCGCCCGCTTTCGGCGCGAGGCTCAGGCCGCGTCTGCGCTCAATCATCCCAATATCTGCACCATTCATGAGATCGGCGAAAGTGACGGCGCTCGCTTCATCGCCATGGAATACCTGGAAGGCCTGACCCTGAAGCACAAAATCGCCAGCCGTTACCTGGAGACCGAGACGATCCTCTCGCTCGCTATCGAGATCGCCGATGCGCTCGATGCTGCTCATGCCGAAGGCATCGTACACCGCGACATCAAGCCCGCCAACATCTTCGTGACCAAGCGAGGCCACGCCAAGATTCTGGACTTCGGGCTGGCAAAGGTGGCGGCCAAAGAGGGCTCGTCGAGTGGTAATTCGGAAACATTGGTGACATCGGATCAGCTCACCAGCCCCGGCGCGATGCTCGGCACAGTGGCCTACATGTCGCCCGAACAAGTGAAGGCCAAGGAACTGGATGCGCGCACCGACCTGTTTTCCTTTGGCGCCGTGCTCTATGAGATGGCGACGGGCAAGCTGCCGTTCGAGGGATCGAGTTCAGGAGAAATCTGTGGAGCGATACTGCATAAGGAACCAGCGGCGATTTCGTCGTCGAATCCCAACATTACAGCAGGACTCGAACCGATCATCCGCAAGGCTCTGGAGAAGGACCGCGACTTGCGTTACCAGCACGCTTCGGAGGTGTGCACCGATCTACAGCGGCTGAAGCGGGATACCGAGACGGGACGGTTCGCAGCGCCGAGTTCGGGCGCGGTTCCGGCGGCGCAGGATGGGGGCAGCAGCACAACAGACCATGTGGTGACGGGCATTCATGCCCCTCCGCGCCGAGCGAAGCTCGCCGGCGCAATTGGCGGGCTTATCGTGCTTATGCTCGCCGCCCTCCTCTACTACCGCTCCCACTACCTAACACCCCTCACCGACAAAGACACTATCGTCCTCGCCGACTTCGACAACAAAACCGGCGATCCAGTCTTCGACGACACGCTCAAGACCGCGCTCAGTGTTTCTCTCAGTCAATCTCCATTCCTGAATGTGCTCTCCGAAGGCAACGGGGAGAAGACGCTGAAGCTGATGACGCGCCCGCCCGATACCAGGCTCACGCCCGACGTGGCGCGGGAGCTATGCCAGCGCGCGGGCAGCAAGGCATATATTGCCGGATCGATTGCGAGCCTGGGCAGCCAGTATGTGCTGGAACTGAAAGTAGTGAACTGCGAAAACGGAGACACGTTGGGGCAGGAACAGGCAACGGCAGCAAGAAAGGAGAAAGTGCTGGATACCTTGGGCAAAGCAGCATCAAAGCTGCGCGGTGAGTTGGGCGAATCGCTGGCGACGGTGCAGAAGCTGGATGCGCCGCTGGAACAGGCCACCACGTCTTCTCTCGAAGCCTTACAGGCCTACACACTTGGCCAAAAGGCTTATCGCGAGAAAAGCTCGGGCGCGGCACTCCCCTACCATCAGCGAGCGATCGAACTCGACCCCAATTTTGCCATGGGCTACCTCGAAGTTGGCAATGATTACTACGGCCTCGTCGAACAGGGACGGGCGATCCAGTATTACGACAAGGCATTTCAACTTCGCAATCATGCCAGTCAGCGGGAGAGTCTGCACATCACAGCTTTTTACTACGAAAGCGTGACCGGAGAACTGGAGAAAGCCGCCCAGACCTATCAGGAGTGGATTGCGGACTACCCGCGTGACTACCGAGCTCATATCGATCTGGGCAGCGTCTACAGCGAGCAGGGACAGTACGATGAAGCGGTCGAGGAGAAACGGGAAGGCCTTCGCCTTGAACCGGGTAGCGGCGTTCCATACGCCAACGTTGTGAACAGCTTGTTAGCCTTGCACCGCTTCGATGAGGTCCGGCAGACCGTGCAGCAAGCGCAGGCGCGAAAGCTGGATCGCCCTACCCTTCGAGTCGCTCTCTACGCTCTGGCTTTTCTGCGCGGAGACCCTTCGGGATTGGCGCAACAGCAGCAGTGGTTTGCGGGCAAACCGGAAGAACACTTCTGGTTTTCACTCGCCTCCGATACCGAAGCGTACCAGGGTCATCTCGCAAAGGCGCGGGAGCTGACCAAGCAAGCCGTCGATTCTGCGACTCACGCGGACAACAAAGAAAATGGGGCGATCTGGATGGAGAATGCCGCTCTCCGCGAGGCGGCGCTCGGCAACCTGACCAAAGCCAAACAAGCCGCGGCGGAGGGATCGACGCTGGTGCCAACCAGTCAGGGTGTGGAGATCGAAGCCGCCCTTGCCTTTGCCATGGCAGGCGACAGCACGCACGCCGAATCGCTGGCACAAGATTTGAACAAACGGCGTCCGGCCGATACGCAACTGCAGTCTCTTTGGTTACCGGCGATCCAGGCGCAGCTCGCGCTCAACCGGAAGAATCCGGCGGCCACGATCACCATGCTGCAGCCCGCGCTGCCTCCCATTGAATACGGGCAGATTGAGTTCGTCCTCAATCTCTCGTGCCTCTACCCTACTTACATTCGCGGCCAAGCGTATCTGGCCGCCGGGCAGGGTAAGGAAGCCGCCGCGGAGTTCCAGAAGATTCTCGACCACAGCGGCATCGTCTGGAACTGCTGGACGGGAGCGTTGGCGCATCTCGGCGTGGCGCGGGCGAATGCTTTGGAGGTGAAGACTTCTCAGCGCGCAGATGCCGACGCTGCCCGCGTTCGCGCTCTTGCCGCCTACAAAGACTTTTTTACCGTCTGGAAGGACGCCGACCCTGACGTTCCCATTCTGAAAGAAGCCAAGGCCGAGTACGCGAAGCTGCAATAGTCAATTGACGCGATCGGGCGGTTGCACTAAGTGAGAAAATGCGATGTGTTTGGCCAACAGGCGGACTCGACAGATTTAGCACGATTACTCTTGGATTTTCGACGAATCCGCCGAGCTGGTTCCACGGGGCACGAAAGACGGTTGCTATCTGGGACGCAAACTGCCGAAAAAATCCCGGGCCGCCCCTGCACCGCCGTAACCTGCCCAGCAGGCGAGATTCGCATCAGAATTAAGACAATGCGGATTCGTCTGAAACCGTTCGTCGTGGCCTTGCTTTGTGGAGTCGGCATGTGTGCCTCTCGGGCGCAAGAGGAGGCTCGACAAAGCCCAACTTCAAGCCCCATACGCCAAGACACGAATAGAAATCTCAAGGGAAAGACCGATCGGACGCTCAGTCCAGACGATCGGCTGTCGGTAATTGCTGCCGCGCTGGATTCCAAACGGCGGTATTCCGAGCATGATTGTTCTCATTTCGTTCACGCCATTTACGAACGAGCCGGGTTTGCCTACGACTACGCGAGTTCCTCCGATCTCTACGTAGGAATAGAAGGGTTTCAACGAGTCACGCTTCCGCGGCCTGGCGATCTGGTGGTTTGGCGCGGGCACGTCGGAATTGTAATCAGCCCTTCACATCACGTCTTCTTCAGCCTCCTGCACTCTGGGCCCGGGATTGATAACTACCAAGCTCCCTATTGGACCAGTCGAGGACGTGCTCGGTTCTATCGTTACGTCAAGAATAGTAGTCACACAAGATCCGTCCATTTGCAGCACTCTGATTGATTTGAAGAATTGTCCTCATCCCTCCTACGATCCCTGGTTCGCGTAATCGTCCGTTGACTGTTGAAAAATCCCGATTTCACCAACTACGCGAACGCGATTCACGATTGGCAACCAATCGCCTGGAATTAAAGTTGCCCAAAATCCCTCCAGCGCCGGCGTTCGCAAGTGCCTCATTCAATGCGATCGCAATAGCCACACATCTCCGGCCCACAAACAGATGAAAAGGTGAAGCCGACTTGACTTGTCACAACTGGAAGCATTGCGGAGAAAATCGTGACAATAGTGGTGACTCGCGGCCGGCCTGGTATCTTGGCAATTGCAAGCGCCCGGGAGCATGACTGTTCGACTCCTTCAAGGCACAACTCGATTCCGTCTACCAGCAGTCAATGCAGGCTTGCATACTCTGCCTTGGCCTGTTTCAGGATCGGGATCTCGGGATCGGCGTCTTTCCAAAGAGTAAGGAAGTCCTGGTAGGCGGCGAGTGCCCGCACGCGCGCCGCATCGGCCTCCGCACTCTGTCGTTGCGAAGTTTTTGCCTGCAAGGCATTTGCCCGAGCCAGTCCCAAATGGGCCAACGCCCCGGTCCAGCAATTCCAAACGATGCCGCTGTGGTTCAGGATCTTTTGAAATTCGGCGGCGGCCGCAGCGCTCTGTCCAGCCGCCAAATACGCCTGTCCACGTACATAAATGGAGTCGAGGCAGGAAAAATTGATGGCGAAATCGATTTGTCCCAGTTCAACGTCGGAAGGAGGCCGCGCGACCGTGATGGCGAGAGCTGGATCCTTTCTAGCAAGCGCAGACTGCGCCAGAATCGCGGGTAGCCAAACCGACTGCATTTGCGTGTCCAGCGGAAAGCGTTTTTTTAGGTCTTGCACCAGCGATTCCGTTCGCGTCGAATCGCCTGCCATCGCAAATGCAAGCGCCGATTCTGCCGCGACGCCCGGACTCTCGGGAGCGAGTTTCAAAGCTGCTGCCGCTGCCTTACGGGCTTCCGCCGTGTCGCCGTAAGCGGCTTCCCGCTGAGCAGCAATCGCTTGCCAGATCGCACCATTTTCCTTGCTGTCCGTCTGGATAGCAGATCGCACTGCCCGCGCGGTCAGTTCGCGGGCCTTAACCAGATGACCCGCGTAAGCCTCGGTATCGGATGCCAGAGTCAGGCCGACGTTTTCATACCGGGGCTTGCCTACTAACCACTGTTGTTGTTCCGCCATCGCGCCTGGGTCCTCGCCGACAAAGGCGAGAGTGTAGAGAGCGTTATGCAGGATGACGTCATCCAGTTTTCGCTCTCGCGCCTCATGAATGGTCTGGCGAGCCTCGTCGAACCGCTGTAAGGCAATCGCGAAGTTGATAAGATTGCCGTACAAACTTGGGGTACCGGGAGCGAGTTGCAGCGCTTTCCGGGTAGTATCAGCGGCATCCTGATAGCGCCCTTGTTGGGCAAAGACTGCTCCCAAACTGGCATAGGGTGGCCACCATCGCGGGTAGGTCTTAATCTGGTCCTGATAGGTCTGGGCCGATTTTTCCAGTTCTCCTGTTACGCTTGAATAGTAAGTCGCGCAGATCGCCAGTTTCTCGTATTCACTGGCGTGTTCCCGCACCTGGAACGCCTTGGTGTAGTACTCGCTGGCACGCCCGGTCTCGCCAAGAGCGGTATAGGCGAAACCTACCGAGTTGTAGCCCATGGCGAAATTCGGATCGAGTTCAATCGCCCGTTGAAAGTAAGGTACGGCTGCGCCCGAGCCTTTCTCTCTGGCCGTTTTGGTGCCCTGGATGAATGCCTCCAAAGCTTCGAGTGAGGACGTTGTGGCTTCTCCGAGCGGAACATCAAACCTTTGCACCGTAGCCAGCGATTCTCCCAGTTCACCCCGCAGTTTCGTGGCTGCCAAGCCGAGTGCGTCCAGAACCTTTTGTCTGGATGATGCGGTCTCCTGCTCTTTCGCCAGTGTGTTTCCGTTCTGACAATTCACCGCCTTCAGCCCGATCACGTATTCGCTGCCCAGGCTGCCGATCGATCCGGCAATGTAAGCCTTGCTGCTTGCGCGCTGGCAAAGCTCGCGGGCCAACTCCGGCGTGAGCCTAGTTCCGGGCGGGCGAGTCATCTCTTTTAAAATCCTCGCCACCCGGCCGTCGGACAGTGTATTCAGGAAAGGCGATTGCCGCAGGGAAACAGTGAGTGCCGTTTTTAGCGTATCGTCGAATATCGGATCGCCCGTGCTGTTGGCAAAATCGGTTAGAACAATGGTGTCTGTTTCCGTGAGCTTGGTTGTCCGATGAGACCGCCAGTACCATCCGCCCGCAAACAAGACAGCAACTGCGAGCCCTGCAAATCCAATCCAGCCGAAGACGTGAGTGGCGCGAACCTGCCTCGGATGAAGCTGCTCGTGACCAACCGCAACGGTGTGAATCTGGTCGGACGAACTCTCCGCATCGATCACGACCTGGGTGACCGAATGGTTCCGCACAACAATCTCTTCCTGATCGGGAACCAGCCGCACCTTCTCCGCAAACTGGTATCCCCGTCCCGGAACGGTCGCGATATAGCGGTTTTCCCCGGCCGTTTCTCCAAGACTCTTGCGTAACACAAAAACGTGCTGCGTCAGATTGGACTCTTCCACAAAGCTGTCAGGCCATAAAGCCTTCATCAGGTCGTCCTTCAAAACGACCGTTCCGCTGTTCTGCACTAACACCATGAGCATCTCGAAGGCTTTCGGCTGGAGCGGAACCGGCCGATCGTCTCGCAGCAGGAGTCGCTTATCGGGATCCACCCGAAACGGGCCAAACTCGTAGAAGTGTTTTGATTCTTCTTTCATAGCTATGACTTAACACGTCTTGAGAAGTATTGAGGGCCTTCTTGAGGACTTCCGATGCTCAGTTGCGGCACTGTGCTCCACGTCGGGCAGGGGCAACCGAAAGTCTTGCTCAACTAGGGTCGGACTCTAGCACGAGATGTACGCCGGGTAAAGGTTGCAGGGAGGTAAACACGGATCACAAGAGGATACAGATCACCATCGAGACGGAGCACGTCCTGACGATCCGCACGGGAGGCGGCACCCGACTGGGGTGCCAGAACTGTGGCTGCGAAGTGGATGTCGCGGATTTGCTCGAAGTGGAGGCTTCGATGGGTATCGCTCAACCGACGCTCCCTGCTCGCGCCGGGTCATTCGGAACTCAAGATGAATCGTCCGCTCATGTGGTGGATCCCGGGTGTCTTTGTTGGAGGTCCCTGACGTTCATTTTCAGGTGGTGCGAGGCGATTCGATCCTCGGCGTCAAAACTAAAACTCAGGAGGACATCATGAAACACAACATTGCGTGGGCAACATTAGTAATTTCTTCCGTCGCGGCGCTTTGGGCCGCCATGGCTGCCCCGGCCGCGGCTCAGCATTTCCCGGGTATCGGCACGGTGATGACGTACAACGTGAACGAAGGAACCGATTTCCTGCAGGTGGTAGATACTCAAACGCTCCAAGAATTCTTGCTTGGTGTGGGACAAGTATTAACGCAGGTCCAAGGCACCAATCCTCCCGAGCGCATGCAGGCGGTTGCGCGACAAATCCTCGAGGTTCAGCCGGAGCTGCTAAGCCTGCAGGAAGTGGACCAGTGGTACACGGGAACCTTTGACCCGGTTGCGGGCACATGCGGAATCATGACCCTCCAGTACGACATGTTGCAGGAGCTCCTGAGTGACTTGGCGGCGCAGGGCGGACACTACAAGGTCGCAGTGCAAGTCACCCAGTATGCATTTCCGCCTACCCCTGGATTGATTCCCCCCTCGAATTACACCTGCGTTTCCGTCAACGACTATAACGTCACACTGGCGCGCACTGATCTTCCTTCCTGGATCTTCCAGTGGAGTAACCCGCAATCCGGACAATACGTAAATGAAGTCGTTCTGCAAACTCCGATTGGTCCAGTGCCGTTGCCACGATCATGGGCCTCGGTCGACGCGAAGTTTTTCGGAAACTCCTTCCTTTATATCAACACTCATCTTGAGTCTTTCGACCCGACTGTGCGGGAGTTGCAGGGTGATGAATTGCGTGCCGGTCCGGCAAACACTTCCATGCCGCTGATTATCGCCATGGATTCAAATGCGCAGGCATTCCCCCTGCCAGAAGACCCCACTTATTCCGATTTCATATCTGACGGATATGGCGACGTGTGGTCCGAGATTTTCCCGAGACTCGCTGGATTGACGTGCTGCCAGGATGAAGCGGATAACAACCCGCAATCGGAACTCTATCAGCGCATCGATTTGGTGCTAACGCACGGCAAGGTAAGTCCGTTCGAAACGTTGCTGATTGGCGCGGATCCGCGAAGCCGCCTGCGCGACGGACTGTGGCCCTCGGATCACGCCGCTGTTGAGGCTGGTGTGATCGTGGGAAGCAACTAGGGAAGCAACTAGTCAAACTCCAGCCAAGAACGTAAGAGGCCAAACCCAGGGCAACCCATTTAAAGGAGAGCACTATGAGCTCTACCCACATCTCAGGAGTTCTGATTATCGCCCTTGGTTTAGCGCTCACGATGCCGGCACACGCAAAGAGCCTGCAGAGCACCGCCGGCGAAGCCGCAGTCGGAATTGGGGCTGCGGCTGCGGCCGTTGTGGTAGTCGTGATTATTGTGGCCGTTCATTATTCGAAAAAACGATCGATCACTGGGTGCGTCGCGGCGTCTGGAAATGGGATGACTATCACCGACGAAAATAATAAGCAAGTCTACGCTCTCTCCGGCGACACGCTGGGTATCAAGCCGGGAGACCGAATGAAACTGAAGGGCCAAAAAATGAAGTCGGCAGGTCAGGACAAAATATTGGGCTGGGAAGCGACCAAGGTAAGCAAGGATTTCGGTGTCTGTCAGCCATAGTCTCGATCGTCGGGAGAAAGAGTTTATGCGAACGTTCTTGTTTTCTATTTTTGTCGTTGGAATGCCCTGCCTGCCTGCTTGCTCCCAACAGCAGGGACGGTTGAACTTGTTGCCAATGACTCCGACGCCTTTCCGTTACTAAACAAGGAAATTCTGTCGTCACAGTTTAGTCCCTGAGTCGACGAGCTATAGGTGTGCATTCGATCTTGGTTTCACAACTTTTAATCCAGGAGAGACTCTTATGAAACGCTACATTACACGGGCACTTGGATTGTGTGTGGTTCTTTCTTTTGTTTGCCAGATCCAGGCACAGCAGGTCGCAACATCATCGAATGCCTCAACAACTTTGCCACGCTTGGTGCGCTTCAGCGGGACGGCAAGGGATATCAACGGCAATCCGCTAACCGGCGTGGTCGGCATCACCTTCGCCCTCTACTCCGACGAGAGCGGCGGAGCTGCCCTTTGGCTCGAATCGCAAAATGTGCAAGCCGACGCGAGCGGCCGCTACACCGCTCTCCTCGGCGCCAGCAAACCCGACGGCCTGCCCACGGATTTATTCGCGTCCGAACAGGCACGATGGGTCGGCATACAAATCTCCGGACAAACCGAGCAACCACGAGTGCTGCTGGTTAGCGCCCCCTATGCGTTGAAAGCCGGCGATTCTGAAACCGTCGGCGGATTTCCGGCATCGGCTTTCGTCCTCGCCAGTCCGAATCAGTCAAAAGCAGATCAGTCCAAAGCAGCAGCATCGGCACCAAGTTCGCCTACCTCTCAAAATGCCCAGGATGAGTCGCCGGCCAAGAATTCCTCAATCACAGGCAAGGGCACCATCGGTTACGTGCCGATGTTTGATACCACCACCGACATCATTGAATCGCTGATTTTTCAGAAGAGCTCCGACGTTGGCATCGGCACAAAAACTCCGGCAGCTACGCTGGACGTAAGCGGCAGCAGCGCCATACGCGACACGCTGACCCTGTTTCCCAAAGGAAAAGATTCGACGCTAGCCATAAACGGGACGGCGTTCAAGATCGACCAAACCGGCAATGTCACATTCATCTCCGGGCAAAAATTCCCCGGCGCCGGCGCCAGTGGCACGGTTACCAGCGTAGGCAGCGGAGCAGGATTGACTGGCGGACCCATTACCACGAGCGGCACGCTGAGCATCCCGAATGCAGGCGTGACCAACGCCATGCTGCAGAATTCGTCCTTGAAGTTGACTCCGGGCGGCGGCATGACCGGCGGCGGATCAGTTGCTCTCGGCGGCACCACAACTCTCGGCCTCGAGAACTGCGGCGCAAATCAGATATTGGAATTCGTTGGCGGCGCGTGGACGTGCGCCAGCGCAGGCACGGGCACGATAACAGGCGTGACTGCGGGAACGGATCTCACCGGCGGCGGCACCAGCGGCAAGGTCACGTTGAACCTCGATACGACCAAGGTTCCGCAGCTGGGAGTGTCGAACACCTTCACGGGGCTCCAGAATTTCGAAGGAACTATTTCCGTTGTTTCATCCACCGATGCCATTCTTGCCGCCACCACAGCTAATACTGCCGTTACCGGAGAGAGTCCGAACCTTGGTATCGTGGGGGCGTCCTCCGGTTTCAGCAGTACGGGAGCAGGTCGAGGTAATGCCGGAGTCTGGGGAGACACCGGCGCGGGAGCGGATTCCGGGCATGCGGGCGTGCTTGGCACCGCCGACGCGAACACGGCAGGATGGTTTATCAATAACGGACCTTTTGCAACAGTATTGGCAACCAACGCCTCACCAGAGATAGGCGCTTTCGGCGTGGCCGCTTTGAGCGGTTACGTAGGCGTCTACGGTATTGGGACCAGCACGAGCGCGACTGGGGCCGAGGAGACCTTTCCTGCTGGCATGTGGGGTGACACGGGGCTCACCGACGGCATCGCGGTTTACGGAACTGCTGACGTCGGATCCGGCGGACTTTTCGTGAATAATAACTCCGAGGAAAATGATGGGCTGATAACTCTTGAAGCGGTCAACCTCGCGTCGAACCCTGAAGCGAATGTCTTCCTTGTCGGGGGCACCGGCCAATGTGACATTGACTCTGGCGGCGATCTATTTTGCACCGGTTCAAAGTCCGCCGTAGTACCAGTCGACGGCGGATCACGCAAAGTCGCTCTTTACGCCATCGAGGGACCGGAAAACTGGTTTGAGGACGCTGGATCGGGGCAACTTTCAAACGGCTCCGCCCGTATCGATCTTGACCCGACTTTCGCGCAAACCGTCAACACTGAGATGGGTTACAAAGTCTTTCCCGTGCCAAACGGGGATTGTAAAGG
>JBAWBE010000633.1:0-8278 GCA_049589635.1 Terriglobales bacterium
GATCCACGATCTTCCAAGGCTACGACTTATAACAATCTGCGCGACCTGGTCGAGGCGGGCTTGGTGCGTGAAGTGGCTGTCGAGGGCCGCGCCGCGCGCTTTGATGCGAAAGGTATGCAGCATCACCACTTCATCTGCGACCGCTGCGGCAATGTTGAGGACATCGAGTGGTTCGACGTGCCCAGGCCTCGATCGAAATCACTCGGCAAACGGGTTCTTCGCGAATGCGAACTAATTTTTCGGGGGCTCTGCACCAAGTGCGCTCCGCGTGCTTCCCGTAAAGTCTGACAATGTGTGGATTTAGATGTGTGGATTTATTTGAACAGTCGATTAAGAAAGCCGCATGGCGCCTAATTGTGCGAACCGCAGTCTGATGGGTTCGTAGACCATCACAGTATTGAACTCATTTAAAGGAAAAGCATATGGAAAATCCAACGCATATGGAAAACACACTGGCCTCTTCATCGGGGACAGTTTCGCCCGAAGATCAGGGCAAGAATCCCTCAACCGAATCCAAGTGCCCATTCAACCACGGAGCTTCCGCTCCCACGAACCGCGACTGGTGGCCGAATCAGGTGAACCTGAATGCTCTGCACCAGCACTCAGACCTGTCTGATCCGATGGGGAAAGAGTTTGACTATGCCAAAGAATTCAAGAGTCTTGATCTGAACGCGGTGATTAAAGACCTTAATGCGCTCATGACCGACTCACAGGATTGGTGGCCGGCCGACTTCGGGCACTACGGAGGCCTCTTCATCCGCATGGCGTGGCACAGCGCCGGCACCTACCGCATCGGCGATGGCCGCGGCGGTGCTGGAGCTGGGCAGCAACGTTTCGCACCGCTCAATAGCTGGCCTGACAACGTGAACCTCGATAAGGCGCGCCGGCTGCTATGGCCGATCAAGCAGAAATACGGCCGCAAAATCTCGTGGGCCGACTTGATGATTCTCGCCGGCAACGTCGCCCTCGAGTCGATGGGCTTCAAGACATTTGGGTTCGGCGGCGGACGCGCGGATGTGTGGGAGCCCGAAGAACTGAACTGGGGGCCCGAAGGCACGTGGCTCGCCGACGAGCGCTACAGCGGCGATCGTGATCTTCAAAATCCGCTCGGAGCGGTTCAGATGGGCCTGATCTACGTGAACCCGGAAGGTCCCAACGGAAAGCCGGATCCGGTTGCGGCCGCAAGAGACATCCGCGAAACATTTCGCCGGATGGCCATGAACGACGAAGAAACAGTCGCGCTGATTGCCGGTGGCCATACCTTCGGCAAGACCCACGGCGCTGCTATCCCCGCTGACTACGTGGGCGCCGAACCGGAGGGTGCCGAAGTTGAACTGCAGGGCTTTGGATGGAAAAATAAATTTGGTAAAGGTTGCGGCGCCGACACGATCGGCAGCGGCCTGGAAGTTACTTGGACCCAGACGCCCACGAAGTGGAGTAACAACTTCTTCACCAACCTGTTCAGCTACGACTGGGAACTGACCAAGAGCCCAGCCGGTGCAAATCAGTGGACGCCGAAGAATGGCGCGGGCAACGGCACGGTGCCGGATGCGCACGATCCCTCAAAGCGTCACGCGCCGTCCATGCTGACCACCGACCTTTCGTTGCGCTTCGATCCAGCTTACGAGAAGATTTCGCGGCGCTTCTACGAGCATCCGGATCAGTTCGCCGACGCGTTTGCCCGCGCATGGTACAAGCTGACGCACCGCGACATGGGCCCGATCGGGCGTTATCTCGGCCCGCTAGTTCCGAAGGAGCAGCTGCCGTGGCAGGACCCGATCCCGGCAGTGAATCATCCGCTGATCAGTGAGCAGGACGCTGCTGCCCTGAAGGCAAAAATCCTCGCGTCTGGCCTGTCCGTCTCGCAGCTCGTGTCGACGGCTTGGGCGTCAGCGTCGACGTTCCGCAGGTCTGACAAACGTGGCGGGGCTAACGGCGCGCGTATTCGCCTCGCGCCACAAAAAGACTGGGAGGCTAACCAGCCGGCTGAGCTGGCGAAGGTGCTGCAAAAACTTGAAACGATTCAGAAAGAATTCAATGCGCCACAGTCCGGAGAAAAGTCCGGGAAGAAGGTTTCGCTGGCTGACCTGATTGTTCTGGGCGGCGATGCTGCGATTGAGAAAGCTGCTAAGAACGCTGGGTTTGATGTGAAAGTCCCGTTCACTCCGGGGCGCATGGACGCCTCACAGCAACAGACTGACGTTGAATCGTTTGAGCCGCTCGAGCCGAAAGCCGATGGGTTCCGCAACTATGTCCATGGCAAGCAGCGCTTGTCGCCTGAGGAGTTGTTGGTGGATAAGGCGCAATTACTTAAACTTACTGCCCCTGAGATGACGGTGCTTGTCGGTGGTCTAAGGGTGCTGGGCGCTAATAGCGGGAAGTCGAAGCATGGCGTCTTCACCAAGACGCCGGAGACGCTGACTAATGACTTCTTCGTTAACCTGCTTGATATGAGTACGTCATGGCAGCCGTCTACTGAATCCAATGGCGCGGGAGCTGTTTACGAGGGGCGCGACCGTAAGTCCAATCAGGTCAAGTGGACCGGGACTCGGGTCGACCTGGTCTTTGGTTCGCACTCGCAGCTGCGGGCGCTCGCGGAAGTCTATGCTTCGTCGGACGCTAAAGAGAAGTTTGTAAAGGACTTCGTGGCGGCTTGGAGCAAGGTGATGGACAACGATCACTTTGAGGTGGCCGCCTGATCCCGGGGTGTTCCACGTGGAACATATCTTCGTTCGTGAGAAGTGTTCCACGTGGAACAGTTGACTTTATTGTACGTACAAAACGCGGATTTATTTACGTTAGTGTACGTACAATATTGTTACGGCCGGCGGACAGACTGCGAATAGAATAAAGTTGATTTTCGGATGGCCGTGAAAGCACGTATATTGGTCTTTTTGCGTGTCGAAAGGGGCACCTTTCTATTGAAACGCACGAATGTCGAGCCCCCACGCGGTGGGTGAGAAATTGGGGTGCGCTCAAGCGAAATCCCAAGATCGAGGCGAGTGTGGAATCCCAGGTCTCGAAAAGCGCGAGACCTGGGGCACCCGGCGTTCCCCGTGTCCGTTAATCACGGCCCCACCTGTGGATCGATTGACTCTTACGAACAGATTCTCTAGGATGCGTGGACTATTCGACCTTGAGTCCACATTCAAAGCCAGGTAGTTATGTCAGCAAGGAGCTCCGGATTGGCGACGCGAAGCTACGACATCATTACTGTAGGAGGAGGGATTGCCGCATCTGCGTTGGCAAGAGCTATGGCCGAGCGAGGCGCCAAGGTTCTGGTGTTGGAGCGGGAGAAACAATTCAAGGACCGTGTGCGCGGGGAGGCGGTTGTGTCATGGGGCGTGGCCGAAGCGAATGAACTTGGAATTTGCAGCCTGCTTAAGGAAAAGTGCGCTCATGATGTGCCTCACGTTGAGGGGGGCGCGGGGTTACGAGACCTCAGAGCTACGACTCCGCAGCAGTCACCTCTACTTTCATTCCCGCATCAGGTTATGCAGGAAACATTGCTGGCGGCTGCGGAAAACGCGGGCGCTGAAGTGCGCCGTGGAGTTAGCGTTGAGCGCGTCGAGGCCGGAGTCGAGCCGGTCGTCGTTGTTAGTGGGCACAATGTTAACGGACACAGCGTTGATCGGCAAAATCATGAGCGGATTCCGGCGCGGCTGGTGGTTGGCGCCGACGGGCGTGACTCCGCGGTACGAAAATGGGCTGGTTTTTCGGTTTGCGAACAAGGCAACGACTTCTATATGGCCGGTGTGTTGCTGACAAACGTACGCGCGTCGACGGAGATTATGTATGCGGTGTTCAACCCTGAGATTGGCACGTGGACCGGTCTGATTCCCCAGGCGGGCGATCAATGGCGAGCCTACTTTGTTTATCCGAAGACGATGGGCTACCGGCTACAGGGCGAAGCGATGCTTGGTCAATTCATTCGTGAGTCCGCGAGAGGGTATGCTCCGATGGCTGATTACCTGGTGGACGCGAAAAGTATTGGGCCTTTGGCCAGTTTTGATGCGAGCGACAAATGGGTGGAACATCCCTATCACGATGGCGTGGCGCTGGTCGGCGATGCTGCGGCGACCACCGACCCGACCTATGGCCAAGGGCTGTCGTTTGCGCTGCGTGCTGCGCGCGTCCTGCGCGACGAACTTACGAACAATTCCGACTGGGATGCCGCGGGACACCGCTACGCGGAACAGCATCAGCAGAGTTTTCATGCATGCCACGTGGTGGAGGGATGGTTCCGCAAGCTTTTTCAGGATCCTTCACCGGAGTCGGCGGCGTTGCGGACGAAAGCTATGCCGCTGATTGCCGAGGATCCTACGCGCGTTCCCGATCACATTTTCAGCGGTCCCGACTTGCCCTTAAACGAACAAGTGCGGGCGCGGTTGTTTGGCGAATGTTGATTCCATTTCTCCGCTGAATTCTCGACTGCGCTAGGCGCTCTGGAATGCGTTCGCGATTAAACTATCCGCGGCCGACCGGGGCTAGGTAAAATGTGGTGAATAGAAATTAGCTCCCTGACAACGGAGAAAATCGTGTCCACAGGTGAACCGGCAACCGCGCAGGTTAGCAGTATTCCGCAGCTTCCGAATCATAAGGTGAAGCTTAAAAAGCCCGGCCAGCGTGCCTGCAATGAGAAAAACGAAAAGGGAAAGTTCTGCGGCGGCCATTTGAAGCGCTGGTTCTACAAGGATGACGTGCTGGAGCGCGAATGCGGATGCGCGGAAAAAGCCTGGGGAGCTAACGCGGAAGTTTATCGCTGCGAGTTTTGCCAGACGCTTTACTTGCCGAACCCGGAAGATGCTAGCGGAGTTAATGTTGGTGGAGTGGGGCAGTTCTCTATCTTTGGATTGACCATTGTGCCTAAGGAAGAGAAGAAGGCGTAGTCCGGCGGCCTGGGGAAGAGTTGGCCGAGGCACCCGTCGCTAGAGAGCATGTGTGGGAGCTGGGTCGTCCCTCCGGGACTCGAGTATTTTTCCCACTCTACCCCAGCGCCAAGGCGCTGGGCTAAGGTGGATCGTCCCTGCGGGACTTGTTTCCGTAGGCTGCAGGGCCTGTGGCGACTGGCGACTGACCGGTGACTGCTGACTCCGACGACTGACTGCTGACGACTGACAGCTGACCGCTGACGACTGACAGCTGACCGCTGACGACTGACCGCTGACTGCTGACCGCTGACTGCCGACGACTGACTGCTGGCGACTGACGACTGACAGCTGACAGCTGACGACTGACAGCTGACGACTAACGACTAACGACTAACGACTAACGACTGACCGCTGACAGCCTGAGAGCTGACTTTTGAACGTTACTGAACTTATTTACGACTGGAACGCGCTCTCGCCGCAATCGCTGCGGCCGCTTGGGCCTGTTCTTCTTACTGACGAAACTCTCCGCGACGGCTTGCAATCGCCTTCCGTGCGCGATCCTTCAATTGAGCAGAAGATTGAAATCCTTCATCTGATGGAGTCGCTTGGCATCAACTCGCTCGACCTCGGGCTGCCGGGAGCTGGGCCGCGCGCGGTTGAGCATGTCACTGCGCTGGCGCGCGAGATTGTCGCGAACAAAATGAAGATTCGCGCTTACTGCGCGGCGCGCACGCACGAAAACGATATTCGTCCTATCGCCGAGATCACGCAGAAAACCGGGCTGCCGATTGAGGTTGCGTCGTTTCTCGGTTCGAGTCCGATTCGCCGCTTTACTGAAGGATGGTCGATCGACTTTCTGCTTGAGACCACGGAAAAGGCTGTCAAATATGCGGTTTCGCTGGGTCTCGATGTCATGTATGTCACCGAGGACACTACGCGCTGCGATCCTGAAACTGTCAAGCAGCTCAACGCGACTGCGATCCGCAATGGCGCGCGCGCTATCGTTCTCTGTGACACGGTCGGTCACGCCACGCCCATGGGCACGGTTGCGCTCGTCAAATTTGTAGTTGAAGAAGTGATCAAACCGTCGGGCGAAAAAATTCGGCTCGACTGGCATGGCCACTGCGATCGCGGATTCGCCATCGCCAACTCGATGGCTGCGCTCGTCGCCGGGGCGAATTGCGTCCATGCGACTGCGCTGGGGATTGGCGAGCGCGTCGGCAACACGCAGATGGATCAGATGCTGGTCAATCTTAAGCTGATGGGGATCGCGCCTTGGGATCAGCAGGACCTCACGAAGCTCAAGAGTTATTGCGAAGCAGTCTCCAAAGCGACCGGCGTTCCCATTCCCGCAAATTATCCGGTGGTTGGCGACGACGCCTTCCGCACTGCGACCGGCGTCCATGCTGCCGCAGTCATCAAGGCTTATAAGAAGAACAACGTCGAGCTCGCCAATACGGTTTATTCGGGTGTTCCGTCGCACGTCTTCGGCATGGAGCAGGTCATCGACATCGGGCCTATGAGCGGAAAATCGAATGTTCTCTTCTGGCTCGAGCGCCGCGGTCTGGCAACCAATGACGAGCTGGTTGACCGCATCTACAAGCGTGCGAAATCCAGCGACCACACTCTGACCGAGGCCGAGATCAGGGAGTGCCTCCAACCGAGCAAAAGCTTTTAACCGCCGAGATCGCCGAGAAGAGCCGAGGTCGCGGAGAAGAATTGGTGGTTATAAGGGTTCGGAAGCTGAGGCGCTACACGCTCAGCAGTAACCTAACTGAGCAACAATCGAACCCCCACTTTCCAAGTTCATCGGCATTAGAATCATCCTTCGCCAAGAAAACCTTCACCTAGAAAAAGGAGCAACTACCATGGCTGCCACCTCCAGGATGATGAGCGTCGTTGAGACAATGCAAGAACAAGAATGGCGAGGAACGTTCGGCAAGGAATACAGCGAGCGAAATCTATTAACGCCGGCGGCTCTCGACGCCCTCTACGAACAGAAATACGGAATCACGCGCGGCGCTCTCAATCAGCGATTCCTGGCGGAGGTGCCGAAGGACGCGCGCATATTGGAGGTGGGCTGCAACCTTGGCAACCAGTTATTAGCGCTCCAGCAGATGGGTTTCACGAATCTGTATGGCATCGAGATCATCAGCGAGATCGTGAAACAGTCGCAAGCGCGTTTGCCTGCCGCGAAAATATCGGAAGGTTCCGCGCTCCAAATCCCATTCCCAGATGGCTATTTTGACCTGATCTTTACAGCCGGTGTGCTGATTCACATTGCTCCGCCGGACCTTCGGATCGCGATGAGCGAGATGCGGCGCTGCTCGAAAACCTGGATTTGCGGCTCCGAGTACTACGCGCCCGAAATGACGGAGATTCCTTATCGCGGCCATACCAACCTGCTTTGGAAAACTGATTACGCCAAGCTCTACGTAAAGAATTTCCCGGACCTCCAAATCGTTCGCGAGGAACACCTGAATTACCTTAGCGACGGCAATGTGGATACGATGTTCCTGCTGCGGCGTAAAGAGCGGGCCGTTTAACGCGCCCGCGCAATTTGTTCGAATCTCTTCGCGAACGGCCCTCACCGACGGAACGCGATATAATTTCGCGAACCATTCAGCGTAGCTATGCCCCTCACCTCCGGCACCAAACTCGGACCGTATGAAATCCAATCTCCGCTTGGCGCCGGCGGTATGGGCGAGGTCTATCGCGCTCGCGACACGCGGCTTGGGCGTGACGTCGCTCTAAAAATTCTTACTGAAGCGTTCACGCAGGATGCTGATCGGCTTCATCGTTTTGAACTGGAGGCGCGCGCGGTTGCGGCTTTGAATCATCCCAATATTCTCGCCGTGTTCGACATCGGGCAGCATAACGGCACGCCGTTCCTTGTCTCTGAGTTACTGGAAGGCGACAGCCTGCGCGCCATGCTCGACAACGGCACGGTGCCGCAACGCAAGGCGATTGAGTATGGAGTACAGATTGCGCATGGGCTCGCGGCCGCGCATGAGAAGGGAATTGTTCACCGCGACCTTAAGCCGGAGAATGTCTTCATCACGAAAGACGGCCGCATCAAGATTCTCGATTTCGGCCTGGCCAAGCTCATTCAATCGCCGACCTCGCGGCCGGACGAACTCACGCTTACCAGTTCGCACACGGTGGCCGGCGTTGTGATGGGTACGGCGAGCTACATGGCGCCTGAACAGGTGCGCGGCGAGCCGGCCGATACTCGCACCGATATTTTTGCATTTGGATCCGTGCTGTACGAAATGCTTTCGGGCGTGCGCGCTTTTAAACGGGATACGGCGGCTGAAACTATGACCGCGGTACTGAAAGACGATCCGCCGGAATTGTCGGATCCTGGCCGCAATGTGTCGCCGACGCTTGAGCGCATTGTGCGGCGG
>JBAWBE010000634.1:0-5871 GCA_049589635.1 Terriglobales bacterium
GAACAGAACTGCCCCATGTTGTCGCGGTCAAGAAGATAGATCGTGCCCTCCTTCCCGGCAGTCGCTGCGAGATGAGGATAGGGGCCGGTCTGATCGGGCAGCACCAGCACGGGCTCGCTCAAATCGAGGTCGTGCGAGTTCAGATCTGCCTCGTTCCAGGGAGTGAACCAATCGGCGAGGTCGAGCGTACCATCGCCCTGCGACAACTTGAATACGGATTGGCCGAAATCGACGCCACTGGTGAAAGGTCCGTCGGCGGTTGCGCCATACAGGTAGCCGTCCTCATCGATCGCCATGCCGCCTCCTCGTTGCCAGACGGCAGCGGCGGAACTCGATGGCTCGTCGTCGAAAGCGCCCACAGGCTGGAGAGTCGCGGCGTTGTAAGCCATCACCCATCCCTCTTCTTTGCCGCTGCGGCAGCCGTTCGACCCGAAGGCGATATAGAGGTTGCCATTGTTCAGGCGGAGGGCAGGCCGGTTGACCTCCATCCTGTCGACAAAGACGTTGTTCTTGCCGCTATATTCGTAGCTCGCCGCGATCACCACCGGGCTGCCTGACTCTTCAAGACCGGTCGTCACATTGAGCGCGTGCAAACGGTGCACAAATGTCTTTGAATTTTCGTAAGTCTTTGCAACCACGTACAGCGTGCCGGCGACCGGATCGAGGACGGCCGTCGAAACGATGCCGACTTCGGTCCAGTCCGTGCCCGAGCATCCCTGAACGGCAATGGGTACGGCTATAACATTCTTGGAGAGAAAACTGGTATGCCAGAGCGGGCTAGCATTGGCGCCCGTATTGCTGTCGGCGTCGAATGCATAGACACTGTCATTCATCGTGGCCACGTACACAACATTGTGCACCGACCCGGAAATCGTGACGCCAGGCAGGTAAAGCGCTTGCCCAAGGATGACGCCGTCCACAGCTTGCGTAAACAGCTTCCCAAACGAATTCGGGTTTACGTTTTGTGGGGTCAGAATGGTTTCGTTTGTGTTGGCGCCGGAGTTCGTGTTGTCGTAGTGCCAGGTAGTGACAGGGACTTGCGCACAGGCGAGTGCGCTTGCCGCACCCAGAGCCAGCAGAATCTTCAGGGCGCATATTGACGCGCGAAGTTTCAGAGTCTTCACAGTGGTCTCCCAAAGATTTTAATTTTAGAAACTGCGTTGGGGCTTGCTCACGGCGCCAAAGACTGGGCTGACGTTCGAGCTCTTATTCAGTGCAGAAACAATAGTTGATCAACAAGGGGCAGTCAAATTTTCAGGCTAGCCGGAAGTGCAAGGCATTGCACATTAAGTGCGCAAAAGCCGCGCGAGTCATTGAGAACATTAGAGATTCGTTATTCCAGATTTGAGATTCGTCCCGGCACGCGCACGCGCACGGTGTGCGGAATGCCGCGCAGTTTTTCGAGAAGATCCGCGTCACAGTCGCGATTGATGTCATAGATCGCGTAGCCAAGATTCCCGCGCGTATCGAGCACCTGGCGCTCGATGTTGATACCGCGGTCGGCCAGGATGTCGTTGATGGCGCGCAAAATTCCCGGCACATTGTGGTGAATGTGCATCAGCCGGTGAGAGCCGCGGTCGAAATCAAGATAACAGTGGGGCAGGTTGACGCTCATCAGCGAGTTGCCGCTCTGGAAGTATTCAATCATTTTTGCGGAAACAAATTGGCCGATATTCTGCTGCGCTTCTTCGGTACTTCCACCGACATGAGGAGTCAGAATCACATTGGGCAAACCTTGCAATGGGCTGGAAAACTGGCCACCGCTCTCAGGCTCCTGCGGAAAGACGTCGACTGCCGCACCGGCAAGCTTGCCGCTCTTAAGATGACGCGCGAGCGCTTCATGGTCCACCACGAATCCGCGGCTCAAATTGATAAGGCACGCGCCTTGCTTCATGGCGGCAAGCTGTTCCTCACCGATTAAATTCTGATTTTGCTGCTTCCCGTCAACGTGCAGCGTAATCACGTCCGACGTTTCGAGCAGCTCGCGGAAGCTGACCGCCCGTGCATTTCCGCGCGCCAGTACGTGTGCGACGTCGTGAAAAACCACGCGCATTCCCATCGCTTCGGCGAGGTCCGATATCTGCGATCCGATTTTCCCGTAGCCAATAATTCCCAGCGTGAGGCCGCGGACCTCGTGCGATCCTGCTGACGATTTGTTCCAGTTTCCCGCGTGCAGACTGGTGCTGGCCTCGAACGTACGGCGCATGAGCAGAATAATTTCGCCCATGGCAAGTTCGGCGACCGAGCGGCTATTCGAATGTGGGTCGTTGAAAACCGCGATGCCGCGCTCACTCGAAGCCGTGCGATCGATCTTGTCGACGCCGATGCAAAACGCTCCAACAGCGACCAGCTCAGGCGCAGCTTCGAGCACAGCGGCGGAGATGTGGGTCTTGGAGCGTGCGCCAAGGAGCGCGGCTCCGCGAATTTTTTTGGCGAGCGCCGACTCGTCGAGCGCGCCTTTCAGCGACTCGACTTCAAAGCCCGCCTCTTCAAACTGCGAGGCCGCGACTCCACTGATATTTTCCAGCAGCAAAACCTTCAAAGATCCTCCCGCAACAAGACCGTCACGCAGGCGGCATCCGCGCGCCCGCCGCTCAGCCTACTCCACACCTGCCATTCTATTTATCAAGCTGCCAAGAATTATAAAGGCGCAGTTTGCGATCTCTCCCAACGCCACGGATAATATCGACGTGACGGGCGTAACCATCGTCGAGGCGTCATCTACGGCGCAGATTGCGCTGGCGCGGGAGTTGTTTCTGGAATATGCCTCGTCCCTCGGCTTCAGTCTGTGCTTTCAGAATTTCGAGGCGGAGCTGGCGGGCTTGCCCGGCGACTACGCGCCCCCATCGGGACGCCTCCTGCTGGCGGAATGGGAAGGCCAGCTTGCCGGATGCGGCGCGCTCCACAAGCTGGAGGCTGATATTTGCGAGATGAAGCGCCTTTATCTGCGTCCGCAATTTCGCGGAAAAGGAATTGGGCGGGTGATAGCGGAACGTCTGATTTCCGAGGCCCGCGCGATCGGATATGGCCGGATGCGCCTCGATACAGTCGGGCCCGTAATGAAAGATGCGGTCGCCATGTACGGCAAGCTGGGGTTCAAGGAGATTGCGGCGTATCGCGAGAATCCGATGGCAGGGACGCTCTACATGGAGCTTACACTGTGAACGTCGCCATCTTCATTCGGCAAATCTGTCCTTCGTGCGAGCTCGCGTAACCGCTCCGAAATGTTACAAATATAATGAGCCGCGTGGACAACCGTGCGCGGCCGTCGTGAATCTTCCAAGCGCACCTCGTCATCTTTAATGCTTTGGAGGAAAACGAAATGGCACAAGTTTTGGAGGAAGTGAAAATGGCGCATGAACTGCCACCGTTGCCGTATGCGTACACGGCTCTTGAACCCACCATCGATGAAAAGACGATGCATCTGCACCACGACATGCATCACGCCGCCTACGTCAAGAACTTGAATGCGGCGCTCGACAAGCATCCTGAACTGCACTCCAAGAAAGTCGAAGACCTGGTGCGCGACCTGAACGCGATTCCGGAAGACATTCGCGGCGCCGTACGCAACAATGCGGGCGGTCACCTGAATCACACTATGTTCTGGAACATCATGAAGCCGAATGGCGGTGGCGAACCGACCGGCCCTATCGGCGATGTAATAAAGAAGACGTTTGGCGACTTCAAAACTTTTCAGGAAAAATTCAACGCCGCCGGCGCAGGCCAGTTCGGCAGTGGATGGGTCTGGCTGGCGGGAGATAACAAAGGCGAGGTGAAGATCATCTCGACCCCCAACCAAGACAATCCAATTTCGCAGGGGCTCCATCCCATTTTCGGCAACGACGTTTGGGAGCACGCCTACTATCTGAAGTACAACAACCGCCGCCCAGAGTATCTGGCTGCGTGGTGGAATGTCGTCAACTGGGAAGAAATCAACAAGCGGTATCAGGCGTCAACAAAGAAGTAGGTGCCAAGACGCAGAACCTATGGCGCGGACACGACTTCGCTTAGAAGAGGCCCTGTCCGCGCTTCATCCTTCCCCGTCCCGCTCGATAGAGGCGCATCACCGCTCAAAGAATCTCTTGATCTGCGTCCAATATTTCCGCACGATCATGTCCGTGCTCAAGTGTCCGCCGCGCCGGAAGAGTTTCAGCTCGGCTCCCGTCTGCTTCGCAAACTTGACCACTGTCTGATACGGGATGTACGGATCGTCGTGCGCGTGAAACATCATGATCTTTGCGGCGTTCATCTGCAGCGCATGATAAATGGGACTGAAGAACTTTCCGCTGCTCAGCTTTTTCCAGTTTCTATCTGACAGCCAGTAAGCCTCGCCAAACGCCTCGCGAATATAAGCGGCATAACTTGGATTCGATGTCTCCTTCTTCTGTTCCCGCGGCAGGATCGACCAATCCACCACCGGACAGTTCGCGATCACTTTCTTCACGCGCTCATCAAGCGAGCACAGAAGCGCCGCCGTCCCGCCAAAGCTTCCGCCGATCACAAAAATTTCGTCGGCACGCACACGAAAGCGGCGACCAAATGCCAGCTCGCGAAATTCCGTTTGCAATCCGCCTATGACGTCAAGGATGTCCTCATGCGGCGATCGCTTCAGGAATTCTCCTCCACTCTCCCACGATCCACGATAGCGCGGATAAAAGACCCAGTATCCCTTTGCCGAAAGAAATTCAGCCAGCGGCTGCTTGCGCGGAATCGACGGCATGCCATCGCACAAAATAATTACGCGATCCTTCTTTCCGCGCCGCGCCGAAGGCAGGAATTCCGTAACGATGTCGCGCGCGAATCGAGTTCGAAGCATTTGCATCCAGCAGCCTCCAGGAACAAGAGAGCTGAGTGTAGCCGCAGCGTCCTCAGCGTCTCTATGGCAAAGTGCCTCTACGGGAACGTTTTGCTTTTACTTCTTCAATCTGACTTCTGCAATCTGACTTGGCTTTAATAGACTCCCAGATCCTTCGCCATTACCCAATTCCCGGAATATTCGCGCCTGATCTGCTCCGCTAAATCTTCTTCTGGCAACCGCAGCAGCACCTGGTGATAGACAACGAGGAGCTTGGGGTGAGCGCGGCGAGCAATCTCGGCGAGTTCCACCGGTGACGTGTGGAAGGTTCGAAAATATTCTTTCCAGTGCGGAATTTGCAGTTGGTCGCCCTTCGGGTTGTAAACCTCGTGCAGCAGAACGTCACATCCGTCGCAGGCCTTCACCACCTCGTCGGTCGGGGCGGTGTCTCCCGCGATAACAATCCTGCGGTCTTTGGTTTCGAACCTGTAGCCATAAGCCTCTTTCCAAATTCCATGCTTGACGAGAAACGCCGTGACCGTGACGTTATCGTCGCGATACACGAGGCCGGGCTCAATCTCGTGCACATTGACCTTGTAGCCGGTCGCATTCGCTTGCTCCAGGCCCTCGCGGCGAACGTGAATATCCTCAACCCACGCCTGTTCGATGTGTTCCGTCATGCTCTGCAATCCGTGCGGACCATAAGCCTCCAGCGGCGCTGCTCTTCCCATTACCCACGGCGTAAAAATCAAATCTGGATAGCCGAGCGTATGGTCGGAATGCAGGTGGGTGATAAACACCACGTTCAATGTGGATGCCAAGAGTTCCGAAATTCCATTCTTCTCGGCCGCCGCGGCGCGTCGCACAACCCCCGGACCACAGTCGACTAAATATGCTCGACCGTTCACCACGATGGCAACCGCCGGCCCTGAGCGGTCGGGATCCGGAACCGGCGTGCCGGTTCCGAGAACCACAACTCGTGTCGTCGCGGGCTTGGCGGGCGCAGGGTTGACTGAAGCTGGTTTGGAAGCAGGTTTGGCCGGCGGTTCCCCGGCGAGCGCGGTCCTGCCGATAAC
>JBAWBE010000635.1:0-17464 GCA_049589635.1 Terriglobales bacterium
ACGATGTCTTTATCGAAGTTGAAATCAGAAAATTTCCAATTCGGATTTTCGAAGACGAACCCGGCATAGAACGCGCTGGAAAAAATGGCGTCCAGACTAGCTCCCGGCGCTGCGCCATAAACGTAACTGTCAAACGCGAGTCCCGGCACGCCCGGCACGCCCTCGGCGCCAGGTTCGTAGCCAGAGGCGATTTGCTTTCCTGTGCGTGGATTTTTGGGGCCCGAATAAATCTTCTTCAATGCCGCCAGCTGATCTGCCGTCAGGCAACTGTCGGACTCCGAATCCTTGCATAGCAGCACGGACGGATCGAAATGGCAGCTGAGAGGGTCCTTAATATAGGCGTCTTTTACGCCGTCTTGCGAACCGCAGGCGGCCAGCGCAGCCTCCCGAATTGCATTCCTTTTTGCCGGTGAAATGAAACTCGCTGGGCTGTTAAGGGCCTGTGCGTTCCAGGCGAACGCAGCCATTAGCTCCGTCCACTTGTTCGCTGCAGCGCCCGCCAGGATCCCGTTGAAATCCTCGGGATAGCGTTGCGCTTCCATCATCGCTTCCCGGCCGCCTTCAGAGCAGCCGTTGAAGTATGAGTATTTCGGTGCCTTCTGGTAAAAAGCCGCGATGATCTGTTTTGCCTTTACGTTTGTCTCATGGACTGCCCGGTAACCGAAGTCCTTCACTTTCTCGGGATGCCCTGTGGCCCATGAGCCGTCAACCGGCGAACCTTGATGTCCATCGTCGGTCCCAGCGCTGGCAAACCCCTTTTTCATTTCCGCCGCCAGAACGAAAAGATTGATCGATCCCGCCAAACCGCCATTACCCACTTGCTCAAATTTTCCGTTCCACTGCGCTGGGAGCCACACTTCAAAATTGATGTGCGAATCAGGAGTCGGTTTGATTTCCCCGCGTACGCGACAAAAGGCCGGTACATCAACGGATGCGGCGGGAGAACCGGGAGGAAGGGCGAAAGGCCCGGAAAGGACATTTTCAGTGGAGACGACTGAAGTATCGGTTAATTTTAGCTCCTTGAGCTTTTCGCAAGCTTGCTGCGCCTGAGCGAGGCACGGCCATGCAGCCACCGAGCAGTAAATAATCATCAGCGTAGGACTGAGGTACTTCGGCGACTTCATCGTCATCATCTTGATCTTCATCATCTCACCATCACGACTTTCTGATTTGAGTAGCGCCACTGGAACTGCGCGAAATTTCCCGGGCCGCGGTCTTAACGCTGTTGATCACGCTCATTTCTTCCAACGAAACCGTTACGCCGGTCGCGCTAACGGCTGCGGATACATCGCCGCGAGAGTCGAAAATCGGGGCCGCGACTGCACGAATACCGAGGAACAGTTCTCCATCACTCGTCGCATACCCTTGTTTTTGCACCACCTTCAATTCCGCCAGCAGCCGGTCCCTCGAATCAATCGTCTTTGGCGATGTTTTGGTCAGGCCGTAGTGATCGAAAAGGCTTAAGAGTTGGTGCTGCGGCAGATGGGCCAGCAATACTTTGCCGAGTGCGGTCGAGTGAGCGGGGTAGCGAACGCCGATATCCATATCGATCTTGGCCAGGTCCGGCTTTTCAACTTTGTCGACAATCATGACTCTGCCTCGTTCTAACACGCCGATGATTGCTGAAATTCTGGTCTTGGCCGAAAGACGGTACAGAATGGGCTCTGCAATCCGGCGCAGTCCCATGTCTCGGAGCGCGCCATGACCCAATGCCACAATCTTCAGTCCCATCTCGTATCGGCCATTTTCGGGGTCCCGGCGAAGATAGCTCTCGCGCTCCAGGCGTTGCAGGATATAGGACGAGGTACTGGTCGCCATTTTGAAGTAGGCGCTGATCTCCGCATTGGTGAGCCCGCCAGATTTGTGGGCGACCAGCTCAAGGATGGCCAGCGCCCGCTCCAGAGAATTTGTCGAGCGATCTGATTTCACGCGTCCCTCCGTTGCCGGAATATAGGTGACGACGGCGAATAGTTGCGGGTGTGCGGTACACAGTTCCACGATAGGAAGTAATATCCGCGACCAGGCATGGCGTCAATTCTTTGCTCAATAGGTTGAGCCCGTCAAGCGATTGCGCTGAAGTATTGAACAAATGCGATCGAAAGACTCAACTAATTGAGCGCCGCATTGACTCTGTTCCGCGAAGCTGGCAACTTGTCCCACGGTGCGGGCCACGTTGCTGCGCTCCTATTAACGTCACGGTGGACAACATGCGAAAAAGCAGCTTTAAGGGCCTGGCCCTCACCATCATCCTGAGCGCGTGCCTGACGTGGCACGGGTCGTTGTCACTGTTGTACGCGCAGAACAGCAGTGGCACTATCTCGGGCACCGTCTCCGACAGCCAAGGGGCGCGCCTTGCCAACACTAAGATTATCGTCACCAATACGGCGACCGGAGTTTCCACGACGTCATCGACGAATGCAGATGGTGCTTACACTGTCGGCAGTCTTCCGATCGGCAGTTACAGCGTCGAAGCACAGCGCGACGGTTTCAAGACGAGCGTGCAGGAGTCGATTGTCTTGACGGTTGGCCAAGAGGCCACAGTTCATTTTTCGCTGCCGGTGGGCAAAGTCGATGAAAAAGTTGAAGTGAGCGCTGACGTTCCTATAGTCGATACCAATACCAGTTCGGTTGGTTGGCTGGTGGGTGAGAGTCAGGTGCGTGACCTGCCGCTCAATGGCCGTAACTTTGTGCAATTGACGCTACTGACTCCAGGAGTTCAGCCCGTTCCGCAAGAAAATACCGAAGGCGCCGCGACGCTTGTGCCGTTCGGATTCGGATCGCCGCAGCGATTCTCCGTTGCTGGCGGCCGTCCACAAGGTCAGCTGTTCCTGATAGACGGTACTGACACCGCTGGAGTTTGGGGGAACGGAACTGGGGCCAATCTGGTGGGGACCACATTGGGCGTAGACGGTATTGCGGAGTTCCAGGTTCTCAGCAATACCTATACCGCCGAGTATGGCGGCAATGGAGCCGTGGTAAATGCGGCCATCCGCTCGGGGACGAACGAGTATCACGGTTCGGCCTATGAGTTTGCACGTAATAGCGCCATGGACGCGAAGAACTATTTCGATCCCAGTTCATCGGCGCTGCCTTTTAGCCGCAATCAGTTCGGGGGTACCTTTGGAGGGTCGATCAGGAAAAATAAAACCTTCTTTTTCGGTAACTATGAGGGTCTTAAACAAGACCTCACCGTGCCGGTGACCACGATCGTGCCCGACCAAAATTTCAGGAATGGGTTTCTGCCTTGCTCCCAAACGGTCGGGCTGACTTGCGATCCGACCACTGGTCTCGCAGATGTTGGTATCAATCCCGGCATCGCAAGTTATCTCAATGCCTATCCGATTCCGAACGGTTCGGTGGCAACCCCCGGCACAGCGGACAATGTATCTGCCCTCTCGCAGCCCCTCCACGAGAACTACGGAATTGTCCGCCTCGATCACAACCTTTCCACGTCAGATTCGCTATTCGGAAGCTACGAGATCGACGCTGCAAAACTAACGGCACTGCCCAACCCCGTCATCACAGACGACGATACTCAACGCAACCAGTATCTGACCGTCGAAGAGCGAAAAGTCATTTCCCCGACCTTCCTTAACGTCGCGCATTTTGCCTACGTACGCTCGAATATTGACGTCCAGACCCGAAACAGACCGGATCTCCTGGTGGTTCCGGGAGCGGGGATCCAGGGAACGATCGGCGTCGCCGGGTTAAACTCGATCGGGGGGAACGATTCAGCAAACGAAATCGTCAATCGCTTCACGTTTCGCGATCAGATCGCGTGGACTAAAGGACGGCACGCGATTACGGCGGGCCTAGAAGTGGTACGGCACTATATTCACGCCGATATTCCCATCGTTAATGGCGGCAACGTCGTTTACAACGGCACCTACTTTGATCCTTTGGTAGGAATCAACGTGGAACCGGCTTTTCAGTCGTTCCTACAAAATCAACCGCTGGCATTTGTGGGTGTTCCAACCGACGCCAACGACTCGACGCGCAATATGCGTCACACCAATTTGTCGCCTTACATCCAGGACAAATTTCAGGTGAGCCGCAACTTCGTTCTGAATCTCGGCCTCCGTTATGACTTTGAAACCAATCCAGTCGAGAAAGACGACAAACTTTACAACCTCATCAATCCAGCAACCGACACGGGTTTCACCCATGTTCCGCATGCCTTCGCGCACAATGTGACGAAATGGAACTTCGAGCCGAGGGTAGGATTTGCGTGGGACATTTTTGGCAACGGGAAAACCGCGGTTCGCGGCGGCTTTGGCGCCTTCGCAGACCTGCCGCTGGAAATGCAGGTCATCATTGGATATCTGTTCAACCCGCCGATCTACAACGTGACGGAGATTCTGTTCCCCACCATTCCGAATCCCTTCGGGAGCGGTATTGTGACCGGGCTTCCTGGCGGCGGCCAGCAAACCGACTACAGCCCCAAGATGAACGACTACATCATGCAATACAACCTGAACGTTCAGCAGGAAGTTTTCGCGCACACGGTATTGACGGCCGGCTATATCGGATCGAGAGCGAACCATTTATTCATCGGCCAGGAAACCAACCCGTGCGTTCCGACCTCAATTTTGGCTGACGGGACAATTGTTCGAGCGTATGGACCCAATGCGGTGCTTTGCAGTCAGGCCCAAATGACGAATCCCAACCTGAGCAATATAGTGGATCGCTTCGCAGTGGGTACCTCCAACTACAGCTCGATGCAGTTGGCCCTGGAGCGCGGGTTTGGAAAGAATATTCAATTCCGGACTGCATACACATGGTCCAAGTGCCTCGACTACGGCTCCTACTACACCGGCAACGATTCGATTGGTCCAAATGGACAAACCGCTGGCTTGCAAGCGGGGAATCTGGGCAATGCGAATCACAATGTCGACTACGGGCCATGTGACTTTGACCTCCGTAACAACTGGACCAGTAATCTCGTTTTGCAACTTCCGTTCCGAGGCAACCGGATTAAGGAGGGGTGGCAATTGGGTGTCATTACCAGTGTCCACTCCGGCACTCCATACAGCGTTTATGACGCGTTTGACCGAGCCGACGTGGGAGCGAACGGCGCAGCCGCTAATGCTGAGCGGCCGGACCTGGTTCCTGGAAGAAGCAACAACCCAACTGGCATAGCCAAGACTTCGGCCGGGGTGTTTGGTTTCGATCCTAGCGCTTTCCAGCCGCAGCCAATTGGCGTCTTCGGGGATCTAGGCAGAAATTCGCTCGTGGCCTCAGGGGTCAGAGACATCGATTTCTCGATCGCGAAGGCAACCAGAATTACCGAGAGAACCAGCGCCCAATTGCGGCTGGACATTTTCAATCTGGCCAATCACACGAACTTCGGATTTCCGAATGCGGCGTTGTATATAGGGCAAGACGGGTCGGGGAATGTTACGCCAAATGGCGCAGCTGGGCAGATTACCAGCACCGCGACAACCTCTCGGCAGATACAGCTCAGCGCCAAATTTATTTTTTGAGATTGATTCCTTGTCAGAAGTCTAAGTCAACCGACAACCTCGGGAGATCGCTTCATCGTCCGAACAGCCGTAACGACCGCAAACGCTGGGGCCCATTAACTTGCAATGATCGATTATGTCATCGAACCCAACAGTAACGAATAAGGCGGCCCTCGAAGCGGCGACGGTGCAGCTTCAATCCTTGCTGGGCTCACGGGCGACCACTGCATTCGCACAGCGCGAGCATCACAGTCACGGCGAGTCGTATCACGAGGCCGCGCTCCCCGACATCGTGTGCTTTCCCCGTACCACGGAGGAAGTCAGCGAAATTCTGAAGATAAGCGCCTTTCACGGCATACCTGTCGTTCCCTTTGGAGCCGGAACTTCTGTCGAAGGGCAGGTGCACGCGATTTGGGGCGGCATCACCCTTGACTTGCGCGAGATGAATAAAATCATCCGCGTGAGCGTAGAAGATTGTGACGCAACCGTGGAAGCGGGAGTGACCCGTATGCAACTGATGAAGGCGTTGAGTAACACTGGCCTGACCTTTTTCATCGATCCCGGTGCCGACGCGACGATCGGCGGGATGACCAGCACTCGCGCCTCAGGAACCACCGCTGTGCGGTACGGCACGATGCGCGAAAACGTCCTTGGGATGACGGTCGTGCTGGCCGACGGCGGCGTCATCAAAACCGGCAGCCGGGCGCGCAAGTCCGCCGCCGGATACGACCTGACTCATTTATTTGTGGGTTCCGAGGGAACTCTCGCGGTAATCACCGAAGTGACGCTACGCCTCCATCCCTTGCCCGAAAAAGTAGCCGTCGCCGTTTGTTCGTTTGAGACCGTGGAGGGCGCCGTCGAGACTGTGATCCAAGCGATTCAATTTGGAATCGGCTTAGCGCGAATCGAGTTTCTCGACGACAAACAAGTCGAGGCCGTCAATCGCTTTTCGAAAATCAATTTGCCGGTCATGCCAACTCTGTTTTTCGAGTTCCATGGCATGAATGACCGCGATTTAGCCGATCGAACAGAAATGCTTCAGTCTCTGGCCACCGAGCATCGCGGCCAAGGATTCAAATGGAAAACCAATCTGGAGGATATGGAGGAACTCTGGGGCGCGCGGCATAATGCCTATTTCGCGACTCATGCCCTGGTTCCCGGCGCAAAAGTGCTGGTTACGGACGTCTGCGTGCCTCTGTCACGTCTGGCCGAGTGTATTACCCAAACCAAAAGCGACTTGGCGAAGGCTTCTTTTCAGGCCACGATCGTGGGTCACGTCGGCGACGGCAATTTCCATGTGTTGTGTGTGCTCGATCCCAACCATCCCTCGCAAATGGATGAAGGAGCGCGATTCTCGGAGCGCACCGTTCACCGTGCACTCGAAATGGGTGGCACATGCACCGGCGAACATGGAATCGGCGTCGGCAAAATGAAATTTATGCGCCAGGAGCATGGCGATGCTCTTGACGTGATGCGCGCGATCAAGAAAGCTCTGGATCCGGACAATCGTATGAATCCTGGCAAGATCCTGGAAATGTCTTGAAGGGTAGGAGCAGGCAGATTGCAAGTGCCTCGAACTTATGAACAAACGAACTTTCATGAAGCTGGCCGGCGCTGCCATGGCTTCTCCTTACCTCGGGCGCGCTCTTGCCTGGGCTGCAGCCGAAAAGATGCATAACTGGGCGGGCAATCTCGAATACAGCACCGACCAGGTTTTTACCGCCACTTCTGTCGAGCAAGTGCGAGAGTCCGTCAAGAAGAACAACAAGCTCAAGGCGCTCGGCAGTCGGCACTGCTTCAACAACATTGCTGACAGCAAAGATGCGTTCATTTCGCTGAAGCCCATGGACAGGGTGATCGCGCTTGATCCGCTGAAGCGCACCGTCACAGTTGGCGCAGGCATAACCTACGGACAATTGTGTCCATATCTTGATGAAAAAGGTTTCGCACTGCATAACCTGGCATCCCTCCCCCATATTTCCGTAGTTGGCGCCTGTAGTACTGCAACGCATGGATCGGGCGAGAAGAATGGAAATCTTTCGACCGCTGTATCCGCGCTGGAAATGGTTACAGCGGATGGCAGCGTGGTCGCTTTGTCGCGGGAACGCGATGGCGATTCTTTCTACGGGGCTGTGGTGGGGTTGGGAGCGCTTGGGGTGATCACGAAAATCACTCTCGACGTCCAGCCTGCCTTTCAGATGCGCCAATATGTTTATGAAGACCTGCCGTTTACCGAATTAAGAGATCACTTTGACGCGATCGAATCGAGCGGATACAGCGTGAGCCTGTTTACGGACTGGCAAAAACAGCGGGTCAACGAGGTTTGGATCAAGAGCCGTGTCGAGGCAGGGCAACCGTCACACGCCAGTGCGGAATTGTTCGGAGCCAAGTTGGCCACGCGCAATCTCCATCCGATAAAAGAGTTGTCGGCCGAGAATTGCACCGAACAGATGGGCGTTGCGGGCCCTTGGTACGAGCGCCTGCCGCACTTTCGCATGGGTTTCACGCCGAGCGCAGGCAAGGAACTGCAGGCAGAATATTTTGTTCCGAGAAAGCACGCGATCGAGGCAATCCTGGCAGTCGAACGGCTGCGCGACCAGGTCGGCCCGGCATTGTTCATCACCGAGATTCGAACCATCGCAGCCGACAAGTTTTGGATGAGTCCCTGTTACGAAAGAGATTGTGTGACCATCCACTTCACATGGAAGCCCGACTGGCCCGCAGTCAGCAAGCTGTTGCCAATCATTGAAAGGGAATTGGCTCCATTTGATGCCTGCCCGCATTGGGGGAAGTTGTTTACGACTTCGCCCGGCGAACTCAAGCGAATACATAAGAAAATGCCGGAATTCGTTGAACTCTGCAAACGGTTTGACCCCAAAGGTAAGTTCCGGAACCAGTTTCTGAATCAGAACATTTTTAGCTGACCGCCAAATCGGCCGCTTCGGTTCGAAATGGGGGAAGCAGCAGAGCATTTCTTGCTCCATTTAGGATCCGCGAATTGCTTCCATGCCTTACTGAAACCGCTTCAGGTAACCTCAACAAGAGGACTTCTGGACCGGAATAGCTTCCGTTTCGCTCGTCAACCAGGCACAGACGAGCGGGTTTACAAAAAGTACTAAAGTACTCATTCATTTTCTTAGCTGAGCCGTGAAGTTAGTGACGACTGTGATTGGCTGGCTGACCTGCTGCGAAACCCGTTCCATCAGGAGTTTCTGACCGTCTGGGAAAACGCTGTAAAAAGGTGTGCTCAAGACCGTCCACTGGCTAACGAGCGTCTGGCCGGCTCCGAATTCGAGCGTGTTTCCCAGATCCTTGACCGGAACGGCCACGATGGATTGCGTGCCATCCAAGTAGTAGAGTTCTTTGCCGTCCTTGCTCCATTGCGGCACTTGTCCGCCATTGGGTGACACCTGCCACTTGCCTTGGCCGCCGCCGTAGGCCACGACATAGACCTCTGCTGTTCCTGAGAACAAGGTATAAGCGAGCCATCGGCCATTTGGGGACAGCGTTGCGTTGATTGCGTGCTCTACTACCAATCGAGGTTTTCGGTCTCCGTCCAGCGGGAGAGCCCAAGTTGTTTGCTCCCCAGTTTGAAAGCCGTTCGAATAGAACAAAGTCTTGCCATCGCGGGACCAATCACTGGGGATCAACGTATTGCCACCCGCGTCGGTGAACAGCATTTCTTCGGTTCCACTGCCATCCGCGGGCTTGCGGTAGATGGTGCTCGTTCCCGCGCGCAGGGAGGCGTAAGCGATCCACTTGCCATCCGGCGACCACACCGGAAAAGTGTTCGCGATCGGGCCGAAGGTGAGCCGGGTGCGCACACCTCGCGCAAGATCAAGTGTCCAAATATCATTGATGCCAGAGTCGAGCATGAGGGCGACCCGATCACCTTGTGGCGAAAGGCGCGCAAACTGCAAGTTCTGTAAATTCTCGACCGCAACACCCGTCTGTTTTCCAGTACGGTCCATCCAGACCAGTTGCACATTGCCGGAAGTGCCATTGGCGAAAGTCAGCACACCGCTGTCTGTAGCTGAGGCGTCCATGTGCCAGGTCGTGACGTCATTCAACACGCCAGAAGAAACGGCCTGCGCCCGGCCGCTGAATGTGCCTTTGGCGGGATCGAACGGCTGTGCCATCAACTGGTCGCCGCGCCCAAACAGAAGGAAACCGGCAGCATAAATTGCGTTGGTCTGGGCGTGAATGAGCAAACGATTCTCGTGGCCATCGCGTGACGCATAGTAGATGGCGTTGTTCGAGGATTTCGAGGGGTCGTGATGCATGGCTAAGTAGAGAAAATGCTTGCCGTCGGGAAGAAAGAACGGCCAGCGATGGGAGGTGTGGAGAGCCGGATCCAAGCTCGTGAGTGGCGTGGGAGTGCCGCCGCTCGCGCTGACCAGCATGAGTGCTGCGGTTGGGGCTGGAGAGAACACAATTTCGCCGCCAGGTCCCCACGCACCACCGCGTCCAATCGTGACATCGCAAACGGCCTGCGACGCGCCGCCACCAATTTCGATCGTCTTCAACTTATTGCCCGCGAAGTACCCTATGGATCGGCTATCGGGGGACCAGAACGGAAAAATCGCATCGCTCGTGTCGGGGAGCGCCCGGGCATCATTGGAATTCATGGGGCGGACCCAGACAGACGTCTTACCATCAACGGTCGCGGTAAAGGCCAAGTAGGCACCGTCGGGGGAAATCACGGGTGGACCGCCAGCGTCGTCAGTGAGGCGGAAGCGTCCTGCCGGTGGGGGATTGAGGGCGGCGCGAATACTAGGCGCGGCTGGAGCCGGATGATGAAGGAGAAATCCGGCAAGTGTTCCCAGCACAATTGCCCCCGCGACAGCGGCAAACCAGGGAACTCGGCTTCGTGCGACCGCGGCGGAAGATTCTGTATCTGGCGGAGCAGAACGGAGCGAGTCGACCCAGCCCAGGTCCATGGCCACGTCATGCGCAGACTGAATCCTGTCGACAGGATCTTTGGTCAGGCAGGCGCGCACTACGTGATCGAGCATCGGCGGAGCAAGCGGCTGGATAGCGGTGATCGGCTCCGGATCTTTCTCCAGAATCGCCGAGAATACGCTGAGCTGAGATTTGCCTTCGAACGCGCGGCGTCCAGTGATCATTTCGTAGAGCACGCATCCGAAGCTGAAGAGGTCGCTGCGCGCGTCAGCTTCCGCGCCTTGCAGGAGCTCGGGCGCCATGTATTGGAACGTTCCGACGATCGAACCCTTTTGTGTGAGCGGCGACGCAGCCGAGGTCAGCGAAGCCAGGTTCAAGGTCGGCGTCGAAGGAGTGAACGGGCCGACCGCCTGCGACGAAATGGCCATCTCAGGCTTGGCAAGGCCAAAGTCCATCAGCTTTGCGCCCGCCTTGGTCAGCATGATGTTAGCCGGCTTCAGATCGCGATGGATGATGCCTCGCTGATGCGCCGTCTCCAGAGCCCGCGCGATTTCCCTGCCGATCTTCAGAACCTGGTCCAGCGGCAGCGCACCTTTCGTCAGGCGATCGGCTAGAGTCTGGCCCTCAAGGTACTCCATCACCAGGAAGTCCGTGCCGTCCTGCGAGCCGATGTCGTACAGCGTGCAGATATTCGAATGTTGCAGCGCGGAAATAGCTTTTGCTTCGCGCTCCATGCGTTGTTTCAATGCCGGGTCGTCGGAGAGATGCGAGGGCAGCACCTTGATGGCGACCGTCCGGTCGAGCCGGGTGTCGTTGGCTCGATACACTTCGCCCATGCCGCCTGCGCCGAGCGGCGATTGAATCTCATAAGGTCCCAGTTTCGTGCCAGAGGTTAGAGCCATGCGTGGGCGTAATTATAGCCCGTGCAGCACGTTGCGCGGGGATACGACAATCCTAGGTGTGTGGTCGACTACTCGCAAGTTGGCCCGAAACGGGCTAGGAGGAATTCATGGCGATCTCCCCGAAGCCGACTTCTGGACCGCCGCCCCGAACTGCGGTCAAGTGCCGAGCGTGCGCCCAATTGGCAGAATAACTTTCGAATACACCGTCATCCGACCGGCATCTTTTCGCCACATCGTGCTGGAATGCTCGCCGCTATCCCAAAGAGTGGATGTCTGGAGTTCTCACGTGCTCGGGACGGAATCCGACCCCGACTACCCGCGCAGGGATTCGGCGCAAAACCGGGAAATTTCGCAGCAATTTGAGCGGCCAGCCGACTCTCAGGGGCTTCGAACTGCCCAAGATGTGCTTGATCACTTTGTTTTGCACAATGAGTTGGACGCGCTGGGTGGCGCGCGTGGGGAAATCCCTGCGCCGCTGGACAACCTCCAATTCACTGCCGAACGAATTCTGGCGTAAGAGTTTGTCTCCGAGGAGATTTGCAGTGGCCACAGCATCTTGAATCGCGAGATTGATGCCGACGCCGCCAATCGGTGACATCGCGTGCGCAGCATCGCCGATGCACAAGAGGCCTGGCCTGGACCATTGCTTGAGACGATCGACTGCAACTGTCAGCAGACTGACTTGCTTCCAATCGCGCAGCTCCGTGACGCGATCGCGCAAGAATGGTTCGAGGGAGGCAATCTGTTCGCGGAAGGATTCCAGCCCTTTCTGCCGGACTTCCTCTCCCTTGCCTTTGGGGATGACGAACGCGCACTGCCAATAATCCTCGCGGTTGAGCAAGACGAGCATCTTGCCCGCTACTATGTGCCCGAAGGTCTGCCCTCGGTCCCTAGGACGGCGGCTAATTCGCATCCATAAAACATCCATCGGCGCGCCAAGATCGATTACTTTCAGACCCGAGCGTTCGCGAACGATGGAATGTCGGCCATCAGCACCAATCGTCAGCGGCGCGCGAACCTCAAGAGGGCCACTCTGGGTCTTTGCGCGAACGCCTGCAATGAGTCCATTCTCTTCGACGAGATCGATTACTTCCGCCTGCATCATCAAATGAAATCCGGAATAGCGGCTGGCCTGTTCCTTAATGAAATCGAGGAAGTCCCATTGCGGCATCAGTGCCACAAACTTGCAATGAGTGGGAAGGTGCGTGAAGTCCCCAATGGGAACCGTCTCGTTCTCTACTTGACCCGAAAGCTCGCGTATCTCCTGATGAGGAAGTTTGAGGAAGGCGTCGAGAATATGAAGCTCATGCATCAGTTCGAGAGTGGAGGGATGAACCGTGTCTCCACGAAAATCACGGAGAAAATCGGCATGCTTCTCCAGCACGACCACATTCACGCCCATGCGGGCGAGAAGTAGGGCCAACATCATACCGGCCGGGCCACCTCCGGCAATACAGCAGCGAGTGCGGATCGTCTCATCCATGCGAACCATTATGCCGCGAAGTGAAGGGCTCGTCTGCAGGCAAGGAAACGAGAACTTTTGACCAGACGGTTTGAAATTCCCGACGGATAAGGTCAGTCCGCGTGGGGGCAGCTACAGTTTCGGCGTCCGCTCCGGGGGTGAAGGCTCACGACCTCGTCCTATCATTTCATTCGTACAGACCAGTGCCCTCCTCTCCACGAACAAAGTACCTTCGTGGCTTCTGGTCTGTCGGCAACTTGGAAGTTGGCAAGAAACGGGCTTGGGGGAGATTACTCCCCGCAAGTCGGCTTCTCGTCAGGAACTGCCAACTGACGAGAAGCGCGTTTCTCGATACTAATCCGACGGACGAACCGACCAGTTTGCCTGGAAACCCCGGCGCGAACCTTAAGTGGGTTTCGGCTACCTGTTATTCCAACAAAGCGCCTCCGGCCCACTTCGCCCAGTAAATCTGCACAACGCTGGTGTCGCGCATCATGGCGAAGCGGCCATCGGCGGTCATGCTGGGAAAACCCTCAAGGTCGTCGCGGTTGACGGTCAGTCCACTGAATTTGGCCGCCTGCTCCCACTTTCCATCCGCAGTCGTCAACTGATACATTCCCGGTTCTTCTCCAGGCTCGGGCTCTCTCATGGCAAAGTAAACAGACCTGCTGTCATTGGCCCAGACCCAGTATTGCCATGGAGCTTTAAATATTTTCAGATCCTTCCAAGTGCCGGACGCCACCGTGTACAGCACCATGCGCGACGGATTCTCGGCGATTGCAACCATGTATTTTCCGTCCGGCGACCACGAAGGCACTAAAAAACCCTCCGAGCCTGGCATGATTGAAACCTTTCGCGTTTCCAGATCGAAAACTTTGATTCCCAGAGCTTGCCCAGGCAGTGGAAAATCGTTGAAGGCGATCGATTTGCCGTCGGGCCACCAGACTGGAGCAACTTCGGACTTACCCTCGGCGGTCAGCTTTTCCGGAGTGCCCCCATCGATGGAAACCTGATAAACCTCCTTAAAATCAGAAAACGCGATCCACTTACTATCGGGCGACCATTTAGGCATCCAGGCGAACGAATCCGTCAGCTGCAACTTCTCACTTCCATCCAACCTGCTGCGCCAAAGACGACGCTGGGGAAAGTCCTTATAAGCCATCCATTTTTTGTCCGGAGAGATGACGAAGTCTGCTGCCGCCAGACCATCCAGAAACGGGACGAACCGTTTCAGTTTCTCGTCGAACACTTGCATCGCGCCCTGGGCGATTTTCCCGATCATAAACAGCCCGTCATTGTCTCGCCCTGGCGTCGCGCCCAGGACATCAATTTGTCCGGCCGTAAGCCGGACTGCGGTCGCCTTTTTCCAGAACTCGAACCAGGGGGGCTGGACGAGTTCGTAAATGTTATTCACGCCTTCACGGTGCGACATGAAAATAAAACGTTTCCCGTCCCTAGTCCACTGTCCATGCGTTTGATCGGCATCCTTCGGCCAATCCAACGCAAGCCGATGCGGATTGCTGCCGTCGGCATTCAATTCCCATATATTTGGCGGACTGTCTTGCTTAGCACCATTCACGGTCACGCGAATGCGACGGGAATCGGGTGAAAAATATGGCGCTGAGGTGTAAGAAGGTGCATCCCATATCTTTCTAAGATTTGCGTCCTGGCTGTCACTCACGTAAATAGAGTTCAGACTGGCATAGACAATCGAACGCCCGTCGGGCGACCAGTGTGCATCCTGGACGATCTGATTGCCCAGCCTCCTGGGATATCCACCCAGTACCGGAACTGTCCAGATCGAACCTTGCGAGAATTCATTATTGAGATCCAGCTTCAGCGCCAGCATTTCGGACGCATCCGGGGAAATGTCCAGCATCTGCATTCCAGAGGCGGACGCTCGCAGGGGAGCGATGGAGCCACCCTTAACCGACATTTCCACGGGGACACCCTGACTCTGGAAATAGAGCCGGGTTCCATCGGTGACCAGCGGAGGGTCTTTGAGTTCGGATGAAAAGGTAATTTGCGCCGAATTCAGCGTGCCCAAAGTCCGGAAAGGCGTTGTTACAACGACGAGGATGAACGATGCCATCAGAAGCAGAAGAAAAACGGCGATTGCCACTGCCCAGTGCGAACTCCCGCGCAGCCAATCAGAACTCAATGGAAAAGAACGTGTCTTCTCATCCGCTTTTTTGGCTGACGAAGATCCCATGTGTTCGCGTTTTAGCCGGCGGAGATCGACCATTAAATCAGTGGCTGTCTGGTATCGGTCGCCCGGATCTTTTTCCAGCGTCTTGCGAATGATGCGGTGTAACTCAGCCGGAAGCTCCGAATTGACGACCTGAGCTGATTTAGGCTCGCCCCGCAAAATCTCGGCTATCACACTTGCGGCGGACTCTCCCATAAATGCGCGGCATCCGGTACCCATCTCGTATAACACTGCGCCAAACGAGAAAATGTCGCTTCGCGAATCAATGTCCTTATCTTGCGCCTGCTCCGGAGACATATAAGCAATTGTCCCGAGCAACTGGCCCCGTGTCGTGATTGAGCCTGACAAAGTCGTAGCATCGACTGCGCTTCCACCCTGCAGACGCAAACGTTTGGCCAAGCCAAAATCCAGAAGCTTGGCGTCACCTCGGCTGGTCACAAAAATATTCGAAGGCTTGAGGTCGCGATGGACAATCGCACTCTTGTGCATAGCTTCCAGCGCATCGGCAATATGTAGAGCCAAATCGAGAATCGTCGTCAACGGAAGCGGCCGTCCGCCAATCGCCATTTCTAGTGTCCGCCCTTCGAGCAATTCCATTGCAATAAAACATTGCCCATCCTGCTCACCGACGTCATAGATCGTGCAAATATTGGGATGGTTCAGCGACGAAGCGGACCGGGCCTCGCGGCGAAAACGCTCTAACGTGACAGAATCCGCTGCCATGTGCTCAGGTAGAAATTTCAGCGCGACCAGGCGGCCAAGTCTAGTGTCCTCGGCCTTGTATACCACTCCCATGCCGCCGAAGCCGATTTCTTCAAGGATGCGGTAATGTCCAACGGCAACGCCCCTCAGGTCAGGCCTCGGCCCAGCTGCCGCCGTGACGGGCCGAATGCTGCTGGTGTTCGCCTGGCTCGCAAACGCTGGCTTCTCGATGAAGCTTGCAGAGTCGCTATGATGAGCAAGCAGCGATTCCACTTCGCGGCGCAGTTCCTCATCGCCGGCGCACGATTCCTCGATTACTGAGTCGCGCTGGATTTCGTCCGCCTCGAGAGCCTTGTGAAAAATGCTTTCGATTTTGCTCCACCGCTCAGACTTCATCGGATTTCTTTTCGCTGAGTTCGCGCATTAGCCACGCCTTGGCCAACCGCCAATCCCGCGCCACCGTGTCGGGTGAAACCTTTAATACTTCGGCGGTTTCCTCAACGCTGAGGCCGCCAAAAAAACGCATCACCACCACTTGGCATTTGCGCTCGTCCACTTTCGCCAACTCATTGAGAGCGTCATCCAGCGCGACCAGATCAGCCGTGGGTTGCGTAGAGACTACCAAGGCCTCATCCAACAATACCGCCTGCACTCCATCGCCGCGTTTGTGCGACTGGCGGGCGCGGGCCTGATCGGTAAGAATGCGCCGCATTTGTCGCGCACACAGCGCGAAGAAATGCGCCCGGTTCTGCCAGTCGATCCGCTTCAGATCGGATAGACGCAGGTACAGCTCATTGATCAGCGCCGTCGTCTGTAGCGAATGGTCGTCGCGTTCCCGTGACATGCAACGCTTAGCGGCCAGATGCAGCTCGCGGTAAACCTGAGGAGTCAGCTTGTCCAGAGCATGTTCGTCGCCCAGGCGCCATGCCTGAAGCAGTTGGGTGATCTCGTGTCCGAGAGCGTCGTCCATTCAAATCCGTAGGCCGGAGGGGTGGCCAATTGCGTAAACTTTACCATACCCCCCGGCGGGTGCCCCGAGAAGTTCCTTTCCCACTTACAGGTTTACGCTGCGATTCTCGCTATATGAAGTGAAGGCAAACAAACAGGCGCGGTGAGAACCACAACCGCGCCCCAAAGGAGAGACGGACATGAAATCGACATTCAGGAAAAGGTGCACACATTTTGTAGCCCTGCTTGCTGTGGGAATTATCGCCGCGGTAGGAGCCGCCCATGCAGGTGACTCGCGGGACAACGACGCTACACTGGCGCAGTGGGCTGAACTGGAAAAGCTTCACGCAGCCTTTCACGCGGCAGTTAGCGTCCACGATCCAGTGAATGGCGATTCGCCTGCAGTGATAACTCGGCGAATCCGCGACGCTGTCGCGCTCTGGACTGAGGACGGCGAAATCACAATTGTCAGCACTTCCCCCGCGGCAGGAAATTATATCGGCTACGGCGATCCGGATGATCCCGCAACTTGCCCTGAACCCTCAGGCGACACCTCTCCCACCGGTCAACAGGGCACGCTGTGCACCTTCTTCAAGTATGTTTCCGGCGGGATGCAGCCAGTCAATAAGTTTGTGTCGCTGTCCCCGGCGTACAAAACGAAGTTTCGCCCTGTAATGGATCGTGACGGCAATTGGAAATCGTCGGTGTATTTCGAATGCCATTACTTCGACGTGTCATTGGATCCGGCTACCGGCCAGCCGTATTGGACAGCCAAGAGCCACGTAAGCCTTGACGGTGAAGCCAAAAAGATCGACGGACAGTGGTTGTTGACGAATGTCAGCTCATCCGCCGTTCCAGTTCCGGTTCCGTGAAGTAA
>JBAWBE010000636.1:0-1683 GCA_049589635.1 Terriglobales bacterium
TTCGCAACACCAATCTGGACGCGGCGTCTCCGTTCGTGAATACAGCGGCGAAATTCGATCTCAATCAATACGGCGGATCGGTGGGCGGGCCCATTCAAAAAGACAAGACTTTCGTATTCCTCGACTATCAGGCCAAGGTCCAGCGCAAGGGCGTGCCGTATACCGGTTATGTTCCATCTGTCGCTATGACGACCCCTTACGATGCGGCCGGTGACTACGACTTCAGCTTGGACCCGTCCGGCGTTCCCCGGCCGGGTACATTTGATGGCTCCACGAACAGCAACGGGTTCCCAGATCTCACGAATTCATTTGTAGACGGTGCCCCATTGCGATGCGACGGTTCGGGCAATCCGATCGTCCCCGACGGAAGCGGAGCCCAAACCGGAGGCACACCTTGCAACAAAATCCCCGGGGCAATGATAAATCCGATCGGCGCTAGCGTGGCTTCCCTCTATCCAACTCCCAACGTAACTGGGGCGAGCGGCTTCAACTACGCCAACCAACCCATCCGTAAGCTCAACGAAGGCACGGGCGATATTCGAATCGATCATAACTTCTCCGGCAACGACTCTGTTTTTGGCCGCTTCAGCTACGACCAGGCCACCAACTTCGTTCCCGGCGGCTCACCCACCTGGTCCGAACAAAATGCCTTTGGCAGCAATCAGCACATCGAAAATCACGGCCGCAACGCCATGATCTCGGAGACCCACGTCTTCTCCCCCAACACCATTAATCAGGTCAGCTTCGGCTACAACCGCATCTTCAACCACATCAATTCCTTCGGAACCGGAACCTGCGAAGCGGCGACTCTCGGAATTCCGGGCGCCGATCTCGGCGCAGCCTGCGACGCCATCACCGGTTACCCCGCCAGCCTGAACCAATCGCCCAAGGATTGCGAGAGCTGCGGCCTGACCTCGTTCCTGATGAATGCGTATTTCTCCATCGGTGATCGCGGCTATGCTCCCTATCAAGGCGGCACCAACGTTTACTCCGTCTCCGACACCCTCCACCTCATTCACGGCAAACATGACATCGCGGTTGGCCTGACGTTCCGCGCCAATCAGATGAACGTGCGCAACAATGCGTTTCAGGATGGTTTTGTCGTACAGAGTGGCAGCGGCACGAGCGACGACATCGCCGGCCTGCTGATCGGCGGCATGGGAGTCTTCGCCTCCCACGACCAGACCTTCCTCGGCGCCACCACCGGCCGCCGCTTCAAAATGTATCGCCCGTTTGTTCAGGATAATTGGCGGGTAACTCCCAATCTCACCGTAAACATCGGCCTCGGCTGGGCTCTCGTAACCCCGGAGACCGAAGTCAACAATCGCATGGCCAACTACGATGTCACGAATCTCACCTGGTACGTCCCGAAGGGCAGTCCCGGGGTAACCGGCTGCACGAGCTGTGTCGCGACCGACGGTCGCGCCGGGATTCAGTTCGACAAGACAGCTCTCGAACCTCGCATTGGATTCGCCTGGAAGGCCTTCGGCAGCGACAAAACCGTCATTCGAGCTGCTTACGGCATCACCCACGACTCTTCCTGGGATCAGGGCGGACAGGGGTTATGGCAGAACCCGCCATATTATGCCGAAGTCGATCCCTGCGCGTTCTGTCTGACCTATGGAGTCGCTGCCGGCTCTCTGTCCGGAGGCTTTCTTCTCACATCCCCCGGTACCTCAGAAA
>JBAWBE010000637.1:0-2810 GCA_049589635.1 Terriglobales bacterium
CGGAGCCGCATTTCTGGTGCGTGACATCAAGCTCGACCATCCTCCTATTGAGGAGCCCGCGCTAGACAAGGCTATCGACGACTATAGTGCCGGCCGGAGTCCGTTTGGTGTCTTCTCGATGTTTAAAGGCGGTCTAAAGGCGACATTGGATTGCATAGAGATTGAGGGCCGAAAACCGACAACCTCGAAGGATTGGGGTGTCATTCGCGACTATCGCTCCTGGCAAAAAGAGACGGCTCGCTTTGCAGGGCGTTGGACCGGGTTCGCCAGAGCGGCTGGGGCGCCGACCCTCCCGGCTGAATGGAACGCCGCCCATGCTGAATTCATGAGGATGGGGCGTTTGGTTAGGATCGCAAGCCAACTCCACCACAGTGGGGCTGAGCATCGCCGAACTTTGGAGGCCCTATTTCCCTATGGGATCGATGCCGAGGAAACAGTGCTGCACGGCAAGTGCGCCGGCGCAATCGACGCTTTGGCGGCCAACGTCGAGCGGGCCGAACTCAGCGATGCACGCGCGCTCGTCGCCAAGTTACATGCTCTCGCGAGCGGCCGGATGCTCCCCTTTCATGCCGCGTTGGCGGATTTCTGCGCCAATCTTGGCAACATCGAAGTGCCGCAAAACGCCGTCGCCAGAGCGTGGCAAGACATCACCGCAGAAGCCGGAAGACTTGACGGCCTTCGCTCGGATTTCCAGCACCTTGACGAGCTATGCGGCAAGATCACGATGTCGGGAGCCCCTATGTGGGCGGAAAGGTTGCGAGTTTTCCAACCTTCTGACGAAGACCCATGGACGCCGACCGGTTGGCAACAAACTTGGGAGTGGGCGCGCGCCGACAATTTCCTGAGGTCCCTCGGAAATCGAGAGATCGTTCGATCGCTCAGCGACCGCCGAGTTGCTGCGGAATCAGAGCAACGGCGCTTGTTCGCGGAGGTCATCCGGCTCCGCACCTTCCTTGGGTTAAAGAGGGGTCTGACGGAGAGAATTGACTCCGCGTTGGCCAAATTTACGGCAGCCATCGCGCGGCTAGGTAGGGGCACCGGCCAGGGAGCGCCCCGGCAACGCCGCATAATCCGGGAAGCGGCGCAGGATGCAGCGCGGGGCATCCCTTGTTGGATTCTTCCGGAATGGCGGGTCGCCGAGCAACTCCCTTCCGAACTCGGCGTTTTCGACCTCGTCGTGGTGGATGAGGCGTCGCAGTCCGATATCACTGTTTTCCCCATCATTCTCCGCGGCCGGAAGGTGCTGATAGTTGGCGATGACAAACAGGTCTCTCCAACCGTCATCGGCATCGAAGAACGCCAAGTCGCCCAATTGCGGGCTACCTTCCTCTCAAATTTGCCGTTTGCGAACCAGATGGACCCTGCCACATCGCTCTATGAGCTCGGCGGAATGGTGTTCCCAGGTAAGGCCACCATGCTGCGGGAGCATTTCCGTTGCGTGGAACCTATCATCCGTTTCTCCAGCCGGTTTTACGCGAGACCGTTGCTTCCCCTGCGTCTCCCGAAAGCGTCCGAACGCCTCGACCCGCCGCTGGTGGATATCTATGTCGCTTATGGGCGAAAGGACGGGGAAATCAATACCGCCGAGGCTGATGTTATCGTCGCCGAGATTACCAAGCTCGTGAGGGATGAACGGTATTCTAATCGCTCGATAGGCGTCATTTCTCTTATAGGGTCAGTTCAGGCAACGAGGATTTATTCTCGCCTCGTATCCGATCTGGGGGCAGAGACGATCGAACACCATCGCATCATGTGCGGAAATGCTGCTACGTTTCAAGGACAAGAGCGGGATATAGTATTTCTGTCAATGGTCGCATGTCCAAAGACTGCAATCGCGCAAACCACTCGCAATATTGAACAGAGATACAATGTCGCTGCTTCCCGAGCGCGCGACAGACTTGTGCTCGTCCGCTCAGTCGCGGCGAGTCACCTCAAGCCGGGGGATTTGAAGCTCGGTCTCATTGAGCATTTTCGTAACCCAATGGAGGGCGGAAACATTGTGCCGCCATCCAACGTGTTGGATTTGTGCCAATCCGGTTTCGAACGTGACTTTGGCCGCCGTGTCCTTGATATGGGGTTTCGGCTGCGTCCTCAGGTTCCGGTCGCGGGATATTCAATTGATTTCGTCATCGAAGGCGTTGGTGACCGCCGTCTCGCCATCGAACTCGACGGCGATAATTACCACGGTCCCGACCGCTGGGCCGATGACATCCGGCGGCAAAAGATGCTGGAACGGCTCGGATGGACATTCTGGCGTTGCTGGGGCTCCTCCTGGTACGTTGATTCGGAGGGCTGCTTAGCGGATTTGCTTGATACTTTGACCCGTTTGGGCATCGAGCCGCTCGGAATGGCGCCGATGACGGCGGTCCATACTGAGCACATCACGATTTCCTCTCCCGAATCCATCATTCCGGTTGATGGAGCTACGGCAGTTTTCGAACCAGTGAACGCCAGTCCAGTTGAGGCCATGCAATCGCCGCCAGAGCACCCGGCGAGCCCTCCCGAAGCTGATATTTCTGAGGCCGTCCGCGCAGTGGTTGCTCCCTCCGTTCCGGCAGATGTCGTGAACCCAATTCCTGCTGCCGGGCCTGCGGCGGAGCAGGGCTATGACACCGATGAAGAGACATTGCTGACTGAGGCCGGCGCGTTCGCCGCGCTGGCCGCGTTTCGCGACACAATCATACGCCCGGCTGCAACGGACTGGCAGCCGAACCGCTCGATTCTGCGAGACGGGATGATCGAGACCTTCATCCGCCAGAGAGTCAGCACGTCGGACGAATGGTTTACGAAGGTCCCTCAATATCAGCGAG
>JBAWBE010000638.1:0-13851 GCA_049589635.1 Terriglobales bacterium
CATTGGAAGGCACGGAGAAGAATGTTGAACTGAAATATTGTGAACGCTGCGGTGGGTTGTTTTTGCGGCCGCCCGATGCCGGAGTCGTGTACTGCGCCGGCTGTCAATTGCGTCTCGGGGAAGAGCCGAATTTCGAAGACGTAACTTACCCCGGCCCAAGGCGTAAAAGCCGCAAGGTACGTTTGGCAAATGGGCCAAAGCGAGACCAGCAGCTGCGGGAAAGCGGTCAGATCGAATGTTTGCAAGGCGTGGCGACGGGGGTGCAGACATGGTAAGACCCAGGGCGATGGAAAGGCAAGGTGTAACCTTAGAGGCGCAAGCGCAGGCTCCTCCATCAGTATTGTTCGGCAACACGGAGATCGACCTATGGCCGTATCGTCCGCGAACGATGGCGTTGCTTCGACGCTACGCCCGGGCTTCGGTCGAGATTGGTCGACTGCCGTCATTGTTGGGCCGGGAGTTCTTTCGATCACGAGTTACGTCCTACTCGATGAGAACCTTCGAAGACACGATGGTGTTTGTAACGGATATGGAACACACGCTGGAGGAACTACACGACCTCGACAAGAAACTGATTGCAATGTCGGCCCTTGAGGAGTACACAATTCCGGAGATTTCGAGGGCACTGGGTTGTAGTGAAAGAACGATCGGACGGCTCCTGCATGATGCGATCGATCAATTGTCTCGCTGCCTTCTTATTCGCGGATTACTAGAGAGGTTGCCAGAAACCCCAAGAGAAGGAGGTGTTACTCCGCGGTTACAAACACACTAAGTTGAAGGGTGTAGGAATTACATGATTTGTGGAAGGATTGGTTGTCAAGGGGGTTGGGAGTTTAATTTCTTTGTAAGTTGTTCAAACTAAGGCAAAAATAAATTGCGAAAATGTGTCCGGTTACCCCCCTCGAATTTGGTATTCTAAACTTAAGAGTCAAGAAAAACCTTAATTCTTTGAATGGCGCGATGCGAATCGCGCCATTTTTGCTGGGACGGAAGAGGGTATCGAGGGAGTTGCCATCAGGCCGAGAAGATGGAAGAGCTGGCGTAAAATTAGACGATTAACCCCTGGACGTAGCTACAGGCTTGAGAGGAAAAGGCCGGAACCCTGCATGGATCTGACTTGGGTGACCGAACAGGTTGCGCTGGGAGGCGGAATCTGGAATGCGCGGAATATGGAAGAAGTGGCGCAATCGGGGGTGACCCACGTTCTCAACATGCAGATTGAGTTCGACGACCGGCCGCTGGCCGAGGCGTATGGCATCGAGGTGCTTTGGAATCCAACGGACGATGACTTTCTGCCAAAGCCGCCAGAGCTGCTGAAGCGAGGAGTGGACTTTGCGCTGACGGCGCTGGAAGATCCAGGGGCGAGACTGTATGTACATTGTGCGGCAGGAGTGCACCGAGCTCCTATGATGACGCTCGCCGTGCTGTGTGCGATGAGTTGGAAAATCGATGAGGCGATGGAACTCATTGAGACGCGCAGGCCGGTGGTGGACTTTGCGGATGTTTACGTGGAAAGCGTGCGCCGATTCATAGAATCGCGCGAGGAAAGTGCGCGACGGAGTTCACACAGGATTTTTTAAAAGGGAATCAGGTTCTTGAGTTGCAGACGACGATCAGCGCAGAGCGGCCGCTCAGGAGAGCGGCTTTCTTATTGGTCTTTCTTATCGGTCCAGAAGAGGGTCGCGTAGCAATGAGGAGAGTGGAAGATATGCACAGATATTTCTCGGCGAATGAAAAGCGGGTTCCGACTACGGTAGCGTGCCTGGTTTCAATGCTCCTAGTGTTATGGACAGCGCTAGTCATGCCGATCGCTGTGCACGCGCAGGGGCCCGCGCTGACGACGATCAGCGATACGGTTTACCGGGCGGACGGAACTCCCGCGACTGGAACAGCGCTGATTTCGTGGCCATCGTTCGATACCGCAGAAGGCGACACGGTGGCGGCAGGCAACCAGACCATCACGATCGGAGCGGGCGGTGGTTTTCTCGTGCAGTTGGTACCTAACGTTGGCGCAAGTCCGACCGGGACCTACTATGTTGTCGTCTTCCAGCTTGATGACGGTACCGTGCGGACGGAATATTGGGCGGTAGCAACGACCTCTCCTACGACAATTGCCGCAATACGGACGACGCCTGGTACAGGACTCGGGAATCTGGCGGCGACGCAACAGTATGTGAATACCGCGGTGGCGAACCGAGCGCTCGACTCCACGGTAGTGCATCTGGCGGGAACCGAGACGGTCACGGGCACTAAGCAGTTTGCCGTGTCGCCTTCCTTGCCCGCGCCCGCCGGAAGCAGTGATGCGGCTAACAAAGGGTATGTAGATCAGGCGGTCGCGAACGTTGGCTCCGGCGCGTACGTCTCGATTTCAGGTTCCACAATGACAGGGCCGTTGACGCTACCAGGGCCGCCGACGTCGCCGAATCAGGCTGCCGATAAACAGTATGCAGACAGCGGGCTTGCCGTGAAGGCTGACTTAATAACTGGAGTCGTACCTACCGCGGAGCTGGGAGGAGGAGTCGCCACTTCAGCCACATGCTTGAATGGCAACTCGACGTGGGGATCATGCGGCGGTGGGGCGCCGGCTGGAATTGCTTATGCAACCACGGCGTTGAATTGGACCCAGACTATAGCCACCGCGCTGACCGGCGGCACTCCGGCAACGGTGACTCTTACGCCATGCCCGGTCGGCATTGATACGACCAGCGGCGCGGGATATGAGGTTCTGATTTCGGGCGGTAGTAACAGTGAAGCTGTAAGCGTAGCAACCGCAACGGGAGGATGTACCTCGGGGGCGGCGTCAGGAACGATTACGTTCACTCCCTTCTTCTCCTATGCGGCGGGATACACTATCGGCTCGGCATCATCCGGAATTCAAGAGACCCTCAACGCCGCGTGTGGAACGGACCCAAGCTCCTACAAAAATATACAGTGCAATGTAACGATTCCATCCAATGGCCCAGGTTATCCGAACCATTCCTTGAGTACTTACAACGTCGCGGGGACGATCTATCTTCATTCTAATCAATCCGTGCTCAACGGCTACGGCGCGTCTTTGAACTGTAATGAGCGGGGACCATGTTTACAGATCGGCGACCTGGCGAATTCCAACGACTACACAAACGACACAGTTCTTGGGCTGAGCTTTCGGTCACCTACGAACCAGTCAAGCATTCCGGCATTTGTTGGGACAGCGGTCACGCAGACGCAACGGCTTTCACAGATTGCGACGATCACCACAGCCTTACCCCATGGCTTCAGGCCGGGAGACATGGTGACGATCATGTTTACCGACAATAGTGTGTTCTGGGGCGATGCGGTTGTTACAGCGGTTCCGAGTTCGACGACATTCCAGTATGCGCATTCCGGGCCGGATATTCCCGCACAAACAACACCTGGGGTGGTCGCGCTGACTTACGTGGCAATTCTCGACGATGCAGTCAATACACACTTGACTGACATCTCCTATGACAAGGACGGAGAAAATGGTGCGTTCAACAACTTTTTTGACCTATGGGATGACGAGAACGCCAGCATCGATCATTTCGACAATAACGCCATATCTTTGAACGACAGCGCAAACTGGACCGGCTCATTTGTGTTTTCAGCTGGGAACCAGGGAGCGGCTCATCAGATTGCGCCTGTTATTACATTGCGGGATTCTACCATCACAGCCAATTACTCGAACGGACTGACTGTTTATAACTCAAACGGAATCTACGTTGAAAACACGGTGTTGCAGGCAACGGGGCCATGGCAGGTTTACTCGGCCAATTCAACCGGGAACTATCAGGGAGCATACCTGAAGAACGTCTATTCGGAGAGCGGTCCCCAACTAAACCCGTTGACTCCAGTTCGGTCTCCCTTCGCTGGAACTGGTGTTGCAGGCTTAATTGCGGGGCCATCGAGTGGAGCGGCCACGTTCGTGATAGCCGGCAGCGGCGGCTCACAGGGGTGGTTTTCTGTGGGCGGGAGCGGGTCAGTCCAGTATTCCTACTTTGTGGTGGCAAAAGACGGGACAACCGGAACTCGAACCTCTCCGATGCAGATCCTAAATTACAGCTCGACGGGTAGCGATTCCATCACGGTGCGGTGGCCGCGAGTGGCAAACGGAACAGATGTGATCACTTACGATTTGATTCGTATGAGTACGCCGAGCGGCGTTGGTGGGACATATCCTTATACGGGGGGATGCGCTGGTGGAACGACGACAGCGTGTGGGTCGATTGCAACAAATGTGGCACAGTGCTCAGGACTGGTCTGCACTTATGCGGACAGTGGTTCAGTTACTACGTCCAATTACTCGATCCTGCAAGGAAACTACGTTGGCACTCTCACGTTCTGGCCGGGATCTATTGTCACGGTTAATCGGAGCGTGCTAGTAGACGTAGAAGAGAGCAACGTGGTCGGCATAGGGCTTGTCGGTAATCCTGTGCAGGTCGCCAACCAGTGCGGCTTCTGGGGTGCGACTTCGCCGGGCGGATACACGGACTGCGTGAGCAGCATGACGTCGTCAAATAACGCGGTTCCGAATCAAACAGCGACGCTGATGACCGACGGATCTTCGACTGGTGGCGGAATGCCACTGGCGAAGGGACGATTGAATTTCTCAACCAGCCCGTTTGCGAACTTACAGCCGCATCACATTATTACGTTGGTTGATTCGCAGCCCGCGCTAACACGTTCGACGTGGGGTTATAGGCCAGCAGCGGGTGCGAGCGATACGTGGATTGGGACCGATGTAACCAGCAACGGTGTTGGACTGAACCAAGGGCAGTTAGCATTTGGCGCTCCAGTGTCGATTACCAACTACATTGCCCAAACGGGCGACGGAGTGCACGCGAACTGGCTCGAGAGACTGACGGCCACGCTGAAAGAGCTGAACGTGCCGGTTAAGTTCGATCAGAGTGTTACCGTGTCGGGACTCTCCGATGGTTGTCTTAATGTTGTGGCGGGAGTGGTCGGATCTACTGGCGCGCCATGCGGTTCGGGTGGTGGTGGCGGCAGCGTGAGTTCGGTGTTTGGCCGTACGGGAGCGGTTACGGCGAGTAATGGCGACTATGCAGTTACGCAGGTGACGGGGGCGGCGGTCGATGCAGCCGTAGTGCATAATACGGGTAACGAGACGATCGCAGGTACAAAGACATTCAGCAATAATATCGCAGTGAGTGGCAACTTGGTTGTGCCACAGGGCAGCGGATATGCTCCAGCTGCGGGCGGGATTGGACTCGACACGGCAGCTGGCTTTCCGGTTGTGAATCTCGGCGGTACGGTACAACGAATTGCGTTGACAAGTTCGAACATCAGCGGCCAGGCAGGAACAGCGCTCGCATTGGCTGCAACCCCCACGCAGTGCAGCGGTGCGTTTGCCACGGGCATTGCGGCCAATGGAAATGCGAATTGCACGACGCCGAATGTGATTCAACTAGCAGAAACAGGGCCGCCGGCGGGCATTCCGAATTGGGGAGTGTTCTGGTTCGACTCTACCAGTCATACGCCGCGTGTTATTGAAAATAATGGACAGGCGATTCAGTTAGGACTGTCCAATCTATTTAATTCCGATCCGGGCGGTGATGTGGCCGACAATCTGGAAGAACGGAATGGAACGGCGGCACAGAACCTCCGGGTATACTCCACTTACTCAAGCAGTTCGTCGTGGGATCGGATATCGCTGGGCTCTGAGGCTCTAAGCGGTACTACCTACAATGTACTGCGGAGCGAAGACTCCACGAGTGGAAACGCACTGAGCCTGGGAATACACATCGGGTCGAACATCAAATGGTTCTTTGGATCCGATGGAAGCTTCAAACCTAGCTCGCCCGACAATAACTATGACATCGGTACGGATACGGGCCAGGCTGTGCGCAGCGTCTTTGCGAAAACGTCATTCAATATGTATAGCAATGGGCGCCAGGATTTTGAATTTGCAAACGATGGCACGAATGGCACAAGTACGGGACTGCTCGCGGTGTATAACAGCGCGGCGACCGGAGTTCAGACGGCGTCGACTTCGAGCACCGATGGGGTGGTGGGAGTGGTGAGCGGCGGCGCGGGGACGAGTGGGAAGGCGGTTTTGACGTGGGCCGGTGTAGCGTCATGTAACTTTGACGCCGGAACCCCTGTTTCCGGGGACTATGCGGTGGCGAGCACGACCCAGGCCGGTAAGTGCCATGACACGGGCTCAACGACCCGGCCGACCGGTGTACAGGTGATTGGACGGATTGAGTCAGCCGGAGTGAGAGTAAGTCTCGCGCCACCGATCGGAGGTGGTGGCGGCGGCGGCGCGGTCAGTTCGGTATTTGGGCGAACAGGAACGGTTACAGCGCAGAGTGGGGACTATTCCGTAGGTCAGGTTACTGGGGCCGCTCCGCTTGTCTCGCCGACATTCAGCGGAGTGTTGACGCATCCGGATGGAACTTCGATTAGTTCGTCGGGATGGTCGGGAAGCCCTACCTTGTTGAATAACCTCACCATCAACGGGAACTTAAATGTCGCGGGCAACATCAATCAGACTAGCAGTAACCCAACGCAGTGGTCCGGAAAAGAGTGGACGGCCACGAGTGTTACTGTGCCCAGTGGGATGGACTATTCGCTCGGCGTCGGGTCTGATAACACGTTCAAGTGCCAACTCGCGAGCGGAGCGTCGTGCATGCCGTCCGGGGGCGGCGCGGTCGGGAGCGTGTTTGGCCGGACGGGTGCGGTTACTGCGCAGAGCGGGGACTATACGGCCGGGCAGGTCACGGGAGCGGTACCGAACACTACTACTGTGAATGGGCATGCACTGTCCGCCAATGTTACCGTGAGCGCGGGGGATCTCACGGCAGGCACGTTGCCCGCTGGGACGGCGGCGGCTACACAGAGCGCCGGGGATAACAGCACGAAGCTGGCGACTACGGCATATGTGCGTGGTGAGACATATTTATCGTGGACTTGTCCGGTTGCCGGAGCTACTACCAGTGGGGTTAGTTACTGCAATTGGACTCTTCCGGCTGGTTTGACTATCACGGGCTTTGACTTAACGGCTAGCACTGCGCCGGCTGGGTGCACGACTTATCCTACATTGCAGGTATGGGACGGGACGGCCGCCGCAGAGGTTGGGAGTTACTCGATTCCGATGACGTCGGGAAACAGTTTCTATACTCAGGTTAGCGGGGGTACGAACATCGGCTCTGGACATTTGCTCAGAGTCAGGGTTACTACGGGTGGGTCTGGGTGTAGCACTTCGCCGGCGGGAATTGTTGCGGTTGTCACTTATCAGATGCAGAATTAGGTTCTTCTGTCGCCCCAGCCAGGGCTCGTTTGATTCTTACGCCGCTCCGCGGCTCCGGGAAACCATGACAAAGAAATGGTGGTTGCCGCTCCTTCTTTTGGGGGCGCGGGTGGCGTGTGCCTCGAACTATTACGTGGATTGTAACAGTGGGTCGAATGGGAATTCCGGGACGACTACGCAGCTGGCATGGCGATCGCTGCTCGAGGTTGGGATATCCAGTTTTCAGCCTGGTGACACGATCAATCTGAAGCGGGACTGCACGTGGAATGAGACGCTGACTCCGCCGTCGAGTGGGACGAATCCGGCGACGGGCGGGGCGCTGATCAAGATCGACAGTTATGGAAGTGGGCGGGCGCCGCATTTGACTGGGTATTTGCCGATTGCGGACTCGTGGTGGCAGGCTACGGGAAACCCGAATGTGTGGGCGGCCACCATTTACTCGTCCACTGGTGGACTTAGCACGGTGGTGCAATGCGGGGCGCGGGGATTCTATTGTCTAACACAGGCTCCTACTCAGCTTCAGTATGTGCGATTTGGGACGGTGTGGGGAGTTGCGCAGGCTAGTCAGACTGGGCTCAGCCAAGATAGGGATTGGTGGTACGACGCTACTGACTACGTTCTTTACGTATATAGCGCCAGCGGGAAGCCAGCGGCGCACTATGGGAGTGTTACGCCGATTGTGCTGAGTGGGCAGAGTCTGTTGAATATCAATGGGCAGTCGTGGCTCGAGGTCCAGCACTTGCAGCTTGACTGGTTCGATAGTTACGGGGTGCAAGTGCAGGCGACGGCACCGCAGACAAGTGATCATCTTTGGCTGGCGAATATTGTCGCGGACAGCGAAGTGGAGAATGGCGCGGTGCCGCTTGGATTCTATGTGCATCCGAATGGGACGCCCACGGATATTCATCTCTATGACACCGACGCGAATATGAATTATGCCGGTTATCGATTTGACGGGTCTGGGTGTTTGAGCGGCGGGTGTGCTTTCGAGATCAAGAATTGCCGCGCGTACGCTAACCGGGCTTACGGGATCATCGATAATGTGCTGGGAGCGGCGAGTTATGACTACTGCCACTTGTACGGGAACAACATTGCCACCGCGGTGACGGTGGATACTTCGGGAACACCCGGACCGACTGCGGGTACACACAATATTGCGGTGGAGACGCCTCCGTGGGTTCGGGAGTGGCGGAGGTGGCCGGCTTATACCACCGTCAGCTATGACGATCCTGGGTTGGTGCAGTATAGCGACACTTACATTGGCGCTTTGCTGCCTATGATCGCGACTAAAAGTGTCCCGTTATCGATTGCGGTGGTGACGGGCGGGAGTTATTCGGCGGCGATTGTGAGCGAAGTGCAGGGGTGGATCAATGCGGGATGGGATGTTAATACGCATTCAATTTCACATGAATATTGGGATCCGCCGGCGGCTAGTTGCGGGGCGGGCGGACCATTTCCGGTGCCCTGCCATGCGTTCGAAAATTTGCAGTATACCGGGGCGATCGCTTCGAGTGTGAAGGTCACGGTGTCACACTCGCAGAGTGTTTGCGGTTCGGGAAAGCTGGCGTGCTTTCTGGTTACGACTACGCCGGACGATCCGGCGGCCGATATCACGTGGAACTTGACGCCGGCTGCACCGGGACAGCCTTTGACGGGGCTGGATACGCTCGGGGGAATTCTTTACACGCTGGAACAGCGGGGAGTTTTTGCAGTCAGTCTGGATTCGAACGCGAAGAGCACGGCGCGAAGCATTTCATTGGCGGACGTCACGAATCTGGATATTGGAACTTCAGCGCAGAACCTCGATCTTGATGAAACGCAGATGGAGACCGAGGAGATGAGCTGGGCTCTCGGATGGATGAACTTGAATTTTACCGGGCTGCCAACTGGCCGGGTTTATGTGATGCCCGGGAGTTATGAGGATCCGGTAACAGAAGGGATCGCAGCGGGATTGGGATATGTGGGGATGCGCGGGACTGGGAGCCTCAAACCTTGTTGTGGGGCGAATACTACACTGGCTTCCGGGTACGACGTGTTGAACATTCTTAGCCAGGGGATGGTGCCTAACTATCAGGGGCTTAGCTATCAGCAGATGAGAAATCGAGTAAGTCAGGACTTATTCAAGAATGCGCTTTGGGGACGGCCGGTTGGATATTTCTGGCATGTGAATGAGCTGATGCCGGACGAAGTCGAGAATTTGATGGATGCGCTGGTGCAGGGCGGGGCATCTTTGAAATCCAATACTCAGATGGTGAACTTTCTGCTGGGGTGCGCGGCGAACGATGCGGTGCCGTCCGGATATGTGGCGGGGAGTTATTACGTTTGCCCGTCTTCTGGAACTGAGGCGGATTTTCGGCCTACAGCTAATTCTCCGGTGCGGGATGCAGGGCTCAATTTGGGGGCTGAGTACCAGTACGACTTGATGGGGATAAATCAGAATTCGTATGGGACGGGTTGGGAGATTGGGGCGTACGCGTATGTGCCGGAGAGCTTAAGTGCGGGGCATTAGGGAACATTGCAGAAGTCAGAAGTCAGATTGCAGAAGTAGAACCGTCCGAAGTCAGGTGAGGATTGAAAGGCAGGAGTCAAAAGTCAGATTGAAGAAGTGGAACCCTCGAAGTTTGACGGCCGGGCTCCGGCAGAGAGTTTGTATGGCGCAGGCGCGCGGACAAGAGTGTCCGCGCTACACGGGCGATCTGGAAGGTGGGAGTCTTGGGGACGAGCCGGGGTAAAGGGACAGGCAAAAGCGACAGGACAGAACGAGAGCAGGTTGGTAAAGGAAGTCTGGGGGACGACGATCCGAAGGTTGGGAAAAAAGCTGGGGCACGAACATCTTGCGAGCAGGAATTGGGAGACCTCCTGGAGCTTGGCGAGCGGCTCGATGATGTTACCCCAGATCGCGGCCGATTCAGGGAGCCGGACAGCGCGACAAGCTTTCCGATCGACGAGCTTGACACAAGCCGGGCATGGAAGCCGACTCAGCGCGATGCGTGGATTGAAGAATTCCTTTTTATACGATCGAAGGTGGGCGAGCCGAGTCTGATCCGGCTTAATCCGGTGCAGCGGGAATATGCGCGGGTGTGCCTGGCGGAAAAGTCGCATAAGAATATTGTGCTAAAGGCGCGACAGGTCGGGATCACTTCCTACATTGCCGCGCGGTTTTTTGTGCAAACGGTGACACGGAAGGGCGCGCTGACGATGCTGGTAGCACATGACCGGCTGGCGGCGGAGGAAATCTTTCGGATCGTGCACCGGTTCTGGGACCATCTGCCCGAGAAGATACGGATGGGGCCGCTGAAGACGTCGCATTCGAGTGCGCGGGAGCTGGTGTTTCCGGTGCTGGACAGCGCGTTTTCGGTGACTTCAGCCGACGAGAATTCCGGACGGGGAAGAACGATCCAGAACCTGCATTGCACGGAAGTTTCGCGCTGGGGACGGGAGGGTGAAGATGCGTTGACTTCGCTGCGGGCGGCGGGGGTTCCGGGCGGCGAGATTGTGCTGGAGTCGACGGCGAATGGGGCGTGGGGATCGTTTTACCAGGAGTGGCAGCGGGCTAAGGAAACGGGATATACGCAGCACTTTTTCCCGTGGTGGTTTGAAAAGAGTTACCGGTGCGATGTGGGGCCTTCATTTGCGATGACTCCGGAGGAGGCGGAACTAGCGGCCACGCATGGACTTACGGCTGAGCAGATTGCCTGGCGACGGCAGCAGTGGGCTTCCTTGCGAGGGATGGCGGCTCAGGAGTTCGCGGAAGACGCAGTCGCTTGCTTCCGGGTATCGGGCGAGTGCGTCTTTGAGCTGGTGGTGGTGGAGAAGGCGCTGGAAGGCGTGGGCGAGCCGGTGGAGTTGCAGGATAACGGAAGGCTGGCGATCTGGCTGCCGCCGCGGCCCGGAGTTGAGTATCTGATTGGGGTCGATCCCGCGGGCGGGGGAGTGAATGGGGATTACTCGTGTGCGCAGGTGATCGATCGAAAGCTAGGGATGCAGTGCGCGGAGATGCATGGGCATTTTTCTCTGAAAGAGCTGGCGGGAAAACTGGTCGGGCTGGCGAAGGAATATAACTCGGCGTTGCTGGCAGTAGAGAGAAATAACCACGGAGCAGGTGTGCTGGCGCATCTGGAGAGGATGGAATATCCGCACATTTATGAGGAAAAAGGATGGAATGGCTGGAATACAACGGCAGTGACGCGTCCGGTAATGATTGAGACGCTGATCGCGGTGATGATGACGGCGCCGGAACTGTTCAGGAGCGCGCGATTGTGGAATGAGTGCCGGACGTTTGTGCGGACGGCGAATGGGCGGCCCGAGGCGGCTTCGGGGGCGCACGACGACTGCGTGATGGCAATGGGAATCGCGCTGGCGGTACGGGACGCGGCTAAGGGGTGGAAAGGATTCCGGGAGACGTTGTGGCGGAAAGAAAACTGAACATAGATGGTGTGGCGGGGGTCACAGGCGGAGAGCGCCTTGAAGAGATAGAGTTCGGGCTCGGTGTGACGAAATCGCCATCCTAACATCGCAAAAGGCGCGACGTTAGGATTGGCCCGGCGCCCATTCAGCTGCCGGTGCCGTTAACGACCGGCCAGGAAGGATTCCGCTGATGGTGTGGAGTGGGACCGAGTCGCGCAGACATGAGTGTCCGCGCCACACTTGCTATGCCTACGGCTGCGATACAGCACGTTAAGAGGATGCGGGGCGGGGCGCAGGGTCATCTTATGCGCTGCGACGACGGGCATTACTACGTCGTGAAGTTTCGGAATAATCCGCAGCATGAGCGGGTCCTGGCGAATGAATTTTTGGCGACTCGGCTGGCGGAGCGGGTGGGATTGCCGGTTCCGGTGGCGGAGGTGGTGGATGTTACTCCCTGGTTGGTCGAGCACACGGCGGAATTGACGATTGTGCTGGGGAACAATGTGATTCGGGTCGAGGCTGGATTGCAGTTTGGGTCGAGGTTTGTGGTTAGTCCGGTAGAGGGGCAGGTGTTTGATTATCTGCCGCCGGAGATGCTGGACAGGGTGCGGAATCTGGAGACGTTTGCGGGGATCCTGGCGCTGGATAAGTGGACTTGCAACGCGGATGGAAGGCAGGCCGCGTTTTGGAGGAAGTTGCGGGAGAAGAAGTATTCGGCGGCATTTATCGACCAGGGATATTGCTTTAATGCCGGGGAGTGGACGTTTCCGGATTTTCCGCTGCGGGGAGTTTATCCGCGGAATGAGGTTTATGCGGCGGTGAGCGGGTGGGCGTCGTTTGAGCCCTGGCTATCGCGGATCGAGAAGATCGATGAAGATGCGATCTGGCGGGTGGCGGGCGAGATTCCGCCGGCTTGGTACGGGGCTTCATGGGATGAACTGGAGGCGCTGGTCCGACGGCTGATTGAGAGGAAGGCACTGGTGCGGGAGTTGATCATGGCGTTTCGGACGTCACCCCGGAGGCCGTTTCCGGAGTGGGTCGACGAGGCTTAGCGCTCGTGCTCTGGTCGCCGTCTGTATCAGGCATGGCTGTCGATTCAGTTCGCGGAAAAACCTTTAACCGCAGAGGGCGCAGAGTAAAGCCCGCAAAGTACGCGGAGAAAGAGCCCGCGAGATGGCGGGGCGGGTTGATTGATGGTTGAGAAAAGAGAGTTTGAGCTTCTGTTGTTGCGGTTGGTACCGCATGCTTTGCGGGACGATTTTATGACCGTGGGCGTGGTGGTGCTGGAGCCGGGAGGAGACTTCGCGGATTTTCGGATCACTCGGGATTGGAAACGCCTCGAGTGTTTCGCGCCCGATCTGGAGGTTGCGATTCTGGAGCATCTTGAGGCGGCGGTTCGGGAGCAGCTGAAAGAGATTCGAGGGCGGGACGAACTGCTGCAATTAGTCGAAACCAGGTTCGGGGCGATGTTTGACGTGGGACCAACGAAAGCGATGGTGGCGACGGATCCGGCGACGGAGATGCGGTTATTGGAGCGGGACTATCTTTCTCCTTTTGCGGCGGCGACGCGGGCGGTAGAACGGGCGCGTCGAATGGGGCGATTGGGGATTGCGGGGCAAATGCAAAACGCATTTGCAGAGGCAGGTGTGCTTGAAATGCTGCAACGCGAATTGAGTATGCAGGAGTTCACGGGCGAGCACGATCCGTTTCGGGTGGACTTTGGATTTCGTATGGGAAAGTCGCTGAAGATGTTTCATGCGTTGGCGCTGAACATCAGCCGCGAGCCGGCGGTGACGCTGGCGTACCGGTATTCAAAGATTCAGTCGGGAATGTGGGCGCGCGGAGAGGAAGCGTTGATGACGGCGGTTATTAATGAAGATGCGGTTCGATCGAGGGGCGAGGCGGCTTCCGGAGTGGCGATGCTGCGAGCGAATGAGATTGTGGTGCGGGACGTCGCGGAGATGGGGAAGATTGCGGAGGAAGTGAGGCGGGAATTGCGGGCTTAATAGGGGATTGCGGAGGTAAGAGGTCAGATTGCAGAGTGAAAACCTCTGGAGATTCTCTCGACGGCGCGGCTTCTTGCTGCGCCGTTTGTATTTTGTAAGACGGGCGATAGCGTGGCTCCTGGGCGTTTATTAGTTCGCTGGTTGTATTCATTCGCTGCTTTATTCGCT
>JBAWBE010000639.1:0-12331 GCA_049589635.1 Terriglobales bacterium
GTTCTGCACTGCGCCTTGAACCGTGGGTTCGGGGAAGGTCTGGAGGTAATTCAAGCCGACGGGATTTGGAGTGGCGATGATGTTGGTTGCAGTCGTGCCGTTCCAGCCGAAAGGAGTGCAACCGCTTCCCGGAACATACGTCGTCGGATCCCAAATGTATCCGTTATTCGCAGGCGTGTTGGGAAGGCCCAGACAAAAACCGGGAACGGTGGTCAAGGTTGTGCCAAGGAATTCGCTGAAGTCGCCCGTCTTCATTTTGTCAGTGGGAACGGTGTCGGTTTCAACTCCGTTCGGTTGGTCTTGGCGAAGGCCTTGATAATCGCCAAATGCAAATAACTTATTCTTCCAGATAGGCGCGCCTAGCGAGCCGCCGAACTGTCCGCGCCGGAACTGGATCGGGGTATCCGGCGAATTCCAGTCATGGGCGGCGCCGAAGCCGCTGCGCCGGAACAGGAATGCCGATCCATGCACCTCGTTTGTCCCCGACTTACTGCTGGTCTCAAGGATCACGCCGCCGCCCCGTCCATACTCAGCGGTCGCCACGCTCGTGTTGACGCGGAATTCCTGGATGGCTTCTGCGGGCGGAAAGAAAATGATCGTATTAACCAGGGCGTCATTGTTGTCGACGCCATCATAAAGAAAGTTATCCGCCTGGGGCCTCAAGCCGTTCGCTGAGAGCGCCGCGCCGCCGGTATCCGAGTTGCGGAAGGTCTCAGAGTCTGTTCCCGAACTACCGCCAGAAGCTTCGTCACCGTACGCGCCGCGCGATACGCCGGGCGCGAGCAAAGCCAATTGCGTGAAGTTGCGCCCATTCAAAGGGAGTTCCGTGACTTCACGCCCTTGAATCACTTCCCCGGTACTCGATGTCGCTGTGTCCACCAGTGGCACTTCGCCCGTGACATCGACTGTCGCTGACGTTGCTCCTGCTTCCAATTTTAGGCTTATTTCGAGCACCTGAGAAACCTGGAGCGTGAAATCGGCGCCGGAAGTCTTAAAGCCTGGCGCTGTCACATCGATGTGATACTTGCCGATGGCTAGCGCGTTTGCGGCGTACTCGCCAGAGCCGTTCGTCGTCAAGGTCACGACGCGACCGGTTCCTACGTCTGTGATCGTCACCGTGGCGTTCGGTAGCACGGCGCCAGTCGAGTCGGTAATCGTCCCGATGACGCGGGCGGTATCAGTCTGAGCTGATGCCATAGCTGCGAGGCAAATGACGAGCAACAGCGCGGCGAAGAACCTGGGTCTGAAGAACCTCGGTCTCATGTTTCCTCCAATTTGATGACGGCGGGGATCAATACTTTTAGGCACGGGGGGCTCCTCTATCTCGCACTTCATCTAGCTTGCCTTGCGTTCGGCTTTGTCGCAAAAACCACTTGCGAAAAATAGGAACTGAACCGCACGAATACACCAAACCCTCTATCAAAACCAACTTGAGCTGCAAGTTCTAGTACAAAGCCTCCCGCTTCGGGAGTTTCATTAGGTTTTAAACGGTTACAGGAGTAAAATGCAGGCGTTGCAACACGATACATCTTCTTGTTACGTCACTGTTAAATGGCTGTGACACGCATGATCGCCGCCGGTCCCGAGCAGTTCTACCAACAAATAGATCACATTATTAAAAGTCATAGCCTGCGCGGCTCCGAGTCTCTGTGCAAGCTATTGCAATACCTGGCGAAGCAGTCGCTCGACCATCCAAACGCGCCGCTCAAGGAATACCAAATCGCCACAGAGGTTTATGCCCGGCACGCGGACTTCGACCCCCAATCCGATTCGACCATTCGCGTTCAGGCTGGACGCCTTCGACTAAAACTGGCCGAATACTATGCCACCGAAGGCGCCAACGATCCCATCGTCGTTAAGCTCCCCAAAGGGAGCTACCACCTCACCTTCGAGTCCCGGCACCCGGAGACGGAACTTCAGCCTCTGCCCCCAAGGCCGTCCCTCGTGCCGGCGCCTGCCGCTCCGGCCGTGCCGGTGCAATGGCGCGTCGCCGTAATCATCTTGCTGGGCTGTCTGACAGCTTCCTTGGTCGTCCTCGGGAGTTTGCTCTGGACGCGCAATCGAGCCGATGCGTCATCCGCCACTTCGCTCGCATCGCGCCCGGCCGCTGGCCCCCTCGCCGAGTTCTGGAGACCATTCACCGCTGGCGGCGACGAGCCTTGGGTAATCTTCAGCAACGCGGCCTTCACAGGACGTCCCGAAACCGGCATGCGTTACTACAACTCGCGCCAGGACTCCAAGACGGCGGTCTACGATCACTACACCGGCGTGGGGGAGGTCTTGGCGGTCCACTCGCTCGACGATGCCTTCAGCTCGCTTGGCCACAGAATTCGCGTAAAGCGCGGCAGCTTGTTTACGCTGGACGACGCCAACAACGCAAATCTGATTTTCGTCGGATCGCCCTCGGAGAATCTTTCTCTGCTCGACATTCCCGGCACGCAGGAATTTGTCTTTCAACGAGTGGCGTCGGGAGTGCGCAAAGGCGATCTTTCGATCGTCATCCGCCACCCTAAGAGTGGAGAGGCGTCGAGCTATATAGCCAGTCCGTCGAACGCTCCACTCACCGAAGATTATGCCGTCGTGGGGCTCGTGCCAGGGCAGAGCCCGAACCGCCTGGTGATGATTCTGGCAGGCACGACGACATTCGGAACCCAGGGTGTAGTGGAGTTTGTCTGCCGCCCCGATTCAGTCGAAAAACTGATGCAGGAAATTCCCGGCTCGAAATCCGAAATGAAGCCCTTCGAAGCCCTGGTGCGCGTCAAAATCGCGCGCGGCGTCCCGCTCGAAACTGAGCTGATCGCGGTGCGTCCGCGCTGAGAATCGAACTTATGCATTACCGTGGAAGAGCGGCCCTTCTCGGGCCGCGTAAGTCGCGTCAAGTCAATGGGCTTTAGCCCCGGTCATGACTTTTTCCGCAGCCCGCTGGAAGCGTCACAATTTCGCAACCGCCGCATTTCCCGGCAAGGCGCCGCTCGGCTGACGTGCGTCATATAGATCCTCGACGCGTTGGGTGAGCACGGCAGCGAGCAGAAAGAAAACCCCTCCTGCCACCACCGCCATTAGACGATTGTTGTTGAGCAAATGCCCCATCACCCATCCAAACAGCAATGACGCGGTGATCTCCGGAATTACGATGAAGAAATTGAAAATCCCCATGTAGACCCCAGTCTTCTCGTGCGGCAGCGACCCCGAAAGAATGGCGTAGGGCATGGAGAGCGTACTGGCCCAAGCAATCCCGACTCCCGTCATGGAAAGAAGAAGCAGATATTTGTCGTGAATAAAAAGTACCGAAAGCAGCCCGAGCCCGCCCGCGATCAGGCACAAGCTGTGCGTCGTCTTGCGCCCATATCGCCGGGCGAGGGTTGGCAGCATGAACGAGAATCCAAAGCACACCAGCGAGTACATGCCGAAGCAAACTCCCGCCCACTCCACGCCAGCCGAGTACAAAGGCGAGGCCGTGTCAGCAGCGCCGAATACGTTGCGCGCGATGGCCACCGGAAAATACAGCCACATGCAGAAAAGCGCCAGCCAGGTGCAGATCTGCACCCACGCCAGTTGCCGCATGGTGCGCGGCATTTCGCCGATCGAAGTAAGAATTTCCCGTGCGCCCGCAATTATGCCGCTGTGCTCGGCCTTTTGTTTCTGAAACTCCGCAAGATTGTCCGGCGGATATTCCTTGGTCGTGAAAATCGTCCACAGCACCGCGCTCAGAAAAGCCGCCGCACCAAGATAGAAAGAAAGACGCACAGTGAAGGGAATGCTTCCAGCGCCCCTGCTCCCGACGTGAAAAACGTTAGTGAGTAGATACGGCAAGGCCGAAGCGACGACCGCCCCGAGCCCGATGAAGAGACTCTGCATCGCAAAGCCGCGCGTGCGCTGAAATTCCGGCAGCAGGTCCGCTACAAACGCGCGAAACGGCTCCATGCTGATATTGATGCTGGCATCCAGCACCCACAAAAGTCCGGCAGCCATCCAAAGCGCCGAACTGCGCGGCATAAGAATTAGAGCCGCCGAGCTAAGAATCGCTCCCGTCAAAAAATAAGGCCGGCGGCGGCCAAGCGCGCCCCATGTCCGATCGCTCGCATGTCCAATGATCGGCTGCACAATCAATCCGGTCAGCGGCGCGGCCAGCCAAAGAATTGGAATTTGATCGGCGCGCGCGCCCAGGTATTCATAGATGGCGCTCATGTTGGCCATCTGCAGCCCCCAGCCAAACTGGATGCCGAGGAAACCGAAGCTCATGTTCCAGACTTGCCAGAAGGTGCGGGGCGGCTTGTCCATGCGGATTCCATAATACTCAGCAACTCTCAGCGCGTCATTTTCTTTTCCGCCGTTCGCGCTCCGCCTGCATCTCGCGAACGCTTTGCCCAACCAGCGGCGAGTAAAGCGCCTTCACCCAATTAGAATTCTCCCACTCCGGCTGGGCAGCGACTGCGCCGTTGAAATCAAGCATTGCCTGATCATGCTGATGTGCCTGCCAGCGCGCCACCGCTCGCGTCATCTCTTTCTCCGGCTGAAGATATGGTTCGTAGGCCGTGCTCTCCAGAATCTGCAAAGCATCGGCATAGCGTCGGACCTCAATCTGCGCCCACGCAAGTTCCACAGGCAGCCGCCCTTCGCCCGGCCGCAATTGTTGCGCGGTGGACAACAGCTCGACAGCTTTCTCATAATCCCCAGCCAGGTAGAGCCACCAGGCCAATTCCGCGATCCACAAAGGCGCTGAGGCGACCTCCTCGCCATTACTCTGCCCGAGTTCGATCTCCATTCTGTGCGCGGCCTCGGGAGCGCCATTCACCAGCTCCAGCCCAGCCATTGATAGCGCAAGCTCGCGTGGTTTCTCGCCCTCGAGACTCTGCGCCCACGCCCGAAACTGCGTGATCGCGGTCCTGCCGTCGCTCGCGCGATCCGCCGCAGCCAGAGCGTGCGCATACGCGGTAATGATCTCCGGGTGCGATGTTTTATCGATCTCAAGAATCTTGCGATAGGCTTCCGCCGCCCCGGTAAAATTTGCCTGCGCGAATCGCGCCAGAGCGAGCGCCTGCAAAGCCTTCGGCTGATCGGGCCGCAGTTGCAGCGAGTGGGTTGCCAGTTGCTCGGCCTGCGGATACTTTTTCGCCAGCAGCGCGCCTTACGCTTTCGCCGTCCAGAAAATGTAAGCCACCGCCAGATCGCGCTCCGGACGCGCCGTCCAGCCCTCGCTCGCAATCAGCTTCTGTACTTGAGCAATCCGCTCCGACGGGAGCGGATGCGAACGGAAATATCCTTCCAGCGTCTGCTGTGCCACCCGCGACAGTTCTTCCTGCGGAGTCTTTGCCCGGCTCTCATACTCTTCATACAACCGCGCAAAGGTTTCAAACATGCGCACGGCGCCATTGGCCGAGTATCCCGCTTCGACCGCAAGCTTCGTGCCGTCGCGATCCGCTTGCAGTTCCTGATCTTTGCTGTAGCCCGCCTCAAACAATTCGATCGGCAACGCGAGCAGTCCGCCGAACGGAATCTTGCGAAGTGCTTGCTCGCGCTGCACCCGCTCGGCGCAATCGTAATGGTCGATGTGTTCGATCTCATGCCCGATCACCGCGGCCAGTTCATCTTCGCTATCCATCAGTTCAAGCAATCCGCCGCCCACGTAGACATGCCCTCCAGGCAGAGCAAACGCATTGATCAAATACCTGTCGGGAAGATAGTGAAATTTGTACGGCAGTCTGCGATGGGCGTTGCGCGCCACCTGCTCGCCGACGCGTCGGAGATAGCGCTCGATGATCCCAACCTCAGCCGAATCTTCCCGATCTTCACTGTGCGCATACATGCGCGCCAACTCGTTTCCAATTCGAATTTCCTCCTCGTCCGACATGCGCGTGAAGCTCACCGGCATGCGCGTCAATTCCTGTTCAGTGTCGGCGACCAGATACAAAACCGCAGCGGGACTAGGAGGCACGTCGACCTTACGCCGCTCGCTAACAACCACCGAGGCGATCGCCAAAAAACAAATTCCCGTGAGTAGAATCCAGCGCTTCATAAGTATTGCCGCAAGGCCTCACGATTTCGCGTGTAAAGGAACGACACCAGCAGCAGAGCCGCACCGAGTACGATGAAGGTCAGATATCGATCCCGTGGATCTAGCCCCCAAACATCCACCAGGAGAATCTTGCCGACGCACAGCAGCAACAGCCCGAGGCCAGTCAGCCGAAAGCTGCGCTCACCGAGCCACAAAGCCAGCATGAACACCGCCACTCCCTCCACTCCCCAGGAAAGTGTGACCATGCCGTGCCGCATCTCCACTGCAAGCAGCGTCGTGAGCAGTCCCACCGCGATGAAGAAGAAAATCTGCTCCGGCCGCCGAACCACCGACTGCAGCAACCGGACAAGGCCAGTTTCTTCGCTGGGCTCATTCCTCTTGCGTAGTTGAAACGCGAATGGCAGCGCAAGCAAGAGCAGCCCAATCGCCGCTCCCGCCGTGATCCATCGGCTCTCCCATCCTGACGAAGGGAAATAGCTGCGCTCATAGAAATTATGCAGCGCGGTGCGGAAGAGCACTCCCATCGCGATCAGCAACGCCTGGTACAAAAACACTCTGCGCTCGCTGCGCCACGCGATAATCAGCAATCCAAGCGCAAGCCCAGCCCATGCAGCTGCAACCCAGTCGGCGTCCATTTCAAAGCGCATGAGCATGGCAAATGTAATCGTACCCAGCCAGCAACAAAGGTCGGCCGCATGGAATCTCTGTTCCGATTTATTCAGCGCCTCGCTCGTCTCGTGCAATCTCTAATACGCATAGAAGAAGCCAAGCGCCAGCGGAACAACGGTATAAAAACGCGGGCTGATTTGTCCCGGATCACCCGTGGCATTCAGATTCACAAAGAAGATGCGCAGAAAACTGGCAGTCAAAGCGGTATAGCCCTGCAATCTCAGGCTGAGCCTCTGTCGCTCCAACCCAATCTCAAGCAACACCAGGCCCGCTGCCATCCATGCATCAGCCACGCCGACGGGACGCAGCTCGTACCACGCAAGCAGCGCCAGCAGAAACGACGCCGACCACGTGTAAGCCGCACTCTCGAACCGCGCATGAGAAAAAAGTCGCTGCTTGATGGCAGCGCCGCGCCCGGGGTCAGGATCGTCACCCCATCCCGATGTGAGATAGAGCAATGTGACGACGACCGCGACCGTGATCATCCGCAAACTCACGCCGTGATATTTGTCCGTCGCTTGCAGATTAATTAAGAAAACTCGCAGCACGGAAACAAGCGCGAGGAAGTTTGCCTGGTAGCGCAGCTCCGGGAAGCCTAAAGCCAAAGAATTTTGATCTGAAGCATTGCCCTCTAAAATGCCAAATCGCCGCGCACAAAGCACCAGTCCCAGCCCCAGCGCGCACCACGCAACCGCGGTCCAGCTTTCGGGGAAGGCCATCCACGCGCCCATTGCGAGCATCAAGGCCGCGACGTACGACAAACGCCACATGACGCGCCGGTCAAACTCGTGCGTAAACAGCGCGCCATATCTGCGCACCAGCCAATGTGCATTCGCGTAAAACACCGCAGCCGCGACAACAAACACAACTGCCAACCGGAAGTCCGGATGCAGGTCCGCGTCATCCATCCGCCGCCCGAAGATTTCCGCCGCGTCGTAAGCGATCATCTGCCCCGCGACAAGAACCGCTCCCAGCATTCCGATCCGGCGAAAAACAATTTCCTTCGTCCACACTCCAATCAGCAGCAGCGCCTCAGCTTCCACCAGCCACAGCACCGACAAGCGCGCTCCCGAATACCGGAACGGAAACGCGGCAATCAGCAGAACGACGCCCAGCGTCGACAAAACAATGACCGCAGTCCGCCGTCGTCGAGTAACCGGCAGTTGCCCCAGCAGCGTCTCAATAGCACCGATTGCGAGCAGTGCCCAGAATGCCAACTCCGGATGCGTCGACTGGTACTTGAACAACGCCAGCAGCAGCGCGGAATTAAGCAACGCAGCGACCGTCGAAACACGTTCCTGGTTTTCCGAGCTCGGCCGCCGGAAGACATACGACATCCGGAAGATCAGCCAGTACAGCGTCAAAATTCCGGCGCTCGCCGCGAACTCGGGAAACGGATGCCGCCTCCCATGCATCGGCTCAATAATCGGCCGCAGCCACAAATAATGATTCAGATAGCTGGCCAGAATTCCGAATACTTCCAGTTCGAACCACTGCATGCGCAGCACGATGACCACCAGCGCCGTCGCAAGCACCGCGCCCGCCGACAAGCTGTAAACGTTCGAATGGCTGATTGTGACCGTCAAAAAGGCAAGAAGAAATGCCAGCCCAGTCACCGTCTGCGAGCGATAGCGCAGAGTGTGCCCAACCATCGCCGCTGCCACAACCAGCATGAGCACCAGATCCAGCGGTTGCGAACGAAGCACCTGCGCCGCCGGAATGTGATACATCGCATAAGTTGTAAAAAACGTCAGCGCCCATCCGCCACCAATTCCGGCGCGCGCCAGAATCCGGTAGCGCTCTCCGCGATCAAACCAGATTCCCGCGCCCAGGATCACGGCGGCGGTAACGAATCCGACCAGGACCTTCCCCGCCGGCCCCAGCGTCTTGAGTTGATAAGCAAGAAAGAACGCTACTCCCAGCACAAAGATGACGATGCCCAGCTTGTTCAACCAACTCGTGCCCAGCATCTCTTCGATGTCGAGGGATGATTTGAGCCGGTCGCTCAACGAAGAATGGATTTCACTCGCCGTAAAACTCGGCAGTGGTTCAGGAGAAACGGGCGCGGACGCAGGCGGAGCAAAAGCCGCATCGGCAGGAGGCAGCTCGGAAGAAGTTGGAACCGAAACAGGGGGAGCTGAAGCAGACGAAACTAAAGAAGGAAGCTCAGCCGCAATCGGCTCGGCTGTCTTTTGCGTCACCCAGTCGTAGGCGACGCGCATCGACGGGCTCGGTTCCGGACCGGTCTTTATCTCTACAACCGCCGGGCGCTCCGATGTCTGAGGCTCAACGGACTTCCCGCCCGCCGCGGAGCGCTCCGCTTGCATCTTCTCTTTCGCATTTTCGAGCGTATAAATACGTGAAGTCAGTTCCCGCCATCGCCGCCCATCTTCGTCACGTTCACGCTTGCGTGCCGAGTTGGCCCGCCAGAGCAGCAACCACGGGCCAAACAGCACAAGCAGCACGATCCCGCCGGCGAAGAGAAAGCCGAAGCCGTCCATTGTGTCTAGTCTCGAAACAAGAAAATTCCACGAGCGCAGCAGCCCGCAATACTAACCGGTCAACTTAGAAAATCAAGCATCTTGTCCATTCCCGGACACGAACGTCCGGTTCAGGATAGAAAGCAAGCTCACTGAACTACTGAGCGCCCACCTATCCGTCCCGTTTCTCGCAAGTTAGCCACCCGAATAAAATGGCATCGCAGTTGCCAGAATCGTCTGATTACCAGGGAGACGACCGTATGAACGGCTTGCTGCACGACCTTCGATACGCAATGCGCCAGCTTCGCAAGAGCCCCGGCTTCACCGCCGTCGTGGTTGTCACGCTGGCTCTCGGAATCGGAGCTAATACCGCGGTCTTCAGCGTGATCGATGCAGTCATGTTGCGGCCTCTGCCGTACTACCAGGCTGAGCGCCTGGTTTCAGCGGAGTCTTTCTACTCTCGCGCCTCCGGCTACGGCGCTCTGTCGTACCCGGACTTTCTCGATTGGCGAAGCCAGAATCACACGCTCTCGCATCTCGTGTCCTACCACGACATGGGATATACCCTGACCGGCCTTGATCGTCCCATCCACATTGCGGGCCAAGCGGTCTCGTGGGATCTGCTCCCTGCTCTTGGTGTCTCCCCTGAGCTCGGCCGCGGCTTTCTGCCGGAAGAAGAAAAAAGCGGCACGCAGCTTGTGCTTATCAGCCATGCGCTGTGGGCGACACAATTTGCCTCCGACAAAAATATCCTTGGCCGTCAGCTCAAGTTCAACGGGAAACTCTTTACGGTCGTCGGCGTAATGCCGCCGTCATTTCGTTTTCCGCTCGATCAGCACCAAACTGATTTCTGGACCACAATTGCTGTCGACGACGATCCCACCGATCCCCAGTCGAGCATGACGAGCCGGGGCTCTCATTTTCTGAGCGTCATCGGCCGGATGAAGCCGGACGTCACGGTTGCGCAAGTCGACCAGGACCTGAAAGCCATCGCCGCGAATCTCACGAAACAATACCCAGACACCAATACGCACCACGATTCAGCCCGCGCCCAGAGCGCACTCGCAGCCCTGATCGGCGATACAAGGTCGGCATTAATCCTGATATTCGGCGCGGTCGTGCTGGTGTTGCTCATTGCCTGCGGCAACATCGCGAACTTAATGCTGGCGCGTATGCGCGAGCGGCAACGCGAAATTGCAATGCGCTCCGCCCTCGGCGCAGGCCGCCGCCGCATCGTCGGTCAGCTATTAGTGGAGAGCCTTGTCTTGAGTATTTTCGGTGGCCTCGCCGGATCAGGCCTGGCCTTCCTCTGCACGCCAGTCGTCCTTCACCTCATCGGCGACAGTGTCCCACGCGCTGCCGACGCCGGTGTCGACCTCCGCGTCCTGGCATTCTCTCTTCTCCTGTCACTCACAGCGGGCGTCATTTTCGGCATCATCCCGGCGATCGTCTCCTCGCGCACCAACATCCTCTCCACCATAAAGGAAGGCGGACGCAGCGAGGTTGCGGGCCGCGACTGGCTACGCTCATCGCTTATCGTCGTTCAGGTGGCGCTCGGGCTTATGCTCACCGCGGGAGCTGGTCTTTTAATCTCCAGCTTCGGAAATCTTCGCCACACCAAAGAAGGCTTCAATCCTGACAACCTGCTGACTCTTACTTTCGAAACTCCGGATAACCGCTATAAGACAACGCGGCCCGAGTTCTATCGCGATTACTTCGACAAAGTTCGTGCGATTCCCGGTGTCGAATCCGCCGGCGGCACAATCATTCTGCCTATGACGAACGACGTGGCGGTCATCTCGTTTGACAATCCCGAGCGCCCCGTCCCCGCGGGGCAGCATCCTGGGGCCAACTTTACGCCCGTTACTCCTCAATATTTCAGCACCATGCAAATCCCTCTCATCGGAGGCCGTGACTTCACCGAGCGAGATGACGCCAACGCAGCGCAGGTGATCATCATCAATCAGGCGTTCGCGCAGAAATATTTTCCCGGAGAGCAAGTCCTCGGCAAGAAGCTGAAACCCGGCGCCGACAAAGCAGGCGCGCCGCGCGAAATAGTCGGCGTCGTCGGAGACATTCGGCTCTCGGTCACGCAACGGGAAATGCAGCCCGCAATGTACGTTCCTGCAAGTCAGCTCGATTCCTGGTGCTGCTTGGTTTCTGTGGTGCGCTCCAGGGTCGACCCGATCAGCCTTGAACAATCCATGCGCAAGCTCATCGCTTCAATGGATAAAGAGATAGCCGTCACGCAAGTCCGTATGATGCAGGAGCTTATGTCCGTCCAGCTTTCCGAACCGCGCTTCACGATGATATTGATGGGCTGCTTTGCCGGCCTCGCCATTACGCTCACCATCGTCGGCCTCTACGGTGTGATGACTTACTCGGTCACGCGCCGCACGCGTGAAATCGGCGTCCGCATGGCGCTTGGAGCGCAGCGTGCCATGGTGCTGACAATGGTGCTTCGCGATGCCGCCATCCTGCTCGCTTCTGGAATCGCCGTCGGAATCGCGGCCGTACTCGCATCCGCCTCCATACTAAAGAGCATGCTGTACGGCACCGGTTCGCGTGACCCAATCGTCCTGGTCGCCGTCTGCACAGGAGTAGCACTCGCCGGACTGATAGCGGCCTACATTCCGGCATTCCGCGCTGCGCAAGTCGATCCCATGGTAGCGTTGCGCTACGAGTGAAGAGGCCCAACGCCGAAGTGAAGTCCTTCGTGATCCGTAGTGTCCTTTGTGGTTTCCCGCTCCAGGCCGCGATCCGCAAACCGGTCCGACGCGCAGTTGTGTATACTCTGCCTCGATGAAACCGCACCTTTTCCTGAAGCCCTCCCTAATCCTGTTGACGATCCTTTTGCTATCCGTTGCCGCGACCGCGCAAGACCGGGTCGCCGCCGCGCTCGATTCGCTGCCATCGACCCAAAAGATCGACCAGGTTGCCATCTCGCCCGACGGAACGAAAGTCGCATACATCGTTGCGGGCGAACTCTCAATCGCCACCATCTCGAACGGGACCTCGCACCGCATCGCCTCCGAGCAAAAAACCGCGCGCGAAGTAGCGTGGTCTGCCGACAGCCGCCGCGTCGCGTGGCTCAACGATCTGCCGGGAGAGAAGCCCGTATCCGAGCTGTGGAGTGCGTCTGGCGATGGTGGCGACCTCAAGCAAC
>JBAWBE010000640.1:0-3307 GCA_049589635.1 Terriglobales bacterium
CGACTCGATCTCCGAAGCCGATCGCAAGCGCCTTCATGACGAGGGAATCGCCGCCATTCGCGATTCAATCACTCCCGCTTACGTAAAGTTCACGGCATTCGTTCGCGATGAGTACGCCCCGAAAGGCCGCACGGAGCCGGGTCTTTGGGCGCTTCCCGACGGCGCCGACCGCTACGCATTTCGCGTCAAAGAATCGACTACCACGAATCTTTCTCCCGAGGAGATCCACCAGATCGGCCTCGAACAGGTAAAAGAAATCGAGGGCCGCATGCTGGGCGTCGCCAAGCAACTCGGCTATCCGGATCTGAAGACTTTCTACGCGTCGATAAAAACCGACCCCAAGCTCCACGCGCACTCGCGCGAAGAAATTCTGGATCTCTATCGCAAGCACATCGACGACATGTACACCAAGCTTCCGGACTTGTTTGGCCGTCTGCCAAAAGGCCGGCTCGAGGTGCTGCCAATCGAGGAATTCCGCGAGAAGGAAGCCTCGACACACTATGTCGAGGGGCTGCCCGATGGTTCGCGCAAAGCGCACGTCATGGTGAACACCAGCGATTTCGCCAACCGCACTACGCTCGACATCGAGACAACCGCATATCACGAAGGCGTTCCGGGGCATCACCTCCAGATCTCGATCGCGCAGGAACTGCCGTCGCTTCCGCCCTTCCGCCAGCACGAGTTCTATACCGCCTACGGCGAGGGATGGGCGCTCTATTCCGAGCGTCTGGGCCGCGAGGTTGGTTTTTTCCAGGATCCCTACAGCTACTACGGCCACTTGCAGGATGACATGCTGCGCGCGATCCGCCTCGTCGTCGATACGGGCTTCCACTACAAGCATTGGTCCCGGCAGCAGGTGGTTGATTTCTTCCATGACCACTCGGCCATCGACGAGCCGGAAGTGCAGAGCGAAACCGACCGCTATATGGCATGGCCGGCGCAAGCGCTCGGCTACAAGATCGGCCAGCTTGAAATCCTGAAGCTGCGTCAATATGCAAAAGACCAGCTCGGGTCGAGCTTCGACATCAGAGCTTTCCACGATGAGGTGCTCAGCGGAGGCGCGTTGCCGCTCGACATTCTTTCCGATCGCATCCACGGTTGGGTTGGGCAGCAGAAAGCGCAGCTGGTGCCGGCCGGCGGAAGCTCAAAGGCAAGCCCGAGCCAAAACTAGGCGCATTCGCGGAGTATCATCACCGGGCGCGGCGATTTATAATCGCCAGCAATGCGTCGCTTCTTCAGCATCGTCCTGTTGACGCTTGTGCTCCTGACCGTTGCGCTGATCTCGGCGCTGACGGCCATGCGCCTTGCGATCCACGGCCGCGAAGTGACAATTCCCAAAGTTGTGGGCATGAGCCCGCAGGAAGCAGAGCGCGCAGGAGCCGCTTCCGGACTCCAACTTGTGGTAGAGCGAGAATTCTACAGCGCCGATGTTCCCGAGGGACGAATCATCAACCAGATGCCGCCGGCGGGAACGAAGGTGCGCCGAGGCTGGTCGATTCGCGTGGCGCAAAGCCTCGGCGCGCAGCGTGTGGCGATTCCGGATGTGACTGGAGAGAGTGAGCGCGCCGCGGAGTTGAACATTCGCCGCCGCGGCCTCGCGCTAGGCTCGGTTGCGCAAATCAGTTTTCCCGCCGATTCCCCGAACCCGTTGGCGAGTTCCTCGGCAGACGAGGTCGTGTCGCAGAGCCCGCCGGCGAATGCCAGCGGGGTAGCAGCGCCCAAGATCAATCTTCTGGTAAGCACGGGCAGCGATCCCGCGGTTTTTGTCATGCCAAACTTCACAGGACGGCCGCTCGGCAGCGCGACGCTCGCCTTGCAGGACGCCGGCATGCGCGTCGGCAAAGTCACCGTGATTCCACCAACGTCGGCAGTGGCCGGATCGCCGGAAGCCACGCTCCCCGCGCAACCGCAATCTCCGATCGGTGCGGCTCAGCCCAATACCGCCAGCATGATCGTGACGCAGTCTCCAGCGTCTGGACAAAGGATCGTCGCAGGCACGATCGTGAATTTCGAAGTTCGCTAGGGGAGCATCTCGCGCTCAGTTCTTCGTTGAATGATTGCGGCGAAGAAACCATCGCACTGATGAACGCCGGGAATCGTGCGTAAGTAAGGGCCCGATAGTAGCGATTCGATATCACTCACGCACAAATCGCCCGACAACTGCAGGTCTGCAAGTTCTTTACGACAATCTCCAATAGAAAAGTCAGGCGCCCCCCGAAGCGCAGCTTCTACCACAGCCTCGTTTTCCTCGCGCTCCAGGGAACAAGTTGAGTAGACGAGCCGGCCACCCGCAGCCAGCCGGTCAAGCGCCGATTTCAAAATTGCGATTTGCCGATACTGCAACTCGGCGAGATCCTCGGCGCGGAGCCGCCACTTGATCTCGGGGTTACGCGCCAGCGTCCCCGTGCCGGAGCACGGCACGTCGACGAGAATCCGATCGAACATTTTAGACAGTGGCAGTTGGCGGGCATCGGCGCCAATCACGCGGATATTCGGCGACCGCGCCAGAGCACTCAGCAAACGCGCGCGATGAGGATGCAACTCGGAAGCTAGAACAGTCGACGTCGGGTTGCGCCGCGCCAGCAAGGTAGTCTTGCCCCCAGGCGCGGCGCAGCAATCGAGAATCGACACGCCGCGACCCACCAACAATGCGACCAGTTGTGAACCTTCGTCCTGAATTGAGATTGAGCCTCGCTCGCAAGCCTGCGTGCGCGCAATATCGCCAGAAATCACAATGCGCGCCCTCGAGATGAGATGTCCGGGAGCAAGCTCAACGCCCCCCTGCGCCAGATCAGCCAAAGGTCGATCATCGTAAATGTGAATGGCGGTTGCGGGCGACCTTTGGTGATAAAGGCAAATCTGCCGAGTCGCCTCTAGCCCATACTGTTCGACCCAGCGTTTCACCAGCCATTCAGGATGAGAAGAATTGCGAGCAAGCGCAGCCGGATCGGCGGAACTGCCGATTGTGGCGAAAACCTCGTCGGCTGAAGATCCACGGCCCGGCGCGGCCTTGTTCGCGGCCAACTCTCCGGCAAGCTTCCGAAGCACAGCGTTCACAAACGCACCCGCTGAGCCTTTACGCGCCGCTTTGACGAGCTCCACGCTCTCAAAAATTGCCGCACGCGCCGGGACGCGGGTCAGAAAAATCAATTGATAAAGACCAAGCCGCAAGGCAATAAACACTTCGTCGTCCAGCCGCTCAAGCTTTTGTGAGGAAGCCCCGGCTAGATGCCCATCAATCAATGCCTGCCAGCGAAGAACTCCCATCACGATCTCGGTTGCCAGCCCATGGTCTGCGGAGGAGAGT
>JBAWBE010000641.1:0-6052 GCA_049589635.1 Terriglobales bacterium
ACGCTAATCAACGCGTTGACACCATCTTCATTTCGGATGCGCCCACATCATCGTGCGACTCGCCTTCAAGACACACGCGGTGCCAGAGTTCGAGGTTCAGCAGGCGCCAGATGCGATCATAATTATCGCGATGCCTGGCGCGGTGCTCGTCAAAGAGCTTGTCGATCGCTTCGCCGCGGAAGTATCCACGCTCCAAGCTGCGTGGCTCGGTGAGCAGCGCGCGAATCGTTTCGAGGCGGGGGCCGGCGAGCCAGCCGCTCCAGGGGGTCGGGAAGCCGAGCTTAGGCCGATAAAGAATTTCGTGCGGCAGCAAATCCTCCAACGCCTTCTTTAGAATTCGTTTGCCGGTCAGCCCTTGTATTTGCACCTCGCGCGGAATGCGCGTGGCAAACTCCACCAGCACGTGATCGAGGAACGGCACGCGGCTCTCGATCGACGCTGCCATGCTCATGTTGTCCTGCTTCATCAGCAGTTCGACGAGATAGGTTTTGATATCGGTGTAGAGCAGGCGTTGCAGCATCTCGCCGCCCTGCTGCGCCGAGTGCTCCCAATATGCCAAGACATTTCTGTATGCGGTGCTGGGCGCGAAGCGCTGTGCGAACTCGCGCGTCAAGAGCCCGCTTTGCTCGGCGCCGCTGAACGCTGAAAAGAAATTGTCAAAGTAAAACGAGTCCCACGCTGCGCCGTCTTTGCCGACAAACGTGTGCTCGAGCTTCCGTCGCACGGTCGCGCCCAGCAGGGAAGAGTTGGCTACCGAATTCCGCAGCGCGCGACGCAGAAAACTGGGAACGACGCTACGGTATGCTCGATCCATAGCCGCATTCTTGAGCGTAAAAGCGTAGCGCGTGTAGCCGGCCAGAGTTTCATCCGCGCCTTCGCCGGTGAGCACAACAACGACACGCTCGCGCGCGAGTTTGGCGACAAAGTAGAGCGAGACGCTCGAGGGCCAGACGATCGGCTCATCCTCATGCCAGATCAGGTGCGGCAGCGCGCCAAAGAAATCGTCTTCGCTGACGAGCACCTCATGGTGCTTCGACTTGATGTGGTCCGCGACCGTGCGCGCGAAAGGCAGCTCGCTATAGCTCTGCTCGCCATAACCGACGGAAAAAGTTTCAACCGGCTCGCGGCGAATCTTGGTCATCAACGCGGCAACGGCGCTCGAATCCACGCCGCCGCTCAGGAAGACGCCGAGCGGCACGTCGCTCATGAGGTGGCTCTCGACCGCACCTTCGAGCAGTTCGCGGTAGGTGCGAACGTAATAATTCTCGTCACGGGATTCGTGCACCTTCGACGCATCCAGATCCCAGTACTGGCGAATGGCAGGCCGGCCATCGAGGCCGATCGTCATCGTGTGTCCGGGTGAAAGCTTCGTGATTCCCGAATAGAAGGTGTCTTCTGCAGACAAATATCCGAACGCCAGGTATTCCGGCAGCACCGATTGATTGAATTCCGGACGAATGCTGCCGTGCGCCAGCAGGACTTTGATTTCCGATCCGAAAAGCAGTCTCTCCGCCGTGAGCTTGTAATAAAGCGGCTTGATGCCGAGGCGGTCGCGCGCGATGAACAGCGTCCTTGTGTTCCGATTCCAGATAGCAAACGCAAACATCCCGCGCAGATGCTGGACGCAATCGGCGCCGTACTCCTCAAACAGGTGAACGATGGTTTCCGTGTCGCTGTTGGTCCGGTACTGATGGCCGCGCTCGATCATCTGTTCGCGCAGCGCGCGGTGGTTATAGATTTCGCCGTTAAAAACGATCCACAGCGTGCCGTCTTCGTTTGAAATCGGCTGATGGCCGGTTTTCAAATCGACGATGCTGAGGCGGCGCATGCCGATGCCCGCGCAACCATCGGTGTAGAATCCGTCGTCGTCGGGGCCGCGATGCGCCATGGTGCGGCACATTTCACGCAGGGCTGCAGCGTCTACCCGCTTATCACGACCGAATTCAAGAATGCCCGCGATGCCGCACATCAGTGTTTCTCCGCGTACGTAGATGTTGGATGCGAAATCGGCGACGAACAATTCAGACTACTTGTTAATTCATCGAACGCCGGGGTCGTAGAGAATCGATCCGGCTCCGAGTTGAGAATACCGTCACGTCTGCGCCATTCGAAGAACTGAAACGGGCCGTCGACGTCGAGAAGTGATTCGCCTCGCCACACGACTGAGCTGCCGCCGACCACGATCAGGTGAGCAAGCTTTTCATTCTCAATTCGGCAGTAGAGCACCTCGGAGTCCGACGACCAGTAAGCACAACTCCAAGGCCGTTTGCCGCGCGCAAAAAAGAATGTGTGGTGGTCAGCGTCATCGCGCAGTTCGTAGACTTGTACGGTCGCCTGGTGCGCAGAGGACATGGTTACGCCGCTGCGAATTGCCCCCGAGACATCAGCATGGCCTCCGGCAATCAGTGCCGTCGCGATTTCAGCAGGCAGCTTAACGCGCGCAGTAGATTGCAACACCGACGCGGATTCGTAGCACCCGTAGGCGGGGGAAATACGGTCTTGAACGACGCGCGCATTCCATTCCGTCTGTTCGGGCATGATCAGTCGCAACGACGATGCATTGTCTTTATCGTTCCCTTTATCCTTCCCTTGGGATTCTTTTTGTGCGAACTCCGTTTCTGCGAACTCCGCCGACCGAACCGCAACAAATTCCGACCGTCCAGTTTCGTGTACCGCAACATCGGCGGCAAAATGCCAATTCAATTCGAGGTCGTGTTCTGCCACACCGAGCGCAACATCGCGAATCAGCCAAATGCCGCCGTCTCCATTCACGCGCAGAACGGAGCGCTGGTGCGTCACCGGATCCGCGAGCCGCTCATAGCCATCATGGCCGCCCGAAAAGTAAGCGAACGTCTTGCCAGTCACCCAGTTCGCAATCCGCGTCGTCGGAATCCCGGTCCACGAAAACGGCTCATCCGGAACCGCTTGATCCACGCCATCGACGCGCATTGTGTTGTGGGCCGCGGTGCCGCGGAAGGCATTGCGGTCCGCCGGATCGGACGAGATGTAGACGCCGCTGCCCGAATCCACCAACCAGCGTGAACCGTTCATGGTCAGCCGAAGACTGAGTGCGTCGGCATGGCCATGGCCGCATCGGCCTGTGCCTTGCGGCCCGGCATCGATCATCATGGCCTGCTGGTATGGTTCCGTGCTGGTCAGGATGTAAAGTCCGCCGTCCGGGAACGAAGCCGGTCTTGACGCGTTTGTTCTGTCCGGCTCCGCCATCTTAGAAAGCGAAAGAGCACGCTCGCCAAATAGCCAGATGGACTCCTCGGTCAGCCGCGCACCAGCCAAATCATTTCGATCGTAGGCGAGCGCCCCGAGAGCCAGCGGGTCCGTCATGTGTTCGGTGCGATTGCGGCGAGGATTGGACAGCCGTCCGCCATCGTCGTCGCCAAAGCCTTCCGCGACGCCCGCCTGCGCCAGCGCCTCGACGACGTTCAGCATTCGTTGTACAACGTCGTCGAACGCCGCCGGAATCTTCAGTTCGTTGCGCACTGCCAGCAACCGCGCATGCAGGAAAAAATCCAGCGCATAGACGTGGTAGTAGAGCGACTGCTCAAAATAAACTCCGTCGGGACGAACTTGACGCCCGGCTTCGTGCACCAGGATCTTCCACCCCTCATCCTTCCAGCGCGCCGCGCGCGGCATCTGCGGATAGAGTCTTCCGATAAAAAACAGAGCGAGGGCTTCGCCGAGCAGATGAGTATTCGGAGAAAAGTAGGTCGACAGATAACGCTCGATATAGCGTCCATGGAATGCTAGCGCCGGCAGAAGCTCCGCGCGGAACTCGGCAACTGCGGCGTCGCCCGCCTGCAACTGGTCCACCCAGATCCATGACAGACTACGAAACGCCACTTCAAGCGAACTACCCCAGTTGATCCCCAGCGGATAGGGATTGGCACGAATCCAACTGCGCCACTGCGCAATCAGCTCGCGGATGTACTTGTCGTCTTTTTTCTTCTCTCTCGTCAACAGCGCGGCCTTGGCGAGCATGATCAGATGCTGATGGCGGTTCAGTTCCCACGTAACCTTGTGGTCGCCAACCACGGCGAAATCGAGAAATGGAATCTTGAACCACGGATCGAGCGGCGCCCGCTTGCCGTGCACGTGGTCGAGGTGCCAGTCGATTTCCGCGCCGTAATCGAGGTTCTCGTAGCCGAGGAGCCGAAAACGGTGTTGGCAGATTTCGTCCGCCTCGCGCACGATTGAGTCAGCCTGATCGGGTAGGTTCCGCCGTATCAAATCGGCTCGGCTGGTCGCTGCGCCGGTGGCAAAAAAGAATTTTCCCTTTGGTGCGGCCGATTCCGGAAGCGCAATCCGCCCAGGCGGTATTCCCACGCGGTACAGCAGCAGATCGCTTCGCTTGTGGAGTTCCTGCCCGCCGCGCGTGCGAATTTCTTTCCAATCCGCTTGGAAAAGACGCGTCAGTTTGTGCCATCCGGAAGCCACAGAACCCTATCTTACATGCGTAAATCGTCGGTCCCAACGATGGTGAAACCTGCGACGATTACTCTTGGATAACTGCACCCCATTTTTTGCGCCGCAAGGCTACTGACTTCGAGTACGATTGAACGTTAAGCTTATAAGATATTGAAAATGAATGCTTTGCCTTTTCCCTGCGATTTCAATGTCAAGCCAGGAGCCGCCGTTCGCCAGGGATTAGTTTTGATGTTGATATAGTTTCAAGTAGGACTCCCCTCAAAATAATTAGGAGAACTTGCGTGGGTTTGTCAGTCAGCATTTTTGGATTGGGATACGTCGGGTCGGTATCGGCCGCCTGCTTTTCATCCATGGGCCACAACGTGATCGGCGTCGATGTGAGCCGCACAAAGGTTGAGATGCTCGGCTCGGGGCGTACGCCGATCATCGAGGCGCGAATGAGCGAGATGGTTGCGGAGGCGAACAAGTCTGGCCGCCTTCGTGCCACGACCGATGCGACCGAGGCGGTGCTTAATTCCGAAGTGTCGTTTGTGTGCGTCGGCACGCCGAGCCTGAAGAACGGCAAGCTCGATCTCAGCCATATCGAAAATGTCGCACGCGAAATCGGCGCGGCCATCAAGCAGAAGAAATCTCCACATGTGTTTGTTTTGCGCAGCACGGTGCTGCCCGGCACAACGGAGACCGCAGCGTTGCCCATCCTTGAACAAGCAAGCGGCAAAAAATGTGGACGCGATTTCACCGTCTGCTACAACCCCGAGTTCATGAGAGAAGGCAGCGCGGTCGCCGACTTCCTCAATCCGCCTTACACGATTCTTGGGGCCAGCGACCTGAATCATCTTGCGCCGCTGCGTGAGCTCTACAAAGACGTCCCCGCTACTCTGTACGAAACCACCATTCCTGTCGCAGAGATGGTGAAGTATTTCTCCAACTGCTACCACGCGCTGAAGGTCGGCTTCGCCAACGAAATGGGAACCATGTGCAAACACCTGGGCGTGGATGCCCAGCAGGTCACTAAGATTTTTACTTCGGACACGAAGCTCAATATTTCTCCCGCTTATCTGTCCCCGGGATTTGCCTTCGGCGGTTCGTGCTTGCCCAAGGATCTTCGCGCGATTGCCTACAAAGCGAAAGAACTCGACCTTAGGCTTCCTGTGCTCGAGTCGCTTATGCCGAGTAATGCCGAGCATATCGATCGTGCCATTGATATGGTGCTCAGCACCGGGAAGAAAAAAATAGCGCAACTCGGCCTCAGCTTCAAGGCGGGCACCGACGATCTGCGCGAGAGCCCGCAGGTGCAGGTCATCAAGCGGCTCATGGGTGAGGGGCTCGAAGTTCGCGTGTGGGACGAAGATGTGTCGCTCGGCCGCCTGGCGGGGGCGAATCGGCAGTACATCGAAGAGGTGATCCCCCACATCGGATCAGTGCTGACCGCCGATCTTGAAAGCGTGATGCGCTCGGCTGAAGTGGTGATTCTCGGCAACAAGTCGGCCAGCAAGGAACGGCTGGCGAACTATCTGCGGCCGGAGCAGATCGTCGTTGACCTCATCCACCTCGATCGCGCGAAGCGCCCCGAAGGCGCGAAGACTTACGAGGGCATTTGCTGGTAGTG
>JBAWBE010000642.1:0-4740 GCA_049589635.1 Terriglobales bacterium
GCCAGCGACTTGCGTGCCTGGGCATACGCCGGCATTGCAACTGGTCCACAGATCAATGGGAAAGAGAGGGTTCCGAAGAGCGCGAGGACAGGAGTTAAGATGTTCATTCGATTCATTAGCCAATGATTCGGCCTCGTCACGTCCATGTCAAGAAGATTTCCATATCGGCGCCAGCCGCGCCGAGATTTTGCGTTCATGGCCTTTACTGTGAGCTGACACCTGAAAGTTGGGAGCTGACCAAGACCATTGCAGCCTGCTGCGTTTCCGGGCTATTTCCAAAACCATCAATCCAGATGACCTCCGGCTCGCGTCGGAACCAGGTCATCTGACGCTTGGCATAGTTGCGGTGCGCCTGCTGAGCTGCGCGCAGGGCTGCGTCACGATCGAGTTCGCCACGCAGAAACTGCACGGCCTGTTTGTATCCAAGCGAAGAGAGCGGACGCGCTTCGTCGCCATACTTCGCCAGCAACGATTCAGTCTCTGCGATCAATCCATCGTCGAACATTTTCGCTGCGCGATTGTTGATGTGGGCATAGAGGGCATCGCGCTCGGGATTCAATCCGATCCGTACAACGCGAAAGCCCGTCAGCGGCTCGCGGCCCTGCTCCCAGAGTTCGGTCATGGGACGGCGCGCGGCCAGGGACACTTCGATCGCGCGAATTACCTTTGGAATGTCGTTGGCGTGGATGCGCTCGGCTGCCGCGGCGTCGAGACGGCCAAGTACACGGTGCAGATAATTGCCGCCGCGTATACCTGCTCGGCGCCGCAAGCGGTCGCGCAACCCTTCCGAGCGCTGCGGCCCAGCAAATAGCCCCTCTAACATCGCGCGCAGATAAAGGCCAGTTCCGCCACTCACAATCGGGAGATGCGCGCGGCCGGCAATCTCTGCGACAGTCAGTCGGGCCTGCCGCGCGTATTCTCCAGCGCTTACATCGGAGCGCGGATCCACGAAGTCGACCAGGTGATGAGGCACTTCCGCGCGCTCGGTTCGCGTCGGCTTGGCAGTGCCGATCTCGAAATCGCGATACATGGCGACTGAATCGCAGTTCACGATCTCGCCGTCGAATCGGCGCGCAAGATCGAGAGAAAGCGCGGTCTTCCCGCTAGCTGTTGGGCCGAGCACGACGACCAGCAGCGGCAATTTCGGTGAGTGCTTTGGTGCCTGCTCCGGGGGCAAATTCGGCGGCGTCAACTGGAAAGCCTCAGCGCGCGCTCCAATTGATGTAATGCCAGTAGCGAACGAGACTCAGAATGAGCAGCAGGACCGCGATCACCATGAGGCCACTTGCTTCGGCGGCATAGAGAGAACGACGGTGTCGATGCTTATTCTCGGCAATCGGCTTTATTGGAGCGGGTGCAGCCACGGCGACATTGTAGTACCACGACGACGGCGGCGAAACGGGAAAACAAAATCAAGATTCTGGCGTATGTCTTGCCTTTTACCGGCGATAGTTGGTAACATTTTCCCCCAATAGAATCGAGCTTTGCGATTCGCCGATCCGCTTCCCGCGCCCTCGTCTGGAGGCAAAATGAAAACGCTGCGTCTGCTGCTTCTGCTCTCAACGTCACTTTCCGGTCTACTCTTCGCCCAAACCTACAACCTGCCGTTCCAGCACATCATCGTTGTCGTGCAGGAAAACCGGACCACCGACAACCTATTCGCAAACGACACCGGGCTAGCGACAACCGTCCACTTCTCGCCCACCGGGCTCTGCGGCACGCAGACAATAACCCTCGCGCCCTACCAGCTCGATGCCTGCTTTGACGCCTCGCACGCGCATACCGCGTGGGAAACCTCATGGGACACGGGCAAGATGGATGGCTTCTGCCAGATCCCGTCCGGCATCGCGAATTGCACCCAGCAGCAGCAGCAAGGAATTCCGTCCTGCATGGTGAACGGTGTAGCCACGCCTTGCCCGCAGTACACCACGGTCGCGGCTGCACAGCTTGGCCCGTATTTTCAGCTCGTACAGAACGGCGGCTTTGCGAACTACATGTTCCAGACCAACCAGGGCCCAAGCTTCCCCGCACATCAGTTCCTATTCTCCGGGACATCTGAGCCGATCGCGCCGACGACCAAAGACTACAGGTTTTTCGCCGCGGAAAATGCCAACTTTCCCAAGGGCGATACCGATAAACATTATGGCTGTCTTGCCGATGTTGGAACTTACGTGTATCAGGTGAATCCCACTACCGGCGTAGAAGTCAAGGGTTACAAGCCGACATATGTTGCGACTGCCGATCAAACTGCCGGTTATCCCTGTTACGAGCACAACACGTTAGCCGATGTCTTCGACAATGTAACTCCGAATCCGATCAGCTGGCGCTATTACACGGCAGGCGACGGCTCGCTCTGGAATGCTCCTAATGCGATCTATCACATTTGCATGCCGAGCGGCAGCACGACGAACGGCACGAGCACCTGCACGGGATCAATTTACGCCGCGAACGTCGTCAATGACTTGCAACTTTTTACCGATCTCGGGGCCAATCCCGCGTCGCCCCAATGCACGCTGCCCCAGGTCAGCTGGGTGATCCCCGATGGCAACTGGTCCGATCACCCAGGCGCAGTCGGTCACGATGGGGGACCGTCCTGGGTGTCCGCCATTGTCAATGCGGTCGGCGGCTTTAACAATGACGGCTCGGCGCTCACGACTTCGTGCGGCTACTGGGCCAATACGGCGATCATTACCACCTGGGACGACTGGGGCGGGTACTACGACGACATCAATTCAGTGGCGATCATGAGCGCCGCGAACGGAACTAATGTCGGGGGCTATCCCGGCACGACGAATGGTGAATTCTATGTCTATGGATTCCGTGTGCCGCTCGTCATCAGCTCAACCTACGCCAAGGTCAACTATGTTTCCGGGAGCGGGGTTTATCCTCCGGTTTGTCCCGGTTCCTATTGTCACGACTTCGGCAGCATACTCAACTTTATCGAGTATGCGTTTGGCACGGGAGGAACGCCTCTGCCGGAGATTGGGACTTCTACGTGGCATTATGCCGACCACTATGCGCAGGACAAGGGAGGCAGCTACTCGCTGCACGACTTCTTCAACTTCGCGAGCACGCATTCGTTCGTTAAGATCACCGGCGCAAAGTATGACACGAGCTGCTTTTTGAATGCAGCCAACGCTAAAGCGTGCTTCCCGAAATATCCCAAGCCCCCCGACGACGACGCGGATGATGGTGACGTGGATTAAAGAGACTTGGTAAGAAGAAACACTGGCCCACGCCGGCGCTAGAGAACCAGCGCCGGCGTTTGGCCCCTGAACCCCGCCGCCGGCTGCCTCCAAGCCTCCGCGCCTGCCCCTGCTAGAATCGATCTATCCTCATGGAAGCATGCCGCATCCGAAATTTTGCGATCATCGCGCACATTGACCACGGCAAATCCACGCTCGCCGACCGCCTGCTGGAACTGACGGGATCGCTCGCCATGCGCGAGATGCAGGAGCAGGTGCTGGACGCCATGGACCTGGAGCGCGAGCGCGGCATCACCATCAAGGCGCATGCCGTGCGCATGGTCTACCAGGCGCAGGATGGCCAGACTTATCAGCTCAATTTGATCGACACGCCGGGACACGTCGACTTTTCCTATGAAGTCTCTCGGTCGCTGGCGGCTTGCGAGGGCGCGCTGCTGATTGTGGACGCGTCGCAGGGTGTTGAAGCGCAGACGCTGGCAAATTCTTATCTGGCTATCAATCATGGCCTCGAAATCATTCCAGTCATCAATAAGATCGATCTACAAAGTGCCGACATTCCGCGGACGAAAGAGATGATCGAGAGCGCGGTCGGGCTCGACGCGACCGATGCGCTGCTGATCAGCGCAAAGACTGGCCAGGGTGTGCCGGAGGTGCTGGAGGCGATTGTTAAGCGCATTCCGCCGCCGAAGGGCTCGCCGGAGCGGCATTTACAGGCGCTGCTGTTCGACTCGTGGTTCGATCCGTATCGCGGCGTCGTGGTGTTGGCGCGCGTGTTTGAAGGCACGCTGCGCGTCGGACAGAAGATTCGCTTTTGGTGGAACGGGCGCGTGTTTCAAGTCGAGGCGCTCGGCGTACTAACGCCGAAGCCGGTGGTCATCAACGAACTGGTGGCGGGTGAAGTTGGATTCATCATTGCGAATATTAAAAATGTGGCCGACACCAAGATCGGCGACACGATCACCGACGACGATCGCCCTGCGATCGAGCCCCTACCTGGCTTTGAAGAGATCAAGCCCATGGTATTTGCGGGCCTCTACACGGTGGACGCGCACGAGCATACGCAACTGCGAGAAGCGCTCGAGAAGCTGAAGCTTAATGATTCGTCGTTTTTCTTTGAGCCGGAGAGTTCGGTGGCGCTCGGATTCGGCTTCCGCTGCGGATTCCTGGGCCTCCTGCACATGGAGATCATTCAGGAGCGTCTGGAGCGCGAGTACAACCTCGACCTGATTACGACTGCGCCCGGAGTGAGATACCTGATCCACAAGACCGACGGTGAAGTTATTGAAGTCGACAATCCTTCGCGCTGGCCGGATACGAGCGAGATCGCCAAAGTGGAAGAACCCGTCATTCTCGCGGTCATTCTGACAAATGAAGAATATGTTGGTGGGATTCTGAAGCTAGTGGAAGAGAAGCGCGGCAAGCAGAAGAGTTTCGAATACGTCAGCTCGTCGCGTGTCATGCTGCAATACGAACTGCCGCTCAATGAGATCGTGCTCGACTTCTACGATCGTCTGAAATCGGTCTCGCGCGGCTA
>JBAWBE010000643.1:0-19865 GCA_049589635.1 Terriglobales bacterium
GTCTTCCATAACGTCGATGTCATCAAAGTTACAGCCGAGGAGAACCTTACCGTCCCTGAACTGGCAGCGGCGATCGAAGAAGCCCACCGCAACCATTTGAGAGTCGCCATCCACGCCATCGACAAAACCTCCATACAAACTGCGATTGACGCAGGGGCAGATTCTATCGAGCACGGCAATGAGGTAACCGACGAGCAACTCAAGCAGATGCGCGATAAGGGCATCTATCTCGACCTGACTCCGACGTTTTATGGCGGCGGCTACCTGAAGTTCGCCGAGCCAGTCATCGTGATCCCGCCCGCCGCCCGAGTTGAACGATTGAGTTCCGCGGCACGCAGCAAGCAGCGTTACGACCAGTTGGTCCAGCGAGTGTTGAACTCGGGCGTGAAGTTTGCCGCTGGATCGGACATGTGCTGGTTCTATGCAGGAAAGACGCGCGGAGAATCGAGCACTGCGACTTTCGTTAATCTGCAACTGGCCGGAATGTCGGCCCTTGATGTGATTCGCGCGGTTACGGTGAATGCCGCCGAAATGCTCGGTTGGCAAGATAAGATTGGCGCCGTCGAGCCGGGAAAATTCGCTGATTTGGTCGCGGTAAGGGGCGACCCCGTAACCGATATCACGGAGCTCGAGCATGTCCGGTTTGTCATGAAGAATGGAGAGGTGGTCAAAAATGATTTCGCTGCGCACTGAAATGAGAAAACTACGCGCCATACTCCCTAGAGAAAGGAACAAACATCGGAAATGAAACGAATCCTGTTGAGTGCTCTTTTGTTAAGCGGCATGATCCTGGCCGTCGCCCAGGTGAAAAAGGAAGATCTGGCCACTAAAAACACCAAGAGTCCGGGCGCCGAAACCAGCGTCACCGTCAGCGGCAAGAACATTTGGATCTACTACCACGCCATGTGGCTGTACGCCAGATCCTCCAGCCCTACGGTGCGAGGCCGCTAAAGATTTTTCTGCAATCCAGACTGTCTGGCGGAAGAGTGAGATTCGAATGACTTCTGGCCCGGAATAACTTCCGGATAGCCTGTCATCGACCGGAGATCCGTCTCAAACCGCCCAAGAGAGTTTTCAACTCTCCATAAGGCGCCTCTGGTCCGGCTTGACAGGAGTCCTTCCTTCTCGATGAGATGGGCCGTTTAGAAAACAAACCGCTGTCACGTGCTGAGTTGCGGGTTGGAGCACAGGACCACCAGCGTCATATCATCATGCTGCTTGGCTCCGCCGACGAATCCATCCGCCGCTTGCATGATGCGAGCTATGATTTGCGACGGCGCCAGCCCACCGCTTTGCTTCACGGCCTCGATCAACAGTGCTTCGCCCCACTCCTCATCGGCCGCGTTCAGGGCCTCACTGATGCCGTCCGTGAACGCGATAAATACGTCGCCCGGGGTGATCGTCACGGCAGATTGCTCATATGAAAAGTCTGCAAATAAACCCACCACGGTGCCTCCAACCTCAAGACGGGTGATTTGCCACTGGCTTTCCGTGCGATGAAAGAGCATCGGCGGATTGTGTCCGGCATTTACGTAGGTCAAGCGCCGCGTCTCGCGATCGTATTGAGCATAGAAGAAGGTCGCATAGCGATTGGCCGACGAAGCCTCATACAACAGGCGATTCACGTTGCCGACGAGCGCTGCCAGACTCTCCGGCGCCCGCGTTGCCTCCCCACGCAGTGACGCCTGCAGACTCGCCATCGTCAGAGCCGCAGCGATACCTTTGCCAGAGACATCTCCGATCGCGATTCCCAGATGCCCGCCCGGCAATGCGAGGAAATCATAATAGTCGCCGCCGACTCCTGATGCCGGACGGCATGTGCCGGAATACTCTATGCCCTCAATCGGCGGCAGCGTCTGCGGAAATAGCCGTTCCTGTACCTCACGTGCGATCTCCACTTCACGGTTCAGCCGTTCGCGGTGTGCGACTTCCTCCGTGATCGCCGACGTCAGCCGCGCATTTTCCAGCGCCAGCCCCATTTGTGCCGCCACCGACTTCAGCAAGCGCACGTCCGTTCCCGAGTAAGGTTCATCAGACAACTTTGGCCCCAGGCTGATGAACCCGAGCAGTTTGGCTCGCGCGCTCAGCGGCAACAACAACTCGCTGTGCAATTGCGACAGTTTTGCGCGATCTTCGTCGCTGACATCCGGCTCACGATAGAGCCATGAATTGGGATCGTCGAGATACACGCGCGCCGGTTCCTTCTGCTTTTCGAGAACCCTCACCGTGCCCTGGCCTGCAGGAAAAGCAACGTCGGGTGCTAAACCATATCCCAAGGCGTAAGCCGGACGAAACGATCCGGCGGCGCCCAACAGTACCGCGACTCGCGGAACGTGAAGGGTCTCCGAAATTCGCGCCGCCACGGTCTCGATCAGCGGACGCGTCTCTACCATGCTGCGCACCTGATCACTCAATTCGCTGAGCACTTGCTCCGTGTTATACGCTTCGCGGAAAAATCTCCGATCCGTCCAGATTCGTAATCGATCGGCCGCGCTGCGAATCGTCAAGATCGCCAGCAGTCCGGTCGCGGCAACGATGATTTTTGTCGCTCTTCCCTCGCTCTTTGTAACGAACGGCAAGGCGGTAAGAACTACTACCAAGCCTGCGGCGACTCGCAGAACAAGAATGCCGTTCTTCGCCAGGCCGTATTGCAGTCCCTGCCGCGCCGCCACACGCACATCCATCGCGCGCTGCACCACGATCACATAGGCCAGCGTCAGCGGGAAAATCGTGGTCACGATCAGCGCAACCGCGATCACCCAGTTGGGAAATATGTCGTAGATCGACTTCGCGCCGTACTGCGCGAACAGCGAGATCACTAACAGTGGGATTAGGGCAACCGTCGCCCCCCAGTAGAGTAGGAGAAGCCGCCGCTTGGCATCGCGCGAGATCGCCATCGACGACTTGATGAAGATCGAAGCAAAAAACCCAAAGCCCACCACGCAGAAAAGATAAATCCGCAGTGGAATTGCAAGAACATGGAAGCTCTGAATCATTTGATGCGCGTGAGGATAGTCTGTCATCTCGGTGACCGACACCACAACCGCATACATGACCCTGGCAAGAATCGGAGCGATCACCAGCGTCGGAATCCACTTCCGCCACGCTCCCATCCGCGTGTAGCGCGGAAACGGCTCGGGAAAAAAGAATCCAAACAAAAACATGAAAATCGGCAATGCCTCTGCCAGAGCCGTATGGTAAGCCATAGACACGTCACGATAGCCCGGACCCCAAGCTTCAATCTTGAACGAGCTGAACATCTGCGAGAAACTGAAGAGCAATCCAAGCAAAATCCACGCCAGCCTGTCACGTGGCCGCACCAGCGCCACCCAGCATGCGAGCAGAACGCATCCGATCGGCGCCACGGTGTTCAGGAGTGTCTCGAAAATCACCTCACGCAGCGGGGTAGTTCCCGGAGTCACCGGCATAACCACGGAATGTTCTCCGGAAGCTGACTTTACCGTCAGTTCGAACTGATCTCCCGGGCGAGTGTTAGCATAGGCTTCCGACAACATCGCCGTACCGGTGTACTTTTGACCATTGACCGTCAGCAGGAGGTCACCGGCACGCAGGCCCAATTTCTCAGCCGCCGGCCGCACGATCTCGAGCGCTGCGCTGGCCGCGCCGGGCGCGACAAATGGATATTCCACCTTCTCTGCGCGCCAGATGTCCCGGGCATAGCGAATTTGAAACAGCATCGCACCGGCAAACAAAATCGCCAAGCAGACGTATTGGAATGTGGGAGGAGAAGAATCTCGTCTGCGGAATTCAGTTGGCATGTCTCGGGCAGCACCGATTGTACGACGTATCGCGCCCGTGCCAACGGATCGAAAAAGTCGCAGCGGTTCCCCGTCAAGGTGGTTATGCCAGTGTCTGGAGAAATGTTCCCAAAGATTCCGGCGGTGAAATCTTGTTCGCAGGACTCAATGCGCTCCTGGCTCGCGCTGTCAATTGGCGGATTCCTGAAGCTCAAATCCTGGTCCGCTGGCGAGGTCGGGAGTCACTCATTTGAGCCTTAGCAGGCTCAGGGTGTTATGGATGTTTGGTCGGTCAACCGGAGGTTATCCAGAAACGGACTTCGAGGGGTTAATGGTGATCTCCTCCAAGTCTTCTCCAAACCGACTTCTGGTCCACAATCACGTCACTGCCGAGGAATCGGTTTCTGGCTCTCAAAGCCATGCGCGCGCTGAAAATATGAGCCCTATCCAAACGAGCTTCCATCAAACGTGAGGTGAGGTACGGCTTTTGAAGGGTAAGAATCGCTCATTCGCTTGGGTCAAGAGCGCGGGCTCAAAAGACGAAGGCCGACCCACCCCTGAATTTGTCGTTCAATCCCTGCTGACATCTCCGACTATTACGATTCGGGACACGTACTGCCAGGGCAGCTGCCGGCATCAGAACACGGAAGAGTGCGCGGCTACTACGCAACTGGTGTTTCCGTATCGCGGAGTCTATGTGCGGCATCTTGGACATGACCAGGCGGTAGCCGAGGCGAACCAAGTACTGTTTTTCAACGACGCCGAAGGCTACCGGGTGAGCCATCCCGTGCCAGGCGGCGATGCCAGTATGTCTCTGGCCATCACTGAGCCGCTCCTGCAAGAACTAGCGCCACGCACTTTTCTGCGCGACGGTGCGCGGCTCGCGTTTCGCAGGCAACGTCTACGGATTGACGCGCGAACTCAGGCGCTCGCGGCGCTGCTACGGCACAGTTTGCGCCAGAACATCGCGGAAACTTTGGAGGCAGAGAGCTTGGCGTTGACCTTGCTACAGCGAGCCCTGGGGCCACGCACCTCACACGCAGCAGGAGCGAGTGTCGGGAGGCAGCGCCTGGTGGATCGGGTCAAGCTCGCGCTAGCAAGTGATCTTACTCGACGCTGGACGTTGGCTGAGATCGCCGCGGAAGTGCGCGGCTCGCCCGTCTATCTAACACAGGTCTTCCAGCAAGTGGAAGGCTTGCCCTTGTATCGCTACCAGTTACGGCTACGGTTGGCGCGAGCTTTGGACCTTCTCGCGCAGTATGACGACCTAACCGCTCTAAGCCTGGACCTCGGCTTCTCTAGCCATAGCCATTTCAGCGCCTCCTTCCGCGAGACTTACGGCCGCTCACCCTCTGAGTTTCGGCGGTCGGTGCTGCAGCGTTAGCCCCTTGTCCGATCGAAATCGCTAAAGATTCTGACAGCGGTACTCTCTTCCTGCGTGGCCTACTGATCCTGCCCGAACTTCGGGAATGGAGAGAAATGTCATGGTTGAGAAAACTTGTGCGGCTTGCGACTGCAAGTTGGATGCGAATCCCATCAAGGTCAAGATCGGCGGCAAGACGGTTGAGGTGTGCTGCAACGAGTGCGGACAGAAGCTGAACGAAGCGCACATTCCCGCGACCTCGGCGAGGAAGGGCTGAGCCATGGGCGCAAACAAACTATCGCCGGCCCGTCATAGTGTGCAGACCGCATCGGATTGTATCAGCTACAGGGAACAGGGTGCAGGACCGGTCGTGTTGTTCGTGCATGGCGTGCTGCTGAACGGGCATCTCTGGCGATATCAGCTGATGGCTTTGTCCGACATGCGACGCTGCATAGCCGTAGACTTGCTTGCGCATGGCGACACTGAAATCGCGCCCTATCAGGACGTGTCGGTGACAGCGAATGCGAAGATGCTCAGGGAATTTCTCGATGTTCTGAAAATAGATCAAGTGGATCTCGTAGGCAACGACAGCGGCGGGGGTATTGCACAGATTTTCGCCGCGTTGTACCCGGAGCGCGTCCGCAGCCTCACGCTCACCGACTGTGATACCCACGACAATTGGCCTCCCGAGGCCTTCAAACCCTTTCTGGCGAAAGCGGCCGAGGGAGGTTTGCGCGGAATGCTGGAGGCGATGTTGTCGGATAAGAATGTCTATCGATCTCCTCAGGCCCTGGGGCCGGCCTACGAGAGTCCGGAACACGTGAGTGACGACAGTATCGAAAAATATCTGCGACCGTTTGTCAGGAGCGAGCAGCGCATGCACGATCTGCAACGTTTCCTCGCAGCTTTCGACAGCAAACATACGCTCGCTGTTGAAATGCAGTTGAAGACGTTGAAGGCGCCGACACTGATCGTTTGGGGAACGGATGATGTGTACTTCGACGTGAAATGGTCGCACTGGCTAGCCGACAACATTCCGGGGACTCGGCGTCGCGTCGAGTTCAAAGGTGCCCGGATTTTCTTCCCGGAAGAACGTTGGGAGGAATTTAATAAGGAGCTACGCGCGCATTGGCAAGCGGCAGAACAGAAGGGCACGTCATGACAAGCAAGCACTCCACGCTCGCGAATACATCAGGAGAACAAATGGCTGATCAGAATCGCAAGGCTGAGCATTTTCGAGCGTTGCATATACCCGGAAAGCCGCTCGTCCTCTTTAACATATGGGACGCAGGAAGCGCCAAGGCTGTTGGCGCGGCCGGTGCAAAGGCGCTCGCGACGGGTAGTTGGTCGGTTGCCGATGCGAACGGCTTCGCCGATGGCGAGCGCGTCCCGCTCGTCTTGGCCATCGACAATCTGCGCCGGATCGTCGGCGCGACAGAACTGCCCGTGACCATCGATCTGGAAAGCGGCTATGGCGACGCATCAGAAGTAGTCGGCGAGACTATCGTTCTGGCCATCGACGCCGGGGCGGTAGGCTGCAACCTGGAGGACAGCTTTCCGGCGGATGGAAGACTTCGCACGACAGCCGATCAGGCTGATCGCATCCGCCGTGCTCGACAGATGGCCGACGCTGCCAATATCCGTTTCTTCCTCAATGCTCGAACGGATATCTTTTTTCAAGGACCGCTCGAACAGCACGACGACGTTATGGTGGTTGAGGCGATCGAGCGAGCACGCGCGTATGCCGAAGCTGGCGCAGATGGACTCTTCGCGCCTGGCTTAGCGGACATCGCTCTGGTCGCGCGACTGGCTAAGGAGTCGCCACTGCCGCTCAACATCATGGTCGGCGACAGGACGCCTTCCACGCGCACACTCGCGGAGCATGGCGTCGCAAGAGTGAGCCACGGTCCTCGCCCTTATCTCGTGGCGATGAAAGCGCTGGAAGAGGCGGCCCGCCGGGCGGTCCAGGAGTTCGATGTCAGTCCTAAAAGCCCTTTCTGACCGTCAAGAAAATCGAGTTCTGCTTGCAGCCAATGGTCGGGAAGACCAGAGTACAGGTCTTCGTTCAGCCTGGCTAACTTCCTCGAAGCCAGTTTTTGGGCAATCTCAACGTCGGCGACCAGCCGCAACGACGAATGGTTTTAGATCTTAGCTATCGTGGTCGCGCACGTGTAATGGCCGCGCATGTCCTTTACCTCCGGCTCCAAGCTTGGCCCGTACGAAATTCAGTTATTCGTAGGTGCGGGCGGCATGGGAGAAGTCTACCGTGCGCGCGACACTCGATTGCAGCGGATCGTTGCCATTAAGATTCTCCCTCAATCCCTCTCGTCGGACCCGGATCGTCTGGGCCGCTTTCAGCAGGAAGCCCGCATTGTCGGCGCCTTGAACCATCCCAACCTGATGGCGATCTACGACGTTGGCTCGCAGGATGGGGTGCATTTCCTGGTTTCAGAATTTCTCGATGGCCAGACACTTCGCGAACGTCTGAAAGCTGGGTCTCTTCCCCAGCGACGGGTCAATGAATATAGCTTGCAAATCGCAAAGGGACTGGCTGCAGCTCACGAGCAAGGTATTGTGCATCGTGACCTCAAGCCGGACAACATCTTTATCCTGCCCGATGAGCGCGTCAAGGTCCTCGACTTCGGATTGGCGAAGCAGGTGGTCAACAAAGCCGCGGGTGCGGATCAAACGCTCACCAATGTCGACCGAACGTCTGTGGGCACGGTGCTGGGCACAGCGGGCTATATGTCTCCTGAGCAGGTGCGAGGTGAGCCGATCGACCATCGTTCCGATATCTTCAGTTTCGGAGCTGTGCTCTACGAGATGGTGTCGGGGCACCGCGCGTTCCACGGCGGCTCGGGAATCGAGGTCATGAATTCGATCCTCAAAGAAGAACCATCTGATCTCGCCGAGAGTGGAGTGCACGTGCCGCTCGGGCTTCAAAGGATCGCACAGCGCTGCCTCGAAAAGAAGCCCGAGGCGCGCTTCCAGTCGGCTAGCGATCTGGCCTTTGCGCTGGATTCTTTGAGTAGCAGCTCTGCAAGTTCAACTGCGAGTTTGCGCGCTCTGAAAGATACCAAAAAAACACGATCCCGAATTCTGCTTGGGACGTCACTGTTGGCGGCATTAGCGATCGGTGTAATTGCGACTCTGCTGCTGAATCATCCACAGGCAAGCCATCCAGCATTTACACAGATTACTTTTCGTCCGGCATATCTTCGCCATGCGCGCTTTGCTCCGGATGGGCGCACCGTGGTTTATGACGGGACCGGCGACGGCAAGCCCATGGAGCTTTTTTCCACACGCACAGACACTGCCGAATCGCAGTCGCTCAACCTGCATGGCAGCATTCTGAGCGTCTCCTCCACCGGAGAATTGGCGGTGCTGCTGAATCCGGACTTCGTCGCAAAGTGGACTCCCGTCGGGCGGCTGGCGCGCGTTCCTCTGGGTGGGGGATCTACGCGCGAGTTGCTGGACAACGTGACCGACGCCGATTGGACGCCCGACGGCTCAGCGCTGGCAGTCAGCCATAAGGTTGGAAATCACTTCCAGCTCGAGTTCCCGCCCGGCAAGGTGCTGTTCCAGAGCGAGGGCTACGTTAGCGACGTGCGTTTTTCACGCGCTGGCGACAAGATTGTCTTTATCGACCATTCCACCTATGGTGATGATCGGGGCGTCGTCGAGGTAGTGGATCTTCAGGGCAACCGGAAAGCTTTGACCCAGGAATTCAGCACGATCCAAGGGCTGGCGTGGACACCGGATGGCAGCGAAGTCTGGTTTACCGCTGCCGATGGTAGCGAACCCAGATCTCTTCGCGGCGTCAATCTAAAGGGCAAGCAGCGAATTTTGTTGTCGAGTCCAGCTACGTTGCATTTCCAGGACATATCCAAAGATGGCGACGTCCTGATCGACTCTGACGCGCCGCAAGATCAGCAGATCTTTGCGGATATAGCGAATGGGAAAGTCCGTGATTTCAGCTTCTTCCCCTTCGAGAACGTGGGAGCAATTTCGCGGGATAGTCGGATGCTTCTTCTAAACACATATGTCACCGGCCCCAATTCCGACTACAACCTCTATACGCAGTCGACGGATGGCTCATCTCCTGCACTGATCGGCCAGGGGGAAGGCTGGGGACTCTCTTTTGACGGCAAATGGGCGCTTGCTCTCGACCCGGTTCATTTGGATCGTCTCAGGATTATTCCTACAGGCGTGGGCGAGAGTAGCTCGCTGAGTGCGCCCACGGGATTGAACTACACTGTCGGAACATGGATGCCCGATGGCAAGCAGATTTTGGTGGTCGCGTCGGCTGCGGGACATGCTCACGTTACTTATCTGCAGGACATTACCAGCGGTGCGGCACACCAGATTGGCCACGAGGGAAGGTATGCGGTCGCTATTCACGACGTCGCGATGAGCGTCTCACCCGATGGCCAATATTGCTTGACGACGGATGGCGAAAATCACTACTGGATCCAACCGATCGCTGGCGGGGAGCCACGAGAAATCAAAAGCCTGGTCGAAGGTGATTTCCCCTTAGAGTGGCATAACGATTCGCAGAATATCTTTTTCGAGCGCCGCGGAAGCTTGGATGCGATTGATATCTATGATTTGAACCTCGCCAATGGCCAGCAAAAGCTCTGGACACATTTCTCGCCAACGGACAAGACGGCGATGGTTACCATGCGTCGCGCCCTCATTACACCGGACGGCGCTCACTCCCTCTACGCTGTCCAGCGAATTTACTCAACTCTGTTCGTCGCCAAAAATATCCGCTGAACCAAGGATATGCGAAGCACCAAACTCTAAACGACACTAGCCAGAAGTAGGCTTGTGGGAAGTTTATCGGCATCCATACTGACAAACGCCTTCCCCTAACTGATCGTGTCACCTTGCCATCTGCATGGGGCGAGTGCCGGTGTAGGCTATCGAGGTCTCGCCGTCCCCATCGCACTGCCCTTCGTGCTGCAAAGTCAAGTCGCTTTCGCCACTCTGACATTCGAGGGTCTTTGTTCAACCCGTTCGACTTTGTCGGAGCCCGTTTCGGGCCAACTTCCTGTTTCCTGACAAACTGGGGACTGGCGGCGCCGGTAAAGACTTGAGTGTCTATCGAGATCAATTCGAAAAATGGATGGTTAGAATAGTGGAACCAAGGGGTCGCCATGCTGTCGCAGTCTCAGCCCCTGCGCCTGAGTCCATGAAAACTAAAACCTACCCCGACCCTAAGCCTTATCTCGAGAAAGTGCGGCTCGTTATCTTGGATCTGGATGCCTTTCTCTACCCTTATGACAAGGCATACCGCAACGCCGTTCTGCGAGCTTGGCGGGCAGTAGAAAAGGAATACGGCCTTCCCATATTCCGAAAGAAAATAGCGCAAAAATTGATTGAAGAGGCAAGGCAAGAAGCGAAGAAGAATCCAGATGACGCGTTATGCCGGTGCATCAGCGAGATGGCGGAACACCTGGAAAGCGCGGGCCACCCCAGCGCCTCCGTGATCGGCATGCTGGAGGCCTATCGTCGCGTCCGGGGGGTGGCGCGCTCGGGTGCGACGGCAGAAGGTATGCAGCATGGTCAGTCCCCCGACCCGCCTCACCTTGATCCCCCCTACAAAGACATGATCGCCATGGCCTTTAATCTGAGGCTATTTCAGGATCAGAGGAGCAAAAAGAAAGCAGGGCTCACGCGCGACGAACTGCGAGGAAAGATCCTGGAGGGAGAAAAGGGGGTTACGCGGCTGTGGAATAAGCACATGGGCAGCGGGTTCATCCGTCCTGATGCCCAACTGGTAAGCAGGATACAGCGGCTAACTGACGCCGGGGTCGAGATTGCTGTCCTCTCGCATTCGTTCAAGCAAGGCGAAGGACAAGCAATGGAAAAGCTGGAAAAGCTCGGCCTCAAAGGAGTGATTCCCGAGGACCACGTTTTTGGGCTAGAAGAGATTTCTCCCTATAAAAAGGGCAAACACCCGGAGGCTTTTGAGAAAGTGCTCGCAGCCATCAACACCACCCGCAACCTGGCGGACCCGATTAAGCCGTGCGAGACAATCATGGCAGAAGATACGATCGGCAACCTGCGGGGTGCCAAGAAAGCAGGCATGCAAACCGTGTGGGTACCGCGCGGGCACAAAGACATGCCAGATCATCCCTCACAGAAACTACAGAGGAAGCTCGCGTCAGTCGATCATATCGTCGATCATACCTATGTCACGCCGCATCAATTTTTGGACGCGCTGGATGCTGCGATCCTTGCGTCGAGACACGCTTCTAAACATGCGTCCAGAGAAGACCGGTAAGGGCGGGCGGCGTTACTCCCGAGGCGGAAGTAACGCTTTCCGGACGTTTTCAATCCAGATCTGGTTCCCCAAAAACCACGCTGTCGTAATCAACGGCTCGTTCCGCGACTCGCCCTTAAGCTCGCTTTGACAAACCCCCAGGCCACCAGTTCCAATCCCCCGCAATACGAAGGAGCGCGGGACCGATCACAATACGAACGAGGGTGGCGTCAATGAACACGGCGATCGCCAATGTAAATCCGATCATCTTGACCACTAGAAAACTTCCGAAAGTGAATGCCGCAAATACCACGATCATGATCGCGGCAGCGCTCGTAATCAGGCCTGCGGTTCTAGCCATACCCTCCGGGATCGCATCCATTTCGCTTAGCCCACTCCTTCTGGCTTCGAGAACGCGTGCGACCAGAAATACCTCGTAGTCCATGCTTAATCCGAAAACGATTGCAAAGGCGACGATCGGAACAAGAGGAAATACGCTACCCGTTGCGTCAGGAACTCCCAGGAATCTGCTTCCGTGCCCGCTTTGGAAAACTAAAACCAATGCTCCGAAGGACGCGGCAACCGAGAACAGGTTGAGTGCGATGGCCTTCAGCGCGGCGAAGACAGATCGGAACCCGCAGAGCAGCGCAATAAGCGTCCCGCCGACTACGAGCCCCATTACCGGCGGAAAGTGGTCTCTAATAATCGTTTCATAATCGGCGTTGAGCGCTGGGATACCGCCAACAAGAATAGTTGCGCCCGGTACTCCGGTGAGCGCCAGCGCGCCCGTTTTCCGGAGCTCCCGCACCCAGACGACCTGGTCGCGCACGGAGACCGAACTCGCGGGTACCACCTCGATCAGCGCTGCTCGTCCGTCACTACTCAGAAATGTTCGCCGGGTGTCCCGCGCGATGTTAAGGAGGGAAGACCGGTTGCCATCCGCAATCGTAGTAATAGAAATCACACGCTCAGAACGAGGGTCGCTCGCGAGGCGCTTGGAGAGACGATCCAGCACATTCCAGCCGGCGTCGGTTTGCGCGATCGAGTCAGAGGGAAGCTCGACAATGATGCGCAACGATTCAACCACGCCTTCCCGATCCATTCGTTTCAGAGTGTGAAGGGCACGGACAGATTCCGCCGCCGGCGGAAGCCAATCCCCTCGCGGAAGACTGGTATCCAATCGTCTGACCTGCCAGGCAAGCAGAAGCAAAGGAGTACCCGCAAGAAAGAGGGCAAGCCAGGGATGCGCGACGATCACCTTGCCCCATCGTCGCCAGCGAATGCCGGTGCGCTCAGCTCGATGCGCATCCAACTTTGGAGTAAAGGGTAATCGGCCAATATCAATCCGCGGACCGAGCCACGCCAGCGCCGTCGGAACGATGGTATTGGTAAGCAACACACACATTCCCGCCACCAGGAATCCCGCGATGCCAATCGAACGGATTTCGCTGATCGGAACCGTCAAGAGCGCTGAAAATCCGATGGCCACCGTCGACGCTGAAATCAAGAGTGTGTGACCCGCCTGACGTGCCGCAATGACTGAGGCTTCGGGTCCGTTGTGCCCGGCGCAAATCGCTTCGCGGAAGCGGCTGACCATGAGGAGCGCGTAGTCGATTCCCAAGCCCAAGCCAAGCATAGTGGCCAAATTCTGAACCAGAATTGACAGGTGCCAGCGCTGTGCCAGGAATCCCGTAATCGCCATAGTCATCGCGATGGCAAGCTGGCCAACCGCCAATGGAATCAGGGCCGCGATGAAGCTTCCAAAAGCCACCAGTAGAAGTGCGAGGGTTGCGGGGATCACGAGACTCTCGCCGCGGTCCACGTCGTCGGAACTCGCTTTCCGAATATCGAAATTCAGTGGAATCTCGCCGGTGAGTTCGAGGTTCACCGCCGGATAACGGCCCCGCAGTTGATTTTGAAGCGAGCTTGCGAGCTGGTGAAGCTTAGGAACGAGTAACTCAATGGGACCTTCGGTCGACGTGAGCCCCACCAGAACAAACGTTCCCCCTCCCCGGCCGAGGAAGATGGAATCGTGAGAGTCGAGATAGGAGACCACTCCGGTAACGCCGGGTTGCTCTCTCAGTGCTGTCGCGATGGGTTCAAGTGCTTGCGCACCGTCCGCCGAATCTGCAGGCGGGAGTCCCTGAATCACCAGGACCACTTGGTCCACGAACGGCGACTTAAAACGGTCGGCCAACTCTTGCCGGACAATTTCCGCCTGGCTGCCTTCGACACGGGTCGCGGTTTCCAGGTGACGCTCGGCGTGAAAGGAGAATGGAAGAAGTGCGATGGCTGCTGCGAGGACGATCCCTGACACCCATAAACGGCGCACATCCATGGCACTCATCATGTCATACAATATCGTCGTCGCTAAAGTCGTGCACGCTCGCGCACCATCCCCGGTAACCATCCATGTGAATCTTCTAATTATGCGAATCTGCTAAACTCTCGGCATCACCGTGGGAGGATCAATTCGAACCATACTGTTGTTTGCACTGCTTGCCGCCGCGCCACTTGCCGTCGCGCAATCTGGAGCACCAGACCCTCGCATTGGTGCCTGGACGCTAGTCTCTGCGCAGGCTAGCCTCGATCCTCCGAACCGGCTCTCCATTACACACGTACATGGCGGCGGGGTGCATGTTGTCATGTCAGGCGAAAGCCATTTCGATTTCACAGCGAATCGCAATGGACACGATTCGCCCGCACCCGGCAATCTCGGCTTCAATCAAATTGATCTGCACAGGATCGACAAACACCTTGCCGAGGTCACACAGAAAAAGGACGGGGCGGTTGTGGCGACGGTTCGCGAACAACTTTCGAAGGACGGAAGAGAGCTAACCGCCACGACTGTGACCGCAGGCCACGCGGATAAGATCACAGTGTGGGCGCGAACCGGAGGTGCAAAGGCCGCCACTGACGCGTTTGTCGGCGAGTGGACGCAGGATCTCGGCAAAACCCGTTTGCGGCAAGGGTTGGAGCTCAAAATCGAGGCGGATGGAAGCGGTGGGGTCCGTTTTATGGGCGACTTCAGCTATACCGCCCGTTTTGACGGAAAGCCATACGATCTAAAGAATTCGCGCAACGATACGGTGACGCTCGAACTCGTCGATCCTCACACCGTGGACGCGAGTTACCAGCGGGACGGTCAAGTTACTCAAAAAGATCGGTGGGTGGTTTCCGCGGATGGGCAGCAGATGACCGTATCCACCACAGGCACGTTGGAAACGGGCCAGCGGCTGACGGAGAAGCTCGTGTTTAAGAAGCAGTAGCGCATGATGCGTCTGTGGGGGTGCAGAGACCGAGCGCTCTGGGGTCGATGAGGGTAATCGGGATGTTTCGCAAACCCGCTCAAATCACTTTCTTGGAGAGCGACGGGCGCGGAGATTTCCCACCACTACGAAGAGGGCGAGACCACCCAGAACCACGATAGAGGCTAGATAATTACCCCACACAGCGATTCCGACGACGAGGGTTATAATCATTAGGATTACCCCTATCCACTGCACAATCGAAAGAGGCCGCTCACCTGCCCAGAACTTGCGATCACTTTCAACTCCACTATGACGCAGTAGCTCGTGCCCGTCGCTCAAGCGGTCTTGTCTGGGGTATTTCACTGCTTCGGGAATATAGCAAAGATGGTCATCCGTCGCCGACTAGATTTGGTTGTTTACGTTAGCAGGCCGATTTCGCTCATTGCCCGCGCGCTCCTCTCACATCTGCTCCGAGGCTGCAATCTTCCGGATCTCCGCGACGCACTCAGGCTCTCCAGCATCGGCCACGCATTGGAGAGAGTCCTCCCCACAATCCACATCTCTCCGATGGGTCACGATGTTCAGGTCGCGCTCGCGGATCGGTGACACCGCCGTGACCTCGCGAGCCGCGACCGAAATGATTCCCTTGCGATACATGAATTTCAGAATGCCATTGACCGTGTCTTCGAGAGACGGGTCCGGTTTGCCCCACACGGAGGCATCACGGGCCATTTGATAGGAAGAGTTGTCATACCGTTTGAACTCCATCGCGGAGATGTTGTCGACAGAGCCCACCAGAAAATCGAGTAGCGGAAAGAGAAGATCTTCCTTCCGGCATCGCCGGATCAGCTCGGGTACGAAATCGGGAAGGCCGAATATTTCGAATCGCCGGCCCGTCGCTTTGGTGATAAGGCCGGTAATATCCAGCATGTTCGAATAATCGTCCCGCACGACATGGTAGGTCTTATTCGCTGTACCGGGAGTGGTCGAGATCGCAACGATATTGTTCGCCACAATGTCGGCCGGAACAAAGCTGACCTGGTTAAGAGTATCGACACCGATCCCGTGATTCACCATAAAGGCAACCAGGCGAACGGCGATATCGAAGTTGTTACCCCCGCCGGTGACGGAAGGACTCACGAGAGCCGGCCGGAAAATCCGCGCGGAAAGCCCCCGAGTACGCGCGTCGACAACCACTTGTTCCGCTACCCATTTCGATTGACTGTACCCAAAATCGAGAAGCTCCATATTCTCGTTCAGGTCGGTCTCATACAAAACCGATTTGACCGCCCAGCCAAACACGAAGGTAGTCGAGACATAATTGAATTCTTTGGGCCTTCCCTCGAACGCCAATCTCAGGACCTCATTGGTTCCGAGCACGTTCGCATCGCGCATCAGGTCGTAGTTGAACAGGTAGTTCACCGTTGCGCCGTTGTGGAACACGGTGTCGATTTCACTCGCAAGAAAATCCCACACCTCATGGCTTAGGCCCAGCTTGGGTTGCCCTAGATCGCCGGAGACAGGGATCACGTGGGACTCGAACACTTCCATCAGCCCCGCGCCGCATGGTCCCATTGACGCCATGGCAGCTCTCAGTCTTTGCTTGCCCTGCTTTTCGTCGGAACACCTGACGAGAACATAGATCTTCGCCCGTGTCTGTTCCAGCAAACTTTTTATGAGGAATGGCCCTATGAAGCCGGTGCCGCCTGTGAGCAGCACCTGTTTCGGCACCGGTATCTTCTTCGCTATCTCTGGCATGGGCTCGGGCACTGGAGGCTCGAAGATGAGCTTCCTGTCGTTGCTCATCATCTGTTTCTCAGCGGCACACTGCTCTTCACGGAAAGACGCAAGGGAATGGCGCAGATGGACCAGCGCCGCTTCGGGCGCGTGCTCCAGTTGTTCGGCTAGTTCAAACAACTCGGCTACACTGACACGCTGAATGACGCCAATGTCTACTTGCCTCGCCAGCAGTTCGGCGCCTTTATCTTTCAGGAGTTCCTTGAGTTCATGCATGAACACAACCAGATCCAGGGAATCCAGTCCGGCTTCGACGAGGTTGTACGATTCCTGACCTGTCAGGTTGTATCTGGCTTTCAATTCGGCAAAAGTAGAATGCATGTCGGAAATGGACCCACAGTTCCCGGCATCCTTCTCCCGCGAAAAGTCGGAGAGAACGGCGAACTGACCTTGCAGCCACATCTGTTTGGTTTTATGGCGCATGATCTTCCCCGAACTCGTTCTCGGGATCGCACGAGGCGCGATCAGGGAAATCACCGCCACTTCCACGTTGAGGTAATTCCGGACTGCGGCGGCAATCTTTCGTGCTTCGGGAAGGGACTTAGGATTTTTGACTTCGGCGACGATGGCCAGCGCAGGTTCGCTGTCTTCCTGAATCTGAAATGCGACGACGCAGTTGTGCCGAATCAGATTGGACGACTTCTCCACGACGTTCTCGATGTCTTGCGGGTAATAGTTTTGCCCGCGGAGAATAATCATGTCCTTGATGCGGCCGCAGACGTAGAGTTCGCCGTCGTGAATGAATCCTATGTCGCCGGTCCGAAGGTAGCCATCGTCATAGGGAGTATCGTCCACCAGCCGCGCTCGAAACTGCTTCAGAGTCAACTCAGGGTTATTCCAGTAACCCTGGCACTTGCCGCTTCCGGCCACCCAAATTTCGCCCGTGCGCTCTGGTTTAAGTGCGAAGTGTCCTTCCGGATCCACGATCTTCAGGTCGAGACCGGGGAGTGGAGCTCCACAACTGACAATCTGCGTGGCCCCGCCGATTTCTGAGACCTCGGTAGTCATGCGGGCCGTCCCCAGCGCGAGGGCACGCTTGTTGACGGAAATGATGTTGCGACCACCCAGCGAGACCGCCAGAGTATTTTCGGCCAGCCCGAAGGCAACGTAGAAACTCTCGGACTTGAGTCCGTAGGGCTGAAACGCCTCTAGAAACCGGGTGTAGGTATCCGGCTTCACCGGCTCCGCCGCGCACATCAATACGCGGAGCGAACTCAGATCGCAAGCCTCCAGGCTTTCCTTGGAAAGCCTCCCGGCGCGCAGGCAATAGTCGTAGGCGAAGTTGGGTGCGGCCGCGGCAGTGGCCTGATATCTCGTTATCGCATTGAACCAGAGGATCGGGCGCTGAATGAAGTCCGTGGGAGCGAACCCGTACGTCGTGCCGCCTTTCAGTGCCGGATACAGGTAGCACCCGATCAGTCCCATATCGTGATACTGAGGAAGCCACGAAACGACGACCGGCGATGGATGGTCGATCACCAGCGGACAGGTAGTCAGGATATTTTCGTGCGTAACGATCACGCCCTTGGGCTCCATCGTCGAACCCGAGGTGTACTGGAGAAACAATATCTCCGAAGAATCAATATGTGGGATGTCCGAAATTGCATCCACAAAATCTCCCGTCGCGATCCACGGAAGACTGGAAATGTAATCCACGTCAACGCCCGACGCAGAGACTCCACGTCGGGCGAGATTCGTCTTCAACGATGCGTGGTAGTCTCCGCTCGTTAATATCCCAGCCGCCTGGCAATCCTTTGCGATGTGGACCGTCTTATATAGGGCACTCTGGAAGCCATGCGAACTGGGCGGATAGACCGGCACGGGAATCAATCCGGCGCGCACGCAGCCAAAAAATGCGCAGATCATTTCCAGCCCCGGCGGATAGGCAAGCAGAAGCCGGTCACCCGCCGCGAAACAACCCTTTCTCAGCAAATGTGCGGCGATCGCCTGCGTTCGCCGAATAAAGGACGCGTAGGTGTAGCTTTCGATCGGATCGCCGTTTACGTCAAGGTACGCATAAAGGAGTTTGTCCGGGTGCTCCTCTGCCAGCGTATCCAGGTGGCCCAGAATCGTCATCAATCCGCGATCCTCCAAGGTTGAATAGAACGCGAGTCAGCGAACGAACCATGCCGCGCCCGCGAGCGAGGTGAAACAGTCTCGAGTCTCAAAGTGCAGATTGCAGTGCAAACCTGGAGTGTGGTCCTGTGAGAACGCACGCGTAATTCTTTTCTCACTGCAAACGTCTCTTGATTAGACGGAGAACGGACGTTCTCCTTTTTGCCGCACAGGAGGCGAAGCAGACTCGTGCAGCGCCTATACATGCGGGAGGCCCCGTTCACTAAGGTTCATTGATTCGTATATATTAGCAAAGTAATTGCACAATACGATGCGTTATCGAGTCCTGGGATGAGACACAACCTCCGTGCATTGTCCGCTCTGAATTTTCTTGATTGCCCTTAATCGCTCGCACTAAAATGTTGCATCAAGACATTCGACGGCGCGGAAGAAATTTTGCTGCGGATCCGGGCTACGCATGCGGCCCAGGCATCGCATTGGATGCACATTACATGATCGCGGAGGCGCCGTGACGCTCCAACCCGAAGCGACGATTGCTCCAGCCACGATTGCCCCAGCGACGATTGCCCCAGCGACGATTGCCGATGCGATGATTGCCCATCAGCCCGACATCGCGGATCTCGTACCATCGGAAACTTCACCTTCGCCGATTATTGAATCGGCCGGTGCGTCGTCATTCCCGAGAGTCTTGCGTAGCCGCCTGGATAAGTTTTTTGCCGATCAGAGCATTTCTCCCAAAGCTGACCGCTCCATGTGGTTCAAGATCGCTATGGGTCTAGCAGTCCTTGCGGGCGCATGGATTGCTCTGTACACACTCAGGCCCGGCTCATGGGAATTTATCGCCCTCTATCTTTTAGGCGGCCTCGCGCAGACATTCCTATTGCTGAACATCGCCCACGACAGCAATCACAACGCCATCTCATCTCGGTCGCACGTCAATAAAACCTTGAACTATGTCTTTGATCTGTGCGGAATGAGTTCCTACATGTGGCGCATCCTCCATCATCGGGGTCACCACTCCTGCATCAATCTTCACGATGAAGATGACGCGCTTTCAGGACGCGGCATCTTCCGCTTTACGCCTTATGAATCCCGGGCGCCATGGCACCGGTTCCAGCACATCTATGTGCTCTTCGTTTACGCCATGTTCTCTCTCGATTATGTGTTCTTCAGGGACTTCCAGTGCTTTTTCTTTCCGACCCATGAATACCTGAGACGCACGAAACATCCTCTGCGAGAATATGCTGTTCTCTTTGCCGGCAAGGGCTTCTACCTTACTTATATGCTGATCTTGCCGGTGGTGGTGCTGGGAAAATCGCCGCTACTGGTCGCAGGGGCGTTCCTCCTCGTCC
>JBAWBE010000644.1:0-23328 GCA_049589635.1 Terriglobales bacterium
TTGCCGAAGGGCCCGTCGCTCCATCACATGTACGGGATCATTCGTGCCGCTTTTTTGTAATAGCCGTCACTTACCAATGTGGGCTGGCCCAATTTTTTCTTGCGCTTCTTTGCCTTGGACGACAGGATGTGACGCAACCCCGCCTTGTGACGCAGGATCTTTCCCGTCCCGGTTTTCTTGAAGCGCTTGGCAGCGCCTTTGTGCGTTTTTAGTTTAGGCATAAATAGCTCTCAGCTTTCCGTTACAACTTTCAGCTCCAGGCAGCGCACTAACCCGTCAGATCAAGCGATCACGCCATGAGATTTTACTGATGGCTGATAACTGATAACTGACAGCCGCTCCTACGCTGTCTGCGCTCCACCCGTCGCGGGCGGTGGCGGCGCTGGTTTGGACATCGGCTTCACCGCCGGTTTCGCGGGTTGGCCCCCATCTTTCTTCGGCGCCAGAATCAAATGCAGCGTGTTGCCTTCCTGCCGCGGCCTGAATTCCACGATGCCTTTATTATCGACATCTTTAATCAGACGTTCCAGAATCTGCCGGCCCAAACTCTGCCGCGTCATTTCTCGCCCGCGGAAGAAAATCGTCGCCTTTACCTTGTCTCCCTCATCGAGGAAGCGCAGCACATGATTCTTTTTCGTATCGTAGTCATGATCGTCGACGTTGATACGGAACTTCACTTCTTTTACCGTAATCGTCTTCTGCTTTTTCTTGGCCTCGCGCTCGCGCTTTTCGTTCTGATACAGAAATTTCCCATAGTCCATGATGCGGCACACCGGAGGTTGCGCGGTGGGGGAAATCTCTACCAGATCCAGGTTCTTCTCGCGGGCCATCTTGAGCGCTTCGAAGGGAGGCATGACGCCAATCTGTTCACCTTCGTCACCAATCACGCGCACTTCGCGTGCACGGATGCGCTCATTCATGCGGATAAAACGTTTGTCGATACTGTCCTCCGTCTGCTAACTCGGCAGAAAATGCGTTTAAAAAGTATAGCATGGCAAGCGGAGGGCGATTCCCCAGCCGCGTTTCTAAACCGCAGTCTCGCGTAAAAATAAGCGCCCTAAGTCGAACCGAGGCCTACAATCTGCGAGAAGCTCTGGCCTATCCCTCCCACACAAGAATCGCAAATCTCAAGGCAGCACCAACCTCGAAGACAACGGCGCCGACCCCGTTGGTTCCTTAGGACGCCCACTGGCGGAATCAGCATTGAGATCGAGTTCCTTGCCCCCGTGCTCGGATGGCGAGCCCGTTCTCCGGTGACGCGCAAATCGTCCTGGCCCACCATGGTTCGCGCCGACCGCCGCGCCAATCAGAGCCCCAGCCCCTCCAACCAGAACGATCGCTCCTCCAGGGTTGGCAGTCTTATTCGCCTTCGCAGCGATAGCCGCTCCCACTCCAAAGCCGATCAGCGCGCCGATCAAGGCATGGCGTCCGTTACTACGATCCATCCAGTGTGTTTCGTAGCTGTCGGGAGCATATCCGCGAGGTGGCCCAGGCGGCAGTCTACGGCGTGAAAGCTGGGCAAGATTCAAGCCCGCGCCACCCACCGCCTTGCGCTGGTCCGTATCTGCAGAAAGGTCTTCTGTCTTAGTGCTACTTGTGTAAGTGCTTCGAGCGGAAAAAATCGCTCCACTGGTGCGAGAAGATTCTTCAGCAACGGTGTTTGGTCCCTCGATCGTCTGCGCCACCGCGCAGGCCGTCAGCATAAACGAGGTCAGCATAACTGAAGCCGACAAGACTGAAGCCGGCAAGACCATCACCAGAGGAATACGCTTAGTGTGTTTCATAAGCGCATCCTAGCGGCACCGCGTCGACCGCAATTATCAGTCTGTGACAGTTCCTCGAGTGTCACAGGGTTGAAGTGTCAGAGGCTTGAATCGCCGCACCCGTCAGAACGATGTTGAGGAACGAGCGTCGACGTCTGATAGCGCTTACTTCGCCACTACTTCGAACGGCCGCATCATCTCGTTATCCTCATGCTCCAGTATGTGGCAGTGCCACACATACCGTCCCGCGAATCCCTCAAACCGCGCAATGATTCGCGTTACCATCCCCGGATCGGCCCGCACTGTATCTTTCCAACCCGCCTCGCCCGGCTCCGGCGGAATCGGCGGCCCGAAAAATTTCATCTGCCCGGTCGCCCAATAAGTCGACACATCAAAGGTTCTTCGATCAAGAATCTGAAAGCGCACCAGATGCAGATGAATCGGGTGCGCGTCATCCGTGGTATTGGCCAACTCCCAAATCTCCGTCGAGTCCAGCACGGGCGATTCCGTCACTGGCATGCTCCAATGCGCGTTGTTCAGCAGCATCGTCATCGGCCGCTGGACCAGATCGTCAACCTCAACCAGACTCAGCGCGCGTGTCTTCACCGCCGCCGACTCCAGAATCCTGGGGACGGGCCGAAGCGTCTTGGGCAGCATGATCGAGTCGGCCGCTCCACTTCCTGCGACCCGAAATTGCATGACGTTCAAATTGTCGTTCTTCAGAATGACCTTCTCGCCGCGGTTGCCAGAAAAGTCCACAATCACTTCCGCCCGTTCCGCCGGCGCCAGCGAAATACGCTGCAACGCAACCGGCGCCGGTAGCAGTCCCTGATCGGTACCGATCTGCTGAAAGGCCAGATTATTCGTCAGCGTCAAATGAAAAAACCGGGCATTCGAGCCGTTCAGCACGCGAAACCGATACTTGCGCGGCTCGACTTCGAGATATGGAAAGAGTTTTCCATTCGCCAGCACGCCGTCGCAGAAAACCTCCGGCGTCCAGGGCTTCTTCGGATCGCCCGACACCGGATAATTCAGCTGCCCATCCAGATCAAACGCGCGGTCGTAAAGCACGAGAGGAATTTCGTACTTTTCCCGCGGCAATTCCAGCGCGTCCTCAACCTCATCGCGCACGATAAACGCGCCCAGCAATCCGGCAAATACGTTCAGCCGATTAATTCCGAGCGCATGGTCGTGATACCACAACATGGCCGCGTCCTGCTGGTTCGGATAATGACAGATCGCCGACTTCCCCGGCGCATACCAATCCTCCGGATACCCGTCACTCGCCGGCGGCGTTTTGCCGCCGTGCAGGTGCACCACGGTTCTCACCTCCGGTTTGTCCGCCTCCGCGCCATGAATGCTGTGATCGATTGGCAAAAAATGCGCCGAGGGCAATTGATTGGCCCACTCCACCAGCAATCCTTGCCCGCTGCGCGTCTCAAACGTCGGCCCCGGCGAAGCCCCACCATATCCCCAAACACGTGTCGCTTTCAGGTCACGATGGATCTTCGTTTCAAACTGCTGCATGGCAATTCGAAAATAGGGAAGCTTCACCGACGCATCCGTCGGACTCGGACGCACCCCGCTCGATTTCGCAATCTCAGGGATCGGTAGCGGATCGACGAACTGCGCCAGTGAATTGATATTGAATTCAGTGCGAAATTTCGGGATCGGTTTTTGAGCGATGCCCCGGCCCATCGCCATCGCCATGGCCGCCAGTCCGCTTCGATGCAGAAACGCTCGTCGTGTGAAAGACAGGGATTAGCCCTCCGTTCCTAGGTAGCGCGGGCGCCCCGGCCCGCGGCCTTTGGCGTTGTTGTTGATCTTGGCTTCGATCTTTGTTTCGATCTCTGAAACCGCCGACAACAAGGCTGCAACAAAATCATGCGGGCATGCAGTCCTTCGCATGCCCGCGGATTTGTTCAGCGAATTCTACAACGCTTCTACTTTTCTTTTTCGCCCGTATTCGGATTCAGGAAGAGCGTTCCGTCATTGCGAACCTTCTGGAAGTCGAACATGCCCGCAATCGAATTCGCGATTCCATCAAACGACCCCTGGCCAATGCGCTGTCCGCCGAGCCAGTTGTCTTCGATAAAGTGAATCACCGAAGTCTGGTCCGTCACCGTGTGGTCGACAAAGTTCTTCCGCGCCCAGGGCGAGATCACCAGCAGCGGCAATCTCGGTCCGTAACCGCAGCGTCCCAAAGCATGCGGATTCGTAGCCGCGTTCGGCCCAGACAGTGATGTCAGTGCCGTTCCGCAAGCGCCCGGCCCGGTCAGCGAGTCCGCAGGTCCGGTCGATTGATTTACGATCGGCCCCATCTGGTGGTCGTACCATCCGTCGGAGTCGTCATACATGATCACGACCGCCGTGCTGCTCCATGTGGGCAGTGCTTCCAGCAGGTTAATGGTGTTGACCACAAACGTCTGCTCATCCAGCGGATCGGAATAACCCGCGTGTGCATCCTGATACGACGGAGCTTTCAGGAAACTCACGGCAGGCAGATTGCCCGCCGCGGCAGCTGCGTAGAAATCCTGAACGTCGTAGTCATGATTAGCCGGCCCCGGATTGCCGATCTCGGAGATCCCGTTCGGACGCGTGTGATTCGGATTGGCAATCGAAGGCCAATAGGAAGACAGCGAGTGGTGCGCCGTGTAGTCGACTTCGGTAACACCCGAAACCGCTGACGTCGTACTGCGTTTACAGCCCGTCGTTCCATTCGGATTCAGGATGGTCAGATCGAATCCGCCCATAAATGTTCCCCAAGTCACGCCCGCCGAATTCAGCAGATCGCCGATCGATTGGCTCGACATCTGACCCTGCGCGCGGCTGGGAGACGAGCAAACATCTCCGGTCGGGTCAGCATCGCCGATCATGGTGAATGAACCGTCCGGACCACCGCCGACTTCATCGCCCGTACCATTCACAATGTTGACTACGCCATTGGTCTGCCCGGACATCAGATTCACTACACCCGGCGTAGACGGCCCAAACGTCGTGCCAAACGAATTGTCGTTCAGCGCGAAATTCTGCGCGTAGTTCCACATCGCGGTAACGGTATTCCCGTCGTAATAGCCCATTACCAATCCATTCGTATTCGTCACCCCACCACCTTGCGGCGGAGGGCCGGCCGTACCGGTATAGAGCGGAAACAAGTCCATCAGTCCGCCGTCGAACGCCTGTTGCTCAGGTGTGTAGGAGTGATCCTGATCGTTTGTGAATGCCTGTGAACGATCCAGCCGGAACGGATTCGCCGCGCCCGTCGTATTCGCCGGATTCAGGTTCGGGTTCGCATTCAGCAGCGCGTTGCCCAGTCCATTCACCGTGGGCGTGTTCGAAGCCGCTACGAACTTCGGCTCGCCTTTCGGATTAAGCGCGTTCGGATAGGTTCCAAAGTAATGGTCGAAAGAAACGTTCTCGTTGAAAATCACCACCAGGTGCTGAATCGGCGTTGTGGTCGCGGCTGGCCTGCTCTGTGGTTTGTTCGCGGCGAAGGCGGGCACGACAGTGGGTCCCAGGGTGATCGCCAGCGTCAGCAACGACGCCATCGATTTCCTGAGGTAGCCAGAGGCATGGTGTGTTTCAAACATGCGTGTTCTCCATTTTTTCTTTTGAATTTTCCGGCGCAAGGCCAGAGCTTCGTCACCCGAGAGGGTTGGGAGAAACACTAGGCGGGATATGTTGCACGGTTGTGACTGGAATGTTAACCAAATGTAAATTCAAAGCAAATTCAAGGATGGACACGGCAAATGGCCGCTCAGAACGGCGTCAAGCAACAGCAATTTTCGATGTCCGAAGCCGCCGGTAGAGTTGCAGGAACTCATCCACCATCCGCCGGGCGGTAAAGCGCTCACGCGCGCGATTGTAGGCCCGCGTTCCGTAGAAACGCACCAGTTCCCGGTCCTGATCGAACTGCGCCAGCACATCTGCCAGGCTTTCGGCATCGTTGCGCTCAAAATAAAGCGCGGCGTCACCCCAAAGCTCGCGGTACACGGGAATGTCGTTCACCACCAAGGCGCAACGCGAAAATGCCGCCTCAATCGACGCCAGTCCAGTCGGATCGTAGCGCGAAGTCGCGGCAAAAACTGTCGACTTGCTATAGAGATTACGCAGCTGTGACTCGGTTTGCGCGCCCTTCACCGAAATCTCATTGACACCCGTCGAAACCTTCACGTCCGCGCGAATCGGCAGGGCCGGCACTGGAATCGGATTGTCCGCGCCCACAATGCACACCGGCAGTTTGTGCGAATGCTGCGTCAGCAGTGACACCTGCTTTCCCGAGTCCCATAGCCGCCCGATCGCCAGCACCAACTCTTCCTTAGCCACAAATGGGTTGAAATAAATCGGATTGCGCCCCGCGGAAATAATGTTCCCGGAAAATTCGTCGCCGTACGCGACTCGCAGCATCTGCGCCATCCAGTTGGTGGTCGTGACCACCGCCTCGGCGCGTTGCAGCCCCGCCACAATCGTCTTTCGATACCAGTCCAGCCATTCCGAATGCGCCGGTTCCTTTCCATGAATGGTGAGCCACCACGTGATGACGTCTCCATGCGCGGTCACCACCCGCGGCTGCGCCACAGGCAACGCGCCAAAACTGAGCTGATTGAGATGGAGAATGTCGGGACGCGAATCGCGCACGATCTGGCACAAATACTCCTGCGCCGCAAAAAAATCCTGCTCGCCCTCCTGCATCCAGTCGAGGCGAAATGCGGTGGGATGATATTCGAGCCCGTGCAGGCTCTGCATCCATGCGGTCTGATCGGGCAGCGGAATCTCGCCGAAGCTGACGAGCATTACCTGCGCGCCCTGCGTCACGAGCCCCGTCACCAGTTCGCGCGCATAGGTCCACACGCCGCTGAACGTGTCCGCCGTAACCAATACCCGCACAGAACCCCCGCGCAAACAGCCCAGCCCCCAACCGCGGGCAAGTTACAACCAGTGTAGAGGCGAAGTGAGCCGGTGAAAAGCTCTTTTTTTAGGAACTGCCAGGGTCGATTTTTGGTGCTTTTTTGCCGGCCCGATCGGGCCCACGCAAGCACAGGCGCTCTGTTAGATCTGGGAGAGTGGTAGCATGTCATCGCCCAGAGCCCTGCGGCAACTTCTGGATGGCGGTTTTCGACGGCGATCAGATCGGTGGATTCGATGAACCCAGCCAATAACAACGCCAGTCTCAATGACGGATTAACGTTGCGCCAGGCAGCGCTTATTGCTGGTTTCGGCTACCTGCTCTCGCCCGTTACTACAGCCGAATTTTCCATCATGCCCAAGCTGGTGATTCCTGGCAAAATCGAACAGACCGTCCAGAACATTGGCGCCCATCCTCGGCTATTTGCTGTCGCCATTTTCTGCTACTTGATCACCTTCCTCGAGGACATCGTTATCGCCTGGGCGCTCTACTACTTGCTCGCCCCGGTCAGTCGCTCGTTGTCATTGCTTACCGCGTGGTTCCGGTTGGTGTATACCGCGGTTGTTCTCTTTGCCTTGCTAAACCTGGTGACCGTTTATCGACTCGTTGATACACCCGACTACCTGCCTGCCTTTGGGTCTCAACAGTTTCAGGCCCAGGTTCGTCTTCTGCTCAATTCGTTTCGCTATGATTGGTCGATGAGCCTGGTGATTTTTGGAATCCATCTTGTTCTGTTGGGCTACTTGATTTACCGCTCCGGCTACATCCCAAGGGTGATCGGCATTCTGCTAATAGTCGACGGACTAGGCTGGGAGGTCGATAGCCTTCAGGCATACTTTTATCCGAACGCCCACCTTTCCTATCTATTTATCACCTTCTTCGGAGAGTTGGTCTTCATGCTTTGGCTCTTGATCAGGGGTTGGAAGATCAAGCAACCGATAGCCCAGACGGAGTAACCCACCCGCGTCGCATGGTTGCGACGACAAGGTGGGCTTTTGCGGAATCACACGGCAAAGACAAAAACGGACAAAGACAACTAAAGATAAACAGATTTAGAAATCCGTGTTCATCTCTACGAATCCGCGGAGGAAAAGTTTTAGGGCTAGCGGGGCCAGGTTCTAGGGTGGTCAGAACTAAGTGGAGTCCGCCCATCGCGACTCCGCCATCTGCCCTTGCCCGCGGTGATGGTGATGATGCGCAACCGGTGACGACTGGCCGCGCGGTGTGTCTTTATCCGAAAACTCAATCTCCCGTGCCACCACCTTTGGCGGCACCAGAATTCTCATCGTCCAAAGCAAATCGTCGAGCGCCGTCCCAAATCCAAAATGTGCATCCACAAACTCAAGTTCGATCGGCGGAATAGTTGTGCGCCCTGAAATAAGTACGATCGGTACCTCCGGCATCAACTGTTTAATTTCTCGCGCCAGTTGCGCGCCACTCATCGATGGCATTTCGTAGTCCAGAAGCGCCAGGTCAAACCCGGTTCTGCGACAAAGCGTGAGCGCCTCCAGCGGATCGTTTTTGCTGATGACGCTGAACCCACACTCTTCAAGAACGCTGGCCAGCAGACGGCTGGATTTTGGATTATCGTCAACGTAGAGCACTATCGTTCGTTCATCCATTAACATTAACTGCCTCCGTTCATGTGCTGAAACGTCGTGGCAGCGCGACTTCAGCCTTACCTGATGAACGAAATCCTACGACTTCTTTGCGGACTATGTGGGTAGAGATTTGTAAAAATGCTGCATCGAAATGTCATCGAATGCCGGTCACTGCTTTCAGTCCAGGCAATGTATCCATTGCTGACTGCTACTTTTCCGAAGCCGGATGAAACGCGATCGACACAATCGTCATTAGTCTTATAAGGAGGAATTTTAGAATGCGCTTCTGCAGGCCGGCGGGGACACATCGGAATGATGCAGGACGTGAACCGGTACTGACTTTCGGGCCTAGATGCAGCAGAATGTCCTTGCGCCACTGGGCATGACGAACTCGCCGTTCGCTCTGGACTTACCTACAGGGGCACGATAGGAACCTAGAACCATCGCTGGACTTCGAAATCTGTATCCGGAAGCGTTCGGCCGCGCAACCTCGAATTACTCGCCCGCCGACGCGCTCGCCACCAGTTGCGTCCGCAACTTCTGGGCCGCATCGTGGATGGATGCAATCCGCCCCGTGGCCTCCCCCGGCAGACCTGATGTTTCAAGGGCCAATTCACAGTTCAGCAACAGAGTCGTGAGCGTGCCATTCAATTCACCGCGCAGGGCCTGAGCCGCCGCTTCCCGCGCCGTAGCCTCTTCGTGTTTGCGCCGCCGCTCCGCCGCTCGCACCTCGCGCACAAGTCGCTCCATGCCACTCACGCCGAGATTGACCTCAACCGGAATCGCCGTTCCCAGATGCGCCAGCGCCGCTTCCATCTCATCGGACGCGCCTTGCCCCAGTTGCTCGTCAAACACCACCGCAGAGTACACTTCAGTGCGCAACCGAGTCGTCGCCTGTAGCAGGTTTTCCGCGATCTCCACTGCTTCTCCTGTCGCTTCCTGCAAAGCGCCTGCACATTCCCTTCGCCGCTCGATTCCACTGACAAGCAGGATCATGCCGATCCCCTTGCAACCACGCGGCCAATTGTCTCCTTTGAATTAGAACGACTTACGGTCCGCACTTTCGGCAGATTTTCCCATTCCAGTCAGGTGTTATCGTGGCGGTTCAATTCTGGAAGGAATTTGCCTACGTACCATCGCGCAGCACAGTGGCTTCAACTAGCTTTATCCACAAGCGTTATCCAACAAGCCCTCAATTCTCAGTCTCATACTCCTTCAGTTTCCGATAGAGCGTTGTCTTCCCGATCCCCAAGAGTCGCGCCGCCACCATCTTGTCTCCATTGACCTGCGCCAGGGCATCCAGAATCGTCCGCTTTTCCAACTCCGCCATCGAAACGATCCCATTCGCGGGACGCTCCATTATGCTCGTAGGCGCACTCGAGAGATGCGTCGGCAAATCGCGCACCTGAATTTCCAGGTTGCTGGAGAGCGCGCATGCCCGCTCCAGCGAATTCTCCAACTCCCGCACATTCCCCGGCCACTCGTAGTTCAGCAAGGACTTCAGCGCCTCGTCCGAGATTGTCTTCTCCGTCCCTGAGTCGCGCCCAATCCGCTCCAGGATGTGCGCGACCAGCAATGGGATGTCCTGCCGCCGCTCCCGCAGCGGCGGAATCCGCAGCGTCAAAACATTCAGCCGAAAGAATAAATCGCGCCGGAACGTTCCCTCGTTGACCGCCTGTTCCAGATCGCGATTCGTCGCACCCAAAATCCGCACATTAATCGGAACCTGTTTTACGCTCCCCACCGGCCGAATCTCTTTCTCCTGAATCGCCCGCAGCAATTTGGCCTGCAAGTCAATCGGTAACTCGCCGATCTCATCGAGAAACACAGTCCCGCCCTCCGCGATCGCCAGCAGTCCGTCCTTCGGGCCGGTAGCTCCGGTAAACGCTCCACGCACGTGCCCGAACAGTTCGCTTTCAATCAGCGTCGGCACCAGCGATCCGCAATCCACCGGAATGAACGGCTTATTGCGCAGCGGACCCGAGGAGTGAATCGCCTTCGCTACCATCTCCTTCCCCGTGCCGCTCTCGCCCAGAATCAGCACGGGATGCGTGCTCTGCCCGGCCTTCGCAATAATCCGGTAAAGCTTCTCCATCTCCGGCGCGTGCCCAACGATGCTGCCATATCCCTGCCTCGACTTGATCGACTCGTGCCGCAATCGACTCTCCGTCTTGACTCGCAAATGTCCCGCCACGCCCTCCAGCAAGTGCCGCAGCTCTTCCATGCTGAACGGTTTTGTCACGAAGTCATAGGCGCCATTCTTCATCGCTTGCACCGCCGATTGCACGGTCCCGCAGCCGGTCAGCACAACGACCACCGCATCCGGCCGATTGCGCTTGACCGTGCGCAGCACCTCCAGGCCGTCCGCGCCCGCGAGTCGCAAATCCAACAACACTGCGTCGATCCCATTGCTCTCGATCATGCGATAAACCTGCTCCGCAGACTCGGCCACATGGGCGCTGAATCCCAGCGAATGCGCCACCTCCCGCGAAGCGTCGCGCACCGCCCGATCTTCGTCCACGATCAGCAGGTTCAGGAAATTCGCGCCCTGCATCTGCGGGATATGAGCTTGTGAAACGTGATTCTGTGGAGCATGGCTCTGGGGCGCATGCCCCAATGCGGTTCCTGTTGTTGCGCTTAACATGGCGAACCTCCCTTATTCTTCTCGACGTTCGACTTGAGAACCTGAGTCTCCAACTTTCGAAGTTCGGCAGTCTTGACACTCCGAATCTCGCCCAACCGTGTCACCAGCTACCGGCAGAAAGACTTCGACCCGCGTTCCCGACCCGACGTTGCTCGTAATCTCAACCGCGCCACCCAATTCGCCGACAATCCGCAGCACGGTTCCGAGTCCCAGTCCCGTGCCAGCCCCGGCCTCTTTGGTGGTAAAAAACGGTTCAAACAAATGCCCGCGAGTCTCCACACTCATCCCGCAGCCGTTGTCTTCAACGGTCAGCAGAGCCGCGAGCGGGCGATCGTGCAAGTCGGAGGACGCCGCCGCGTCATTCCCATTGACGTCATATACACGTTCAGCGGCGGCGCGCTTTTTTTTCGCGGCCTTCGTCGCCGGATCGCACTTCGCGCCCCGCGGCCATTCCGCAAGAGATGTGCTCACCCGAATCTTTCCTCCCGCCACTTTTCCACGACCTACGGCATCGCGCGCGTTGAGCACCAGGTTCAACACGATCTGGCGCAACTGCATTGGATCGGCGACTACCGTCCCAACACCCGGACCAAGTGTCGTGATCAAATCAATCTGTCCCCCGATCAATCGCCGCAGCAGATTTCCCATCAACCCGACGACATCATTAATCTCGAATGCGCTCTCTTTCAGCCCCTCCTTTCGCGCCAAAGCCAGGAGTTGTCGAGTCAGCGCTGCGCCCTGTTCGGTAGCCAACCGGATTTCTTCGACATAACGATGAAGCGGCCCGCCCAGCTCAAGCTCCGGGATCAGAAGATCGCAATACAGCAGAATGCCGGTCAGCAGATTGTTAAAGTCATGCGCCACTCCACCCGACAGCTGCCCGATCGCCGCCATCTTTTCGGCTTGCCGCAACTGCTCTTCCACCTGCCGTTGCTTGCTCGCGTCCTCCAGTAGCACCACTAGATTTGCGGGCTCGCCACGGTCGTCGCCCGCCACCGACGTTGTAAGCCTTCCCCAAAACTCCGATCCATCTCGTCGTTGCCATCGTTTTTCGAGAACAAACGGTTCAGTCTCGCGTCGCAGCAATTCACCGATCCCGTGCGCATACGAGGACTCACGGGCCGCCGAGTCGATGCGCTCCGATCTGTTTTCGCCCAATCTCCACGGATCAATGCCGACATCAACGCCGACTAACTCCCCGCGCTCATATCCCAACGATCGCGCGAGCGCCGGGTTAGCCTCCTCGATCCGGCCATTAAGATCACAAATCCCGATTCCAATCGCCACCCCCTCAAATGCTCTTCGAAAGCGCGCCGCAAGAGAAGCCTCACCCGCCGGAGCGAAGTTCGAGGCGATGGTACGTAGACCGAGTGCAGTAGTATCCATGCTAAAAACCAGTCGTTCTGTTTCTCCGCCGCCCAACGCTAGAGTCCATCGCGGTCGGAGAAAGCCGCGCGCAGTTGGCGAGAACTCGGGTACCAAGCCGGGAGACTTTTTCCCCCAATGGTCCGCACCAACCTGATTAGGGAAACTCTAACTCCAATCGTTTGCCGGCTAAGTGCGCGCCGTCACACTAATTTAGTGATGAATCCAGTTGTAGTAACGAAGCGAGGCGGGGTAAGTAGTGGCTCGGAAGATTTACAACTGAGAACCGGGAACTGAGAACTGCTAAGGCAGGTCCACTCCCTGCGTAAGATGAAACGTAAGCCGCCGCTCGGGTGAAAACACGACCTCTTTTGCTGCTCCGCCGTCGCGCGCCCCGTTTTTTGCAAAAATACTGGACGTATCAAGGAGCACGGTCTTCCCGCCCACCTGTATGCTCACCAGCGCAATCCGTAAATAGCCGCGGTCGTTTCCAGCAGAGTGCCGCGCATCGATCACGCGCCCAACCACCGCCGCGCCCCGCTGAATCAGCGTCTGTCCATCATTCGTCACCGGCTCTTCAATCGTGCCATCGAATGTATCGCCCGCATGTGCGAATGCGCTCGACAATGGTCCTCGCAGCCGAATCGCAATCGCCGTACCTGCCGGCACCCGCGTGACCGCCGGAACCAGCGACTGCGTGGGCGACACACCATTCCCGCGCGACCCCTGATCGAACGGCAATTTCTGCGCGCTGTCCGAACTGGTATCTGGCACGCTCGGCTGTCGCCCGCAAGCGACCGCCAATCCAAGCATGACGAGAACGATGCCGCAATATGTGGCCAGCCGCACCCGCATTTCCTCTGAATGCGATTGTATAACCGCGCCTTCGATCTCTCCCCGTGATATCGGGCTTGATAGAATCACCACAACCGTCATGCTCGAAGATCCCTCGAAGCCCGCTGATCACAGTTCCGGAAGCCGCTCCGAAAGCGGCCCTGAAACCTCTGAAACCGGCACTCAGCCTGGTGCCGAAGCTCGCGCTCAGGCCGAATCCCACTACTACGCCGCCCTCGACCATGTCGCCGATGGCGACGACAACCATGCTGTCGACGAATACCGCCAATCGTTGGCCGCCGATCCCGCCTTCACCGACGCCCTACACGGGCTAAGCCGCGCCCTCCAGAACCTCAACCGCCTCGACGAGGCCATCGAAGTGGCCAATCAGATCTCCGCGCTCGATCCCGACGACGTTCTCGCCCACACCAGCCTCTCCATCCTCTATCAAAAAAAGGGCATGGTCCCCGAGGCCGAAGCGGAGGCCAACAAAGCCCGCATCCTCGGCTGGAAGCAGCAATTGAAGAAGAGTTGATCCTTAGCGCGCCGGCCGGAATTTACACCAATTTGACAATCGCCCGCGCCTCCTCACGATACTGTGCATCACAAGTTGTTTCAGGAGGCCAGCCAAGCGCTCCAATACCGCCACGGAGGATTAAGATGTGCAAGATTCGCCACCTTGCCGTTCTGTCAGGAATCACTTTAATCGCGCAAATTCCCGCCCAAGCATCATCAGGCCCCAACGGACCTTCCACGGTCCCGCTCACCGTATTCCAGGTTGTGTCGGCTCCCAACCAGCATCAGCCCTTTCCCGCCAACAACTATCTCAACGCCATCTCGTACTCATCTCCTTCTGACATGTGGGCGGTTGGCGCCAGCACCATTCATTTTGACGGCCAGCAATGGACCGCTTTCTCGGCTCCCGACATCTCGGGAGCAGGCACCAACGCATTGACGGGCGTGGCCGATCTTTCTCCCGACAATGTGTGGGCGGTTGGTTATATCAACGAAGACACAGAGGGTCAAAATCCGTCAGCAATCGTTGAACACTTCAACGGCACGCTCTGGCAGATGTTTTCCAGCCCGCAGTTTCCAGCGACCGACCAGGTTTTCCTGCGGTCGATCACCGCCATCTCACCAACCGACATTTGGGCAGGCGGCAGCGACTTTGAAGACCCCTACGAATTCCCACTTCTCGAACACTTCGACGGCACCGCCTGGACGCAATTTTCCCCGCCCACAAATGATTGTGCTGTCTCCGGTATCTCGGCCGATGCGACCAATGATGTCTGGGCCTCCGGCGTAACTTTGGGCGGCGGGACCTGCATCCTGCACTACGACGGAACCGGCTGGCAATCAGTTTCCAGCCCAAACGGCTGCTGTGGTTATAACTATCTCTTCGGTATTGTCGCCCTGGCCCCAAACAACGTCTGGGCCGCCGGATGGTACATCCAAAACCCAAACGACGATCGGCCGAACCTCACCCTCATCGAGCACTGGGATGGATCGAGCTGGCAAATTGTGACGAGTCCCAATGTAGGCCCATCAGGTCAGGCAAGCAGCCTTCTGCGTGGCATTACCGCAGTCTCGGCCAACGATATATGGGCCTTCGGCACCAGTATCGATATAAGCAGCGATGCCGCGTCCACGCTCCTCGAGCACTGGAACGGTTCGAGCTGGGCAATCTTCCCCAGCCCGAATGTCGAACTAGACGGCATTCTCAATGACTACCTTCTAGGCGGCACGGTGCTCCCCGGGCGCGATATCTGGATCGTAGGAAGCAACGACGTTGCCGACACTCTAGTCATCCACTCAACGGAGCATTAGACCGAGCACGAGGCAATTACAGAAACGGCAAGCCCCATTGCTGGTCAAATGTATCGCCGCCGGTTTTTATGGCGTGATTTCCACGTTCACGGTAAACTCCCCACGCAAGTGATGGCACTCCCAAAGGGCGCTGCAACAGGAGCATCACCCTCCGCACGGTCTGCAACCACGCCCAGACCCTGCGGTTGCCCGATAAATGCCATGCAGCATGTATCCAAATCTCGCACGGAGGATTCACATGTCCCAACTCGATAGCTGGAAGCAGGTTTGTGCCATCGTTGCGATCTGCGCCGCGGTGACCCTTGTCTTGTCGGCTGGTTCGTCAGCCCAGACCTTCCACGTGATGCACGCCTTCAACGGCACGGACGGCGCCAACCCGTACGTTGGACTGGTTCAAGGCACAGACGGCAACCTCTACGGCACCACCATCGACGGCGGAGTCAACAGCGGCGGCAATGTGTTCAAGCTCACGCCCGGCGGCAAAGTGACCTCGATCTATGACTTCTGCTCGCAGCCCAATTGCATCGACGGACAATATCCAGTCACCGTTCTGATCCAGGGCGCGGACGGCAACTTCTACGGCACCACCCAATCTGGAGGAACCTACACCTTCGGCACGATCTTCAAGATCACGCCCACCGGCACACTGACCGTCCTGCACAGCTTTAATGGATACGACGGGGCTAACCCGTATGGTTCTTTGATGCTGGCGGCTGACGGCGATTTCTATGGGAGCGCAGACGTGGGCGGCGCCTATGGAGCCGGGACGATCTTCACCATCACTCCGGGAGGAGCTTTGACCACCCTCTACAATTTTTGTGCAAAGCCCCGTTGCACCGACGGCCAATATCCCGCCGGACAACTCATCCAGGCGAGCGACGGGAATCTCTACGGCGTAACCCACGCCGGCGGCGACTATGCGAACTGCAATGTCGATGGCTGCGGCACTATTTTCAAGATGACTCTCAGCGGCAAGCTGACGACCCTGCACACTTTCGAAGCGACCGACGGCGAATATCCCTACGGGGGTCTGATCGAAGATGGCACAGGCATGTTCTACGGAACTACATCCGCTGGCGGCGCGGGCAACGACGGCATAGTCTTTACCATTACCTCAAGTGGCGCTTTCAATACTCTGTATAGTTTTAGCGGCCCGGACGGCTCGGAGCCCTATGCCATGCTGCTTGGCAGCGACGGCAACTTCTACGGGACCACCCTATACGGCGGAACAGAATTTCCCCGAGGCTCAGTCTTCGAAATAACTCCGAGCGGCACGCTGACCAACCTGCACACTTTCGACGGCCGGCACGGCAAGAACCCTTACAGCGGCCTCGTCCAGCACACCGACGGGAACTTCTACGGCACAGCCTACTTCGGTGGCCCCGACGACGACGGCATCGTCTTCACAGTCTCGACCGGCCTCGCGCCCTTCGTCGAAACCCAACCCGCCTCCGGCAACGTCGGAGTGGCAGTAACGATCTTGGGAACGAATCTGAAAGGCGCAACCGCCGTCAGCTTCGATGGAACGCCAGCGCAATTCACAGTCGCATCCAACTCCGCAATCCTGACCACCGTTCCAGCAGGCGCGAAGACCGGTACGGTGGCGGTGACTACACCGAAGCATGGAACGCTGAATAGCAATGTAGCATTTCGGGTAACGCGGTAGCTGCCTCGAAGTCGTCTACGCACCGAGTTGTAAACTGTTGCTTGTGCCCCGAAAGTAGCTCTAGACACAACATCCCAGAACTGGGATAATGGTTATGGTCCGGTCGCAAAGTGTCCCCGGTGAGAAGGCGCTGTTTTGGGTGGGCTCATCGAAGGACGACCTCGTGGGGTTTCCCGAGGCCGTAAAGGACGAAATCGGAACCGCTCTGAGCGTGGCGCAGTTCGGTGGCAAGCATCCGAAAGCGAAGCCGTGGAAGGGCGAAGGTGCAGGTGTTCTGGAGATTGTTGCCGACCACCGCGGTAATACTTACCGGGCCGTGTACACCGTGAAGTTCGAACACGCGATTTATGTACTGCACGCGTTCCAGAAGAAATCACCAACTGGCAGAAAGACGCCGCAGAGTGATGTGGACCTGATTTCGCGGCGGCTCAGAGTGGCCAGCGAGGACTACGCGGCACGAAATGGCTAACACTCGAAACGACGAATCCGTAGTGCGAAGTTCGGGGAACGTGTTTGCCGACCTGGAGCTGCGCGACGCAGGCGAGAAGCAGACCAAAGTGCGGCTCGCGCTGGCAATTCGGCAAATCATCCAGGCCCGGCGTTTGTCGCAATCCGCGGCGGCACAGCTGTTGGATGTCAACCAGCCGAAGATTTCCGCGCTCGTCAACTACCGATTGGACGGCTTTTCTGTCGAGCGTCTCATGCATTTTCTCAACGCACTGGATCGCGATATAGAGATCGTGATCCGCAAGAAACCCCGCTCGCGCAAAATCGCCCGCGTCGTGGTGACGGAAGATCAGTTGTACGGTGCGGTATAGCAGGAGCGCGATTGCCGCCGTAGGACTGAAATGAAATACCTAATCGTCTACGAAAAATCGGACACCGGCTGGGGTGCCTATGCTCCCGACCTGCCCGGCTTGGGCGTCGCCGGCAAGACACTCGATGAAGTTAAAGAGCTTATCCGCGAAGCTATCGAATTTCATCTGGAAGGCATGCGCGCCCACGGCGATCCCGTGCCCACACCAAGTTCGACGGTCGAATGCATCACTATCTAACTTGCGACGCGCGAGTATTCAAGCCGCCAAACCTCGGACCCGCGCAACCCCCATATACAAAGACCTTTCTTTAATCCGTCTTCACCCGCGCAAATCCGCGGAAAAGAAGTTTTGGGCTTGCCAAGAGCCTGCTGCGAGTAAAATTACCCTATGCGTGAAGTCATCATTGCCTCCTCCGTTCGCACTCCCGTAGGTCGCGCGTTCAAAGGCACGCTGCGCGCTACTCGTCCCGACGAACTTGCTGCCATCGCCATCAAGGGCGCGCTCGACCGCGTTCCTCAACTCGACCCGAAAGAAATCGAAGACGTAATCATTGGCTGCGCCATGCCGGAAGCTGAGCAGGGAATGAACGTCGCCCGCATCGCCTCGCTCCGCGCAGGACTGCCCGTGGAAGTTTCCGCGGTCACCATCAACCGTTTCTGCTCTTCGGGACTGCAAGCCATTGCCATGGCAGCTGACCGTATCATGAGCGGCAGCGCGGAAGTCATGGTTGCAGGCGGAACCGAATCGATGTCGATGATCCCGATGGGAGGCAACAAGGTCTCGCCGAATCCGTGGCTGGTCGAGCACCATCCGAATACCTATCTCTCGATGGGGCTGACCGCCGAGCGTCTGGCCGAGCGCTTCAAAATAACGCGCGCCGAGTGCGATGAGTTCTCCCTCCGGAGCCACCAAAACGCATTAGCCGCGTTAGCCGCTGGAAAGTTCGAAGAAGAAACAGTCTCCGTTCCCGTGAGCTTCACGACTCCAAACGGCTCCAAGCCCAAGCGCCAGGAAATCATCTTTAAAGCCGACGAAGGTCCGCGCGCCGACACCTCGCTCGAAGCATTAGCCGCGCTCAAGGCGGCATTCCACGTCAAAGGAGTAACCACAGCAGGGAACTCCTCGCAGATGTCCGATGGCGCTGCCGCCGCGATTGTCATGTCCGCTGAGCGGGCAAAGGCACTTGGCATCACTCCACTTGCGCGCTATGTGTCCTTCGCCACCGCTGGATACAAGCCCGAAGAAATGGGATTGGGCCCAGTCTTCGCGATCCCGAAAGCCCTGAAGCTGGCCGGCCTCAAGCTCTCTGACATCGAAGTGATCGAGCTGAACGAAGCCTTCGCCGCGCAGTCACTCGCGGTGATCAAAGAAGCTGGAATCGATCTCGACCGCGTCAATCCAAACGGCGGCGCCATCGCGCTCGGACATCCCCTGGGCTGCACGGGAGCCAAGCTGACGGCCACCGTGATCCGCGAACTCAAGCGCCGCAAAGCTCGTTACGGCATGGTCACAATGTGCGTAGGCGGAGGCATGGGCGCAGCCGGGATATTCGAGAATCTGAATTAAAGCTTTCGTGTACCTTTGTGCTCGAAGTGGTTTATGCTTGTCGGCGTATTCCTTCTCGACTCGGGCTCGTTTGGAGGTGCTCAATGCGGCTCTCCGATTTAGTCATCGCAGTGCTCCTGGTCGTCTCAGTAGCTCTCTTACCGGAGCAGTCCCTGGGAGCTGGGGGAAGCTCAAGCGCCGGAGCGAGTTCCAGCGGAGGCCACTCCGGAGGCGGTTCCCCTGGCGGTGGTTTCTCTAGCGGCGCACGCTCAGGAGGTTCGTCCCACGCCAGTTCGGGTAGTCCGGGGAGCACGCGCGGCAGTATCTCGTCTTCATCGAGCCGCGGAAGTAATTCGAGCACCGCAGGAACGAACCGGTCCTCCTCACTTTCAGGACGATCGCCGAAAGATCCCGCGAGCACGGGGCTGAATATTCGCCCAAATCTGTTGAAGGCTCCGGTCAGCGAGAAGCTTGACGAGCAGCCGGAAAAGAAAGGGCTTTTTTCTTTCCTGCATCACAAAAAGCCGGCGCCTGAACCCGCCAGTTTCACCAATCCACGCCTCCATTGCAAGACGGGACAGAGTTGCAGGGGGCCTGTTCCAGTCTCCTGTCAGACGGGCCGCTTCTGGAAGACTTCTTCCTGTGCTCAATACGATCAGTATTCCTGGTTTGGCGCTTGCCGAGCCCTGGCCGATCAACTCACTACCGAACAAGAGCGGATGCGGCTGGACAACGATCCCGGCGAAAGTCTCCGCTATCAGATGTTGCTGAATCAATATCGGCAGTGCATGGGCCGTTTCGGCGGCACGCCATTCTCGTCCTATTTGTTCAGTGATGCGAGTTTTGCCCCCTATTTCTAGCCGGTGCGCGCCCAACGTTTGCGGTCGAGCGTAACGTTTATTCCAATGGCTGCCGCGTTAGAATGGACCTGCGAATCGTGTCTCTCAATGGTTGTTTTTAGATTTGCTTCTCAGCTGCGACCGGTCTTTATTCGACAGCAATTCAAATTAGAGGTATAGACGATGGCTACCACCACAGCAATTCCAAAAACGAAGACGAAGATTCTCGGCGGCGGATTTCTGCTCGAAGAGCGCCAGACCTCCGAAGTCTTCACTCCCGAAGATTTCACCGACCAGCACCGGATGATCGGCCAGACTGCCGAAGAATTTGCGGTCAACGAGATTGTGCCCAACGTGGAGAAGATTGAGCACAAGGACTTTTCCATCTCCCGCGACCTGCTCAAAAAGGCCGGCGAACTCGGCCTTAGTGGCGTTGAGGTTCCCGAAGCCTATGGCGGCCTCGAAATGGACAAAGTCACCTCCGCCGTCATCGCCGACCACATTGCCAAGTACGCCGGATTCGCGACCACCTGGGGCGCGCACAGCGGCATCGGCATGTTGCCCATCGTTTATTTCGGAACCGAGCAGCAAAAAGAAAAGTATCTGCCGCGCCTGGCCGCCGGAGAAATCGTCGGCGCATATGCCTTGTCGGAAGCCTCCTCCGGCTCTGACGCCATGAATTGCCGCGCTCGCGCCGAGCTAACGCCCGATGGCAAGCATTACATTCTCAACGGCGAGAAGATGTGGATTACCAACGCCGGCTTTGCCGATCTGTTCACCGTCTTCGCGAAAATCAACGGCGAAAAATTCTCGGCGTTCCTGGTTGAGCGAACCTTCCCCGGTTTTTCCGTGGGCGCCGAAGAGCACAAGATGGGAATCCGCGGTTCGTCCACCTGCCCAATCATCCTCAACGACTGCAAAGTACCGGTCGAAAATTTGCTCGGCGAAATCGGCAAAGGCGCGACCATCGCCTTCAACATTCTCAACATCGGGCGCTTCAAACTCGGAGCCATGTGCGTAGGCGGCGCCCGCGTGTCAGTCGAAAGCGCCGTCTCATACGCCAAGCAGCGCAAGGCTTTCGGCAAAGTGATCGGCGACTTCGGCCTGGTCCGCGAAAAAATCGCCAACATGGCTACGCTGATTTATGTCGGCGAGTCGCTCGTCTTCCGCACCGTCGGCATGATGGATGTGTTGCTCTTGGAGATCGATAAAGCCAGTCCCGACGTAGCCAAAGAAACTCGCAAGGCAATCGAGGAGTATGCAGTCGAGTGCTCGATCCTCAAAGTCTGGGGCTCGGAGATGATCGATTACGTTGTCGATGAGACCATGCAGATTTACGCGGGCTATGGATTCGTTGAAGAATACCCGGCCGAGCGCGCCTATCGCGATGCGCGTATCAATCGCATCTTCGAAGGCACCAACGAAATCAATCGCCTGATCATTACCGGCTTCCTGCTGAAGCGCGCGATGAGCGGGCAGTTGCCGTTGATGCCCGCGATCAAAAAGTTGATGGATGAAGTGTTAAGCGGCCCGTCGATGGGCGATGAAATCGAAGGACCTCTCGCCGCTGAACGCAAACTGGTGGGGAATGCCAAGAAGCTTGGCCTATTTGCCTCCGGCGCGGCCACGCAGAAATACATGACAACCATTCAGGATCAGCAGGAAGTGATGGGTGCGATCGCCGATATGACGATCGAGATCTACGCTATGGAATCGGCTGTGCTGCGCGCGCAAAAACTGGTCGAGAGCTATTCTGATTCAAAGCAAGGCGAAGCCGCCGCTGCCTTGCCGATTGCCATGACGCAGGTCTACATGACGCAGGCTCTCGAAAAGATCGAAGCCGCCGCGAAAAAAGTGATTGCCGACGTGGCCGAAGGCGACATGCTGCGCACCCAACTCGCGATTGTGCGCCGGCTAGCCAAGCACGAGCCTTTCAACACAATTGCATTGCGCCAGCAAATCGCGCAGAAGACGATGGAAGCAGGGAAGTACTCGCTGGCTTAGCGCAGGTACACTGAGTTCGAGCGATGCGGCGTGATGCCCGTGAAGCGCATCACTCCGCACCCGGACCGCAGCTCAGTCCTTCGGGAAGTTCGGATCTGCCTTCACTTCCTCGATCTGTTTTGTGTGGCGTGCGCTGTGCGCCGAGATCAGCAGAATCCACTGATAGGCGTCCATCGTTCCCAGCATCGGATGCGGCCCAAAATGATCGCGCAGATCGTCTTGCGTCGTCTTCACATAATCCATCGTGTTCTTGCGCGCATCTTCAAACGCCTTGGTCACAGCGGCCCGATCCGCAAATCTTCCCGTCGGTTTGAGAAACTCCGGAGCCTGCACCTTATGGCTGCGGTCGGGCACTCTCTCCAGAATCACCTCGTCGGTGACCTTCACTTCGGCGCGCCTCTCCGGCGTAGGCGGGCCGGCCATGAATTTGCTCTGCACAAGTCCGAAGATCGACGACTCGGCCACCGCGATATGTTCCGAGACTTCCGCGACCGACCAGCGATCGGGCGCGGGCTTAAATGTCCACTGCTTTTCGGAGAGCCCCGCGATCGCCTGCAAAAATGCGTCATGCGTGGCTCGCAGACTCTTCAGCGCCGCGTCGCGCTCCTCGGCTGTGAGCGGCTTTGCGGGAGCCTCGGAAGAAAGTGCCTGAGGCGCCGGGGACGAGGATGATGGCGACGGAGATGACTGTGCGTGTAGGGCAGCAATCGTCATCAAACCGATTGCAGCAACTAGAGACCAACGTGAGAACTTGTATGGCATTAAATTCCTCCGGACGGATAATGAGTCACACAATCCTGCCGGATGTGAATGCGGCATTGCAAGCTGAAAACCATGGCAAGCCAAAAAAGATGGGCGACGCAGGCTGGCGAAAGACGCGTCACACCTTAGTTGGGCTCACGCGCACCTTCGCCGGATGATAAGCGTCCGGAAACGTAAAGACGATCTTTTCTCCCTGCCGGACATTCCCCACCAATGCCGGACGGAAGCAGGCAATGCACGTCCCGCCTTTGTGGCGAACGCTCGGGTACACGATTCCGGCCGATCCGTTGCGCAGCAAATCTCCGGCCAGTCGTTGCGATTCACGGTAGCTGTCGGGCGAGAGGCAGTCCTCAAAGCCACGGCCCGGCCGCAGATCGTTCTTTCGCAGATCGTTCTTCCGCAAATCATGAAACTCGCTATGGAAGTCGGCGAGATAGTCTCGATACGACACCACTTCTTCCTCGCGCCAGTCGGTCTCACGCAGTCCTTGCGCATAGTGATAGGCCACTTCGGCCTGTGCGGTCTTGCTCGTAAATGCGGCGTACCACGCTCCCCGGTACGAACTGCTGAAACGCGTGCCCCCCGGTCGGGCATAGGTGAATGCCGCATTGATGATGTGATAGTAGGGGACGCCGAAAACCAGTTCATGCACGCTGATGCCAGGAAGCAGATTCGCTTCGCCGCCGACGCGGTCATTCGTCGCCCCATCAAGTTGGAGCAGATTGTCGAATTGTGATTGGGGCAACCCGAGGCG
>JBAWBE010000645.1:0-4841 GCA_049589635.1 Terriglobales bacterium
ACAGAAGCCAGCGTGAATGGGGTGAGACTGCGACTTGCGCTGCTTCTACCGGTTCTCCCCATTCGTGCGACTAATCAAGATCAAAGGCCAGCCATTGCAACCCACCGTCTCGCTCCACCTGCAGCACAACCGGCTCACGTGGCTTGATCTGGGTCAGGGCGGCGCGCAGAGTGCTTAGGGAATCGATCGAGGTCTGGTTAACGGTGTGGATTACGTCTCCTGTCTGAAGGCCGGTAACCGCACTCATGAAGTCAGCCACACGTGCGACCACGATGACTCCGGAAGGAGCGCGTAGCGGACCCAGAGTCGACCGCAAATCGTCGGTCAGATCGAGCGCAAGTATTCCCAGGCGCGAGACTAAATTGTTGCGAGAATTCGCCAGATCCGGAAGAGCATCCATCGGATCCTTCATTTCAAGCACAGGGATGAGCAAGGTCTTCGGTTCACTCCCGCGAAGAACTTCCAGCTTGAGCACTTCATCCAGACGGTGGAGATAAAGAATTGACGTAAACGCCGGCAGCGTTCCGATTGGGCGGCCATCGGCCTTGATCACAATATCGCCGATCTTCAGGCCGGCTGCCCCCGCCGGGCCGCCCGGCAGAACGTCATCGACCACGACGCCCCAATCCTGTGCGAGCCCCAACCCCTTGGCGAGACTGGGAGTGATCGTTTGCGCGCCCGCTTTGATTTCGATGCGATGCACGTGTCCATATTTGCGCAGACTGTCGTAGACAAAACTCACGATTCGCGCCGGGATGGCAAAGCCCAGCCCCTCGCTGCCACCGGCCTGAGACAGAATAAAAGTGTTGATCCCAACCACATAACCGTCCGCGTCGACCAGAGGGCCGCCGCTGTTGCCTGGATTGATAGGAGCGTCGGTTTGAATGTAGACCATAGGTCGGCTCGGATCGGCTTGGCGCGCAACCGAACTCACAACGCCCATGGTCACGGAATTCTCCAGCCCTTCGGGACTGCCCATCGCGAATACCAGTTGTCCTTGATGCACCGCGCGCTGGGAACCCAGCGAAAGCGTGGGTAGTCCAGCCTCGTCGATTTTGATGAGGGCGAGATCGGTCTCCTTGTGGATTCCGATGATTCGGGCATCGACAATCCGTTCTTTGCCCGCTGGCACCAGTTGATCTGGAAAGTTTGCGGAAGGCACGGGAAGCGCGACGTGAATGCGCTGCGCGCCTTCGACCACGTGGGCATTCGTCATGATGTAGCCGTTCGGGTCGACAATCACTCCCGAACCGATCGCTCGCTCGCGCGTAACAAGCGCGGTTTGGCTGTGGCTATTCTCTTCCAGGGCTCCGTAACCGGTAACGAGTATTTGCACGACAGCCGGCGAGATCCGGGCCGTGAGCTGCTCGATGGCGGAATTGAGTTGCTGGAGCACCGCTGGTGGTTCGGCAGGCCTGGTTCCAGCCTGTTTTGCTTTATCGGACTGAGGCGTGGCCACGTCTGCGCCGGCAACTGTTGGGCTCGGCTCGCTTGATTGTTGTCCAACGACGGGAGTCACGAAGCAAAGGCAACAAATGCACGCAATCATATTCAGCAGCGAGAATTCGAACCGGCGTCCCGAACCCCAAACCAGGAAGAACATAGCGACGTGCTCCTTCGGCGTACCTCGGTATTCCAAGACCCATACTATGATTCCAAAATCGAGGATTCCGAAATCACGGCATCTGATTTTAAATCCATTCGAAATCTCCGCTGACGGAAGCTGCATCCAAGGTCCATGCGTCACAAGCTTCTATCCGACCATAGCTGAAATGTGCAAGGCGGATCATCACAGAACCAACATCGCCGGCCTGCCAGTCGGCGACTTGCGGGGCATTCATCGAATGCGTATCGTAACCAAGTGAAATCTCCCCGCAACAGCGGAATCCTTCTCCACTTTACTTCCCTGCCCGCGCGCTTCGGCGTCGGTGACTTCGGCCCCTCCGCGTTTGAGTTCGCAGATTTCCTGGCGGATGCTGGGCAAAAACTATGGCAAGTCTTGCCGGTGAATCCTACTGGATATGGCGATTCTCCCTACCAATGTTTCTCCGCCTTCGCCGGCAATCCGATGCTGATTAGCTTCGAGCGGCTCGCAGAGCAAGGGCAGTTGCAAGCCTCCGACCTCGAGAACGTTCCTGCATTCCCTGAAGCTTCCGTCGACTATGGCGCAGCGATTCCGTACAAGATGTCCATCCTGCGGCGCGCCGCACAGGTCTTCTTCGCGGACGCATCCCATTCCGATCGCGCCGCCTTCGAGCGCTTTTGCAAAGATTCCAGTTCCTGGCTCGACGACTACGCGCTCTTTATGGCCGTCAAAGACGCGCACAATGGAATCATCTTTACTTCCTGGGAACCGGCCATTCGGCGCCGCGACCCGTCGGCCGTCAGCGAATGGTCGAAGCGGCTCGCTCCTGAAATCCAGGCTTTCAAATATTGGCAATTCGAATTCTTCCGGCAGTGGGAGCGGCTGAAGACCTATTGTCAGGAACGCGGCATCCGCTTTATGGGCGATATTCCGATCTATGTCGCACATGACAGCGCCGACGTGTGGGCTCATCCCGATTTGTTTCACCTCGACGCCAATGGCTCGCCCACCGTCGTCTCCGGCGTTCCGCCCGACTACTTCAGCGCGACTGGCCAACTCTGGGGCAACCCGATTTATCGCTGGGATGTGCTCGCCTCGACCGGATACAAGTGGTGGATCGACCGCTTCCGAGCATCGCTCGCGCTCTTCGATATGGTGCGCCTCGATCACTTCCGCGGATTCGAAGCTTACTGGGAAGTTCCCGGCGGCGAAAGCACCGCCATGAACGGAAGGTGGGTTAAGGGTCCGGGAGAAGAATTCCTCGCCGCTCTACAAAACGCGTTCGGCCGATTGCCGATTATTGCCGAGAATCTTGGTGTCATTACTCCACCCGTCGAAAAGCTGCGCCACCAATTCGGCCTGCCCGGCATGAGCCTGCTGCAATTCGCCTTTGGAAACGATCCGCAGGGACCATCATTCCGTCCGCACAACTACAGCCGCGACCTCGTCTCCTACACGGGCGGGCATGACAACGACACAACCGTTGGCTGGTGGAACAGCTCGGTAGGCGCCGATAGCACGCGCACGCTCGAAGATGTTGAGAAGGAACACGCGTTCGCCCGCGCGTATCTTAATTTTCACGACGATTCAGAGATCAACTGGGTGATGATCCGCGCCGTGATCGCCTCGGTTGCTGACACCGCCATCGTTCCCTTGCAGGATGTTCTTGGCCTCGGCACTGAAGCCCGAACGAATCTCCCCGGGCGCGTCAGTGGCAATTGGAAGTGGCGCTATCGCCCCGGAGCATTGACTAAGGACTTGAGCGCACGCCTGCGGTCGCTGGTCACCTTGTATGACCGGTAGAAGATCTGGGCCCGATATCTTCGACTACTCATCTGCTTGACTTATTTGACTTATCGTCGTTCTTACCAGCAGTCAAATCTCCCGTAGCAAGCACATAGGTCGTCGTCTTATCCAGCTTGAGGTCGGAACGGGCTGAAGTCAGCTCGATCGCACCATCTGCATTGCGCGTCGATTCAACATCCTTCATCGCAACGCGGCTCTTGGAAATTTGCATAGGCAACGGAGGTAGGGCGTCCGGAGGAACTCTAGTACCTGGCGTTGTGACGCCGATCGGACAATTCATCCCTAAACTGCCGCTCGATCGACAGTCTTCGTGATCAGCATCCGCCCCCATCTGGAGCGGATAGTACCAGGCGGTCAAGTAAACCATAATCGGCTTGGATCCATTCTTCCACTGCACGGAATCCATGCGAATCGCGATGCGCGATGGATCACTCGATGACTTCGCGGCCGACTCAATGACTTCCCCGGAAAAGATCGCCCCCTCCGGGAGCACGGCGCCGCCGACCAGAGTCGCCATCGTGAGTTTCGCTTCAACTTTTGTTCCCACCGGCGTCTTCCCAGCTTTCACGTTCTGAAGCATCGTGACAGGAAATTCCTGCACAGAGGCAAGGCTCGCCGCGGCGGAGCTTTGAGTTGGAGCTTTTGATTGTCCGAACAGGAAGCTGGAATATGGGATCGCGAGGCCAAGCAAAGCAATACCAACCGCGATCTCGAAACTATGCTGAGGAATCACTCTTCTCGTCGGCATATGTGACCCCGGAGTCCAGGCGACTCAACTGGCAGGAGTAGGCTCTTCGTTCGAGTCTAGCGCAAACCGCCGAGCGATGGAGTACAGAACAATAAATAACGGAGTGGGATAAAGGCGCTCACCATCCGGCGACTGCGGAGTGCGCGTTGGCCTTGCTGGCCTGCCTCCCAGACTGGCGGCCAGCCACTGAGAGCTCTTTTTCGAGGGAGGCGAAACGGCAAAAAACTTCATGCAGACGAAGGGCCATATTAAGGATGGTTTCGGCTTGCGTCAAAACATTCGGCGGAAGTCCTGGTTCCAGGGTGAGAAGCTCCGCGTTTCCAAGGACCGAGGTAAGCGCATTATTGACGTTGTGGCGCATCTCAGAGATGTATCGTCCGAGGGTCGCGTCGCTCTGCGCGGCCTCACAAACCACTTCGGCATCGCGCGCCCACGCCTCTGCCTGACAGCGTCGAACGATCTCGCGTCCCAGAAGCGCCGCCATGACAGGCCAAGTCGGCTTTTCGTCGTGCTGGACCCGGCTACTCAATTCGATCACCGCCTCGCAGGGATTCGTGAACTGCGGTGCGGGCGAAGAACCAAATGAATCGTCAGAGTGAACGAGAATCGCAGGCCTTCCCGCGGCGGCAAGCGCCTGTCTAAATCCGGACCGAAGTTCGGGCGAATGGGCATCCGCAATCGCCAGGTCGTAATTGCCGCCGA
>JBAWBE010000646.1:0-3657 GCA_049589635.1 Terriglobales bacterium
GTATGACGTGTCCTACAAGCCCTCCGACTTCAATGCGGACGGGCGCTTCCGGTCGATTGAAATTACCGCGCTGAAGAAAGATTTGCAGGTGCGGGCGCGGCGCGGGTATTTCGCGCCCAAGCAGTAAGACCTCCCTGGTTGTAATACTCCGATAGCATTCTGCTATCCTCAAAAACCCAGCTGCATTGCGTGCGCCTGCTGCTTATGCTACCGTCGCCTTTGAATAGCCACTCTTGAATTGCGATCGAGGTGCGATCCATGGTCTTTGCTCTGATTGGGGTCATCGTTCTCGTCTGCATTTTGCTGATCGGAATGTACAACAGCCTGGTGCAGTTGAGGGTGCGCTGCGATTCGGCTTGGTCGGATATCGATATTCAGCTCAAACGGCGACATGACCTGATTCCGAACCTGGTTGAAACCGTGAAGGGCTATGCGACGCATGAGAAGAGCACATTTGAGGACATCGCCAAATTTCGCTCGATGGCCATGCAGGCGACTGGGCCGGCGGAAAAGGCGGCGGCTGAGAATCAGCTGACCGGGGCGCTCAAGAGCTTGTTTGCCGTGGCGGAAAATTATCCGCAGTTGCAGGCCTCGCAGGAGTTCACGCAGTTGCAGCAGTCGCTTAACCAGGTTGAAGACGCGATTCAGAACTCGCGGCGTTATTACAACGCCGTGGTGCGCGATTTGAATACCAAGATTCAGTCATTCCCGACGAATATTCTGGCGGGCATGTTCGGCTTCCAGCAGAGGCAGTTCTTTGAGGCGGATGCCACGGATCGCGAGCCGGTGGCGGTGAAATTCTAGTTCTCAGTCGTCAGTTGTCAGTCGTCAGTTCTCAGCAACCTCGCTCTCCTGAGAGGTTCGATGAAGCGGATCTTCGCCGCAACAATGTTTACTAGAACAATTCTCAATCGCGCGTGCTCCGCTTTACTGTTGATTGCGCTGGGGCCTGCGCTGGTTCTTGGGCAAGGGAAAAGCTGGCACGTCGCCGATTTCAAAGACACTATTTCTATTTCGGCCGATGGGTCGGCTCTAGTCAGCGAGAAGATCAGCGTGGTTTTTGTGGGCGAGTGGCATGGAATTCATCGAACAATTCCTGTCGAATATCCTGGACCGGATGGATCGAACTACACGCTCTTTTTGAAAGTTCTCAGCGTCACTGACGGCGATGGGAACAAGCTTAAGTACGGCTCCTCGAAGTCGGGTCCGTCGCGCGACCTGAAGATTTATATCCCCGACGCGATCGACGCTACGCGAGTGGTCAATATCGACTACTCGGTCCGCAACGGCGTTCGATATTTCGACGATTATGCCGAGTTTTACTGGAACGTAACGGGCAATGACTGGCCGGTGCCGATCGATCATGCTTCGGCGTTTGTGGCGTTGCCGGAGGGAGCGGCGGCGGGGTTGCGAGCGCAGGCATTTACGGGCGCGTATGGTTCGAAACAGAGCGATGCGGATGCGCAGGTGAATGGCGCGGACGTTGCTGTGGAAACCGCCCACAAACTTCCGGCCCGTGGCGGGCTGACTATCGATATTTATATTCCGCCGGGAATTGTGAAGGTCCCGGGCGGGCTGACTAAGTTCTGGTGGTTTTTGGGCAGCAATCCTATTTTGTTTTTGCCGCTGCTGACTTTGGCGGTGATGGCGGGATTGTGGTACGCGGTTGGGCGCGATCCGGATCCGGGGATGTCGGTTGCTCCGCAATATGAACCGCCGAAGGGCATGACGCCGGCTGAGGCGGGCACGATGCTCGACGACACGATTCATCCGCGGGACATTACATCGACGATTGTCGATCTGGCGGTGCGCGGATATATCAAGATCGAGGAGAAGGTTGATACTTTTCTGGTTTTTCATCATAAGGATTACGTGTTTCACAATTTGAAGGCGGAGGCGGATTGGGGGCCGGATCTGTGTCCCCATGAGCGCGTGATGATGGAAAACATTTTCCTAGGTGGGAGCGAGGTGCGGCTCTCCAGCCTGAAAAATCGTTTCTATACGGCAATTCCGGCGATTCGGACCGACATCATGTCGGCGCTGAAGAACAAAGGGGTGTATGCGCTCGATCCGGAGTCGGCGAATGGGTACAGCATGGTGGCCGGGGTCGCGATTCTGTTGCTGGTGGTCGGGGTACAGGTGATGGGCTGGGTGAATTTCTTTTATTCGATTCCGCTCGTCATTGTCAGCGTGCTGGTGTCGGCTGTGATCTGGTGGCTGTTCGCGCGTCAGATGACTGCCAAGACTGTGACCGGCGCGCGCCTGCATGTTGCCGTGCTTGGGTTTCAGGAGTTCATGAACCGGGTGGATAAGGACCGCATTCAGCGCATGCCGCCGGATACGTTCGAGAAGTTTCTGCCTTATGCGATGGCGCTGGGGGTCGAAAATCACTGGGCGCAGGCGTTTGATGGCATCGTGAAGGATCCGCCGAGCTGGTATGTTTCGCCGAATGGGTATGTTGGGTTTACTCCGCTTTATTTTTCGAGCGCGATGCATGGCATGGCGACGGATATGCACCAGGTATTCGTTTCGGCTCCTCGAGCTAGTTCGGGCGGGTCGGGGTTCAGTTCGGGCGGCGGATTTTCAGGGGGAGGGTTCAGCGGCGGAGGCTTTGGTGGCGGCGGGGGCGGGGCGTTTTGAGGGGCAGTTCTCAGTTGTCAGTTCTCAGTTCTCAGTAAAACTTAGCTCTGATCCGCCTCCCGGTTTCGGGGAAGCTGCCCAATCTGCTGAATGTACTTCTTCCATTTCCCGTATAATCCTCGGAAAGACTGGTTGACTGAGTGAGGACCTCCTAACCCTCCCTCGTTTTTCGCAGCTTTCGACAGCGGCATTTGATTTTTCAACAAAGGTGGTTGGAAACGGGATGGGAATCCCTGTGAGAAAACCGATTGAGCGTCCGGGAGACGATCTGGATCGCTCCGACGTGGCTGTCGCTGGACTGGATAGCGGGCCACGGCTTTCTTCTGTCAATCCAGCTTCTGTGACTCAAGCGCGGGCGGTTGCAAGGGACGACTTCGACCTTTGGAAGGATGTTTTTGTTCATCAGCCGCTGCCCTGGGCAAGGCTTACGCAGTCAGCGGTGCTGCATGTGGCGGCGGTTGGTCTGATCTGGGGAATGTCGCTGGTTTGGCTGCGGGAGCAGAAGATTATTGGGCCGACTCCGTTTGACCGCGCTTCGGTGATTACCTATTCGCCGAATGAATATTTGCCGCCGCTCGATACGGGCAAGGCAGCGGCTCCCAAGAGAGAAGAACAGAAGGCCGATCCGGCTTTTGCGAAGCAGCCCATTTTGTCGGTTCCGCGCGAGGCGGACAACCGCTCGCAGACGATCGTGGCGCCTTCCAATCTCAAGCTCGACCACGATGTGCCCCTGCCTAACATTATTGCTACGGGAGCGATTGCTCCGGTGGTGCCGCTGGATGCTATTCGGTCGCCTTCGAGAAGCACGGCCACGCCGGATACTCAAGTTGTGGCGCCCGCTCCGGATGCCCACTTTACGCGCGATGCGAATCGGGCGGCGTTGAGGTCGGACATTGTGCCACCGCCTCCGGAGGTGACACATGACCGGGCGCGCGGAGTGGCTGGGCCGGAATCGGCGGTGGTTGAGCCGCCTCCCGACGTGACCGCTGCCAAGGGACGCGTGGGACTTATGAATAT
>JBAWBE010000647.1:0-8885 GCA_049589635.1 Terriglobales bacterium
CGCCCATCCGCCAGCCTGGAGTGCCCAGCACCTGCAAACCGTCAACCCCGGGCACAAGCAAAGCTATGCAGTTTTCGCGGATTACGCCCACACACTTCGGGTAACGGTCGAAGGTTTGTAGTTCGAAGCCCGCAAGGTAAAGGTGCTGGAGTTGCTCGGCGGAATCCATCTACATCTTGTACTTGCCAAGATCGTCGTCGCCGAGGCCTTCCAGCCATTTGCGCAGTTCGTCGCTTGAGACCCGGTCGGCGGGATTGGCCGTCTGCTTGGAATGTTTCAGAACCTCGTCTTCGACAAAAATCGGGCAATCCATGCGCAGCGCCAGCGCCAGCGCGTCGGAGGGACGGGAATCGATGCTCACCACCCGGCCTTCCCTTTCCAGCCAAATTACCGCGTAGAAGGTATCGTCTTTCAGTTCCGTGACCACTACTTTGTGTACCAGCGTGTCCAGCCCGGTGAGGACGTTCTTGATCAGGTCATGCGTCATGGGACGCGGCGTGCTGACTTTTTCAATCTCCAGCGCGATCGCGTTGGCCTCATAGACTCCCACCCAGATGGGTAGCACGGTATCGCTGCCTACGTCCTTTAGTAAGACGATCGGCATATTCGATACCGGATCCATCATCAGGCCGCGAATTTTCATTTCAACTTCCATGACGACCTCAAATACAGAGAGAGTAATCACTTCGAGAACGTAGCGCCGGTGCCAGGTCTGCTGCGCGCGGTGCGGGCAGCTACGTCACCATCTCTCCCACCAAACTATTTGGAAAGCTAGTCCTGACCAGCACGTTCACGTAGCTTCCAATCTTGAGTTCAACGCCCTCCGCCGCCGTAAAGTTCAACACTTTGATCTGCGAAGTGCGCCCTATCCACTGTCCGCGCGCCGGATTCTTCCCTTCCACCATCACTTGAAGAGTCTGTCCGACATGCCGCTTATTACGATGCGTTGACACTTCTCGCTGTTTCTCGTTGACCAGCGCCAGGCGGCGAGCCTTTTCGTCGTCGGGAATGGCATCGTCGAGTTTGAGAGCCGGCGTGTTCGGCCTTGGCGAGTATTTGAAGGTGAAGGCGCTGTCGTAACCGACTGTATTGAGCAGCGAAAGGGTCTCTTCGAGTTCGCGCTCGGTTTCTCCCGGAAAGCCTACGATGATGTCGGTCGTGATGGAAATATCGCGCTTCGCTGCTTGAATCCAAGCGATCCGCTCCAGATACTCATCGCGCACATAGAGTCGCTGCATGGCATCAAGCACGCGGGTCGAGCCGCTCTGGACGGGAAGATGCACATGATCGCAAAGCGTGGGCACCGCGTCGATCACATCCACAATATCTCGTCCGAAGTCGCGTGGATGAGACGTTGTGAACCGAACCCGCCGAATTCCGCTAACTTCCGCGACTGCGGCGAGCAATTCCGCAAAGCTTTTCTTTCCATCGGGATCGCGATAAGAGTTCACGTTTTGCCCAAGCAGTTGAATCTCTGTATATCCAAGGTCGGCGAGCTGCCGCGCCTCCGCTACAACAGAAGCAGAAGTCCGGCTTCGTTCCTTGCCGCGCGTGTACGGGACTACACAGTAGGCGCAGAACTTGTCGCAGCCCTCGATGATAGTGATATAGCCGCGATGCGGGTTGGTGCGCGCGGTGTATTCAGTTTCGAAGCAGAGGTCGGTTTCGCGATCGTCGAGCCCCGTAACGCGCTTCCCTGCCCCAATCTTCCCTACTCCAATTTCGGCGTTTTCGATTTGAAGCAGCATCTGCGGCAGATTGCGGTACGAGGCCGAGCCGCAGACGAGGTCAACGTGCGGAGCCTTCTCGAAAATCTTTTCGCCCTCCTGCTGAGCGACGCAGCCGAGAACGCCAAATTTCTTGCCTTGCTTGCGCAGCTTCTTGTAGTCGTTGAGCCGGTTAAAAACTTTTTGCTCAGCCTTATCCCGGATGGAACAGGTGTTGTAGAGGACGAGCCCAGCCTCTTCGACCGTTTCAACCTGGCGATAGCCCTGCTGCACCAGCGTGCCGATCACCTTTTCGGAGTCGTGCACATTCATCTGGCAGCCGAAGGTTTCGAGGTAGAACGTCTTGTCAGCGGACTCCGGCATGGCTTCAGTATAAACCAGCGAAACAAGCGGGATCTTCAGATTGCGCGATGAAGGCCGTCCGTCGGGACGCGCCGAAAAGTCTGGGCCCACCAAATCTTGTTGTAAACTTCACCGCCAGAGGTTCTGCATGAGCCAAGCCGCAACCATCGAACTCTCACACGAAACGCCCACGCCGCACTGGAGCCTCGCCAAGCGCGTCGCCTTCCGATTCTGCTTTCTCTATTTTGGCCTCTATTGCTTCTATACCCAGATCAGTTCGGCGCTGATCTCCATCCCGAATATGGAGCTGGGCGACCCATCCGCGCATTGGCCGATGCGGCAGATCGTCTTCTGGATCGCCGCTCATCTTTTCCATGCCAAGCTCCCGCTCGTCTACACGGGCAGCGGAAGCGGTGACAAGACCTTCGATTGGGTCATGACGTTTTTTCTTCTCGTCTTCTCCGTAGTCGCTACTGCCCTCTGGTCCACGCTTGATCGCCGCCGCGATAATTACGTGACGCTTCATAAGTGGTTTCGTCTTTTCATGCGCTTTGCGCTGGCGTCCCAAATGATCGGGTACGGGATTGACAAACTTGTCCCGTTGCAGATGCCGTATCCCTACCTCACGCGCTTGCTCGAGCCCTTCGGCAACTTCTCTCCTATGGGAGTTTTGTGGCAATCGGTAGGCGCCTCGCCGGCCTTTGAGATCTATGTCGGGAGCGCGGAAACGCTGGCCGGAATTCTCCTGATTTTTCCTCGGCTGACCATGCTCGGCGCACTCATTGCCCTATGCGACATGACGCACGTCTTCATGCTCAACATGACCTACGACGTGCCGGTCAAAGTTTTCTCGTTTCATCTGATGTTGATGGCTCTCTTTCTACTTGCGCCTGACTTCCAGCAGTTGCTGAATTTCCTCGTGCGCGATCGCGCCGTCCCGCCTTCGGCTCGCCCTGAACTTTTTAAGTCGCTACGCGCGAATCGCATCGCATTCGCGGTGCAGATTGTTTTTGGTCTCTGGATGATTGGCAGCAGCCTCCATGGCGCGCGGAGTTCCTGGCATACGTATGGCGGTGGACGACCGAAGTCCGTGCTCTACGGCATTTGGAACATCGATGAGCTTTCGATTGACGGCCAGATTCGTTCGCCGCTGGTGACGGATTACGATCGCTTCCGCCGCGCCGTTTTTGACTTCCAGGACCGCATGGCCTTCCAGCGTATGGACGAGACGTTCGCTTCCTACGGCGCCGCGATCAATACGAGCAACAACGCGCTCGCGCTGACGAAATTCACCGACAAGAACTGGAAGGCAAACTTTAGTTTTCAGCGCACCGCGGCCGACCAACTGACGCTCGATGGTCAGATGGATAACCACAAGATGCACATGCAGATGCACCTCGTGGATCGCAATAAATTCCTGCTTGTCAATCGTGGCTTCAACTGGATTCAGGAGTTCCCGTTCAACCGCTGAGCGACGCTGCCCCTGAAAAAAGGCACGGCTCTTCGCCGCGCCTTAAGTGGTTCCGAATTGACCCGACGCTCTTGGTGGTTTGGAAAAGGTTCTACTTTCCTTCCTTCGCCCGAACGTCAACCGTCTGATCCCGTTCCACATACGCCTGCATCCAGCCGAGCACGCGAGTCCAACCTTCGGCATGGCCCTTCGCGGCATCCGGCACCCCCGCAAAGCCTGTCTGCCGAATCTTGAGCAACGTTCCAGTCCCAGCTCGCTTCGGGCTGCTCGGATGCAGTCCGTGAACATCCGTCGGCTCTAATTCCCAGCGCACCACCGTTTCCAGCTTTCCGCTCCAACTCGCAATCCACGTGTGCACGAGCAACCGTGGCGGATCGACTTCGAGTCACTCGCCGCCACGGACCTCGCTAAATTACGCTCAGTGCGACCGCGTGCGTCAATCTAGGTCGCGTCCAGAGGAAAATTCGGATGCCCGCGCCCCAGTCGCTGGCTCAGACTGGCAGCGATGAGTTTTCCGTGAAAGCGCCCATTCTCAATGAAGATTTCGCTCGTCCGCGATCCCGCCACAATCACGCCCGCCACATAGATTCCCGGCACGTTCGACTCCAGCGTTTCTGGATCGCAAACCGGGCGCAGTTGTTCCGACGACAACTCCAGACCAACGCTGCGCAGAAAATCGTAATCGGGGTGGTACCCCGTGAGCGCGAATACAAAATCATTCTTCAGCCGCAGTGTTCCAGAGGCCGTCTCCACCACCACAAAATCCGGTCCAATCTCGCGCACGGTGCTGTTGAAATGCGCTTTAATTTCTCCCGCCTTGATTCGGTTCTCAATGTCCGGGCGCACCCAATATTTCACATGCGGGTGCATCTGCGCCTGCCGATGAACCAGCGTCACGCGCGCCCCATGCCGCCATAAATCGAGCGCCGTCTCGGCCGCCGAGTTCTTGCCGCCGATCACCACCACGTCCGTGTCGAAGTAAGGATGCGGTTCCTTGTAATAATGAAAAACTTTGTCCAGGTCCTCGCCCGGAACGTTGATCATATTGGCCAGATCATAGTAGCCGGTCGCCACGACGATTTTTCGCGCGTGATAGTCATAAATCTCGCCGTTCCGGCCCATCGTCGTTACGCAAAACTTATTATCTTCCCCGGTAATTGTCTTTACCCATTCGTACTGACGAATATGCAATTGATAATGTTCGGCGGCGCGCCGGTAATATTCCAGCGCCTCCAGCCGCGAAGGCTTAGCCGACGCCGTAGTGAAAGGAATATCACCGATCTCCAGCAGCTCCGGCGTGGTAAAAAACACCATGTTAGTCGGATAGTTGTAGATGGAATTTACCAGGCAGCCTTTATCGACGATGAGGGTTTTGCAGCCCGTCTTCTCTGCTTCGATCGCACAGGCCAGACCGGTTGGTCCCGCGCCGACGATGACAACATCGGGCGTAGATTCAGGCCGGGGATGGGTCTGCGCACGAGTCAGGGTTTCAGGTGCTTGCGAGTCAGACGCTTGGGCTTCCGTAACTTTTGTTCGCGAGATAGTCTCTGGAATCTGTTTTACGGGCAAGGGTGTAAGAGCCTTTGTCGCGTGAATTGGAGAGCGACTATTCTAGCATCGCGCACGCCACCTCTTGCGCTACTTCTTGACGCACACCGCCACGCCGTCGCGCAGCGGCAGGATAGTCGTAAACAGGTCCTTCGACTCCGAGATCAACCGATTGAATTCTAGAATCGCCCGAGTGGGTTCGTCGGGGTTCGGCTTCCGCAGCTTCCCGTGCCAGAGCACGTTATCAGCAACGAACAAGCCGCCGCTTTTAAGCTTCGGCAATGCCAGTCGAAACACCCGCGGGTAATCAACTTTATCCACGTCGTTGAAAATGACGTCGTACGGTTGCTTCTCCTCGGAGAGAAGTTCCAGCGCGTCCCCGATACGCACATCGATTCGTGCCGTGACGCCCGCGCGTTCGAAATATCGTCGCGCCTTAGCCGCATTTTTAGGATCGCCGTCGGTATAGATGACCTGCCCACCTTCACCCACCGCGCGCGCCCACCAGATTGTTGAATACCCGATTGCGGAGCCGAGTTCGAAAACTCGCTTAGCCTTGCTGATCACCGCCAACTGATAGAGGAGGCGCGCAACCGCCGGACCGACGATTGACACTTTATTCTTTGCGGCGTCTGCCTCCATCTCGGTCAAGACCTCATCGCGAGCCGGCACCATCGCATAGAGATAGTCTTCGACCTCAGGAACGATAATTCCGCCCATGCGCCAATCGGGCACTCCAGCGTTCTTGTCTTCCATTTATGCCTTTCTGGAAATTCGCGCTCACACTGGACCGCCGCGCTCTTACTAAGCAGTCGTTCGCGAGCAGTCTATGACCAACCCTATCAAGCTATGAAATCGTCTGTCCCGGCTTCATCTCCAGAACCTTCACGTCCGGCGCAAGCTTCTGCAACTCGCTTGGCGTCCCGGTCAGCATCGGGAAAGTCCCAAAGTGCATGGGAATCACCGTCTCCGGCTTGAGCAATTTGCAGGCATAAGCCGCCTCGCGCGGTGACATCGTGAAGTGATCCCCGATCGGCAGCATCACAATCTTGGGCGCGTAAAGGTCGCGAATGATCGCCATATCGCTGAACACATTTGTATCTCCGGCATGGTAAATCTTCACGCCATTCGAAAACTCGAGCACGTAGCCGCAAGCTTCGCCGCCGTAGACGATCTGGTCGCCATCCTGAATTCCGCAGGAATGAACAGCATGCACCATAGTAATCTTCACGTCCGCGACCGTCTGCGTTCCGCCTTTATTCATCGGCGAAATCTGCTTCACTCCTTTCTTCTGGAGCCACGAGCAGAGTTCGAAAATGCCTACTGCGGTCGATCCGTGTTTCTTCCCGATCTCAACCGCGTCGCCAATGTGATCGCCATGCCCGTGTGTGCAAACCAGCACATCAGCCCTCCTCACGTTTTTCTCGGCTTCGGGACACATCGGGTTCCCGCCGACCCACGGATCGACGTAAAACATCTTCCCTTCCGGAGTCTCGATGCGAAAGGTAGCGTGGCCAAGCCAGGTCAGTTTGATTCCCTTAAGATCCATAAATCCTCACGAAAACAAAGTCCGATTGCTATCGAAACAATTCGAGCTTCGACGCAAACTAACATTTTAGAGACGTGCCGAACGCCGTGCAATTGCGCCCGAGCTCCAGTGCCGCGATTAAGCCCGTAGGCGATCTGAAACTTTGTGGCCCGAGGTTGTCACCTTTAGTTAGGGAGCAGCGAGTTTCCGCTATGCTGCCGCCTTTCGCCATGCAAGAATACTTCGGCGCGAAGCCTCACGCTAGTATTCGCGCCACGCCACAAGGATCAGGAATGCTCCGAAAGTTGCGCTGTCTTTTTCTTCTTACTCTTACATCGTCGCCCTGCTTCGCACAATCGAGCAATAGCCAGCCCGCGGCTTCGGCGAGTCCCCCGACCACCGCGGCAATCCCAAGCTCTTCGCAGCCCGCGCAAAACTCTTCGGCCGGGTCTTCTTCATCCGCACCGTCGGGCGCTTCGGCTCCTCCCTTGCCCGATCCGCTTGGCGACGCGATGGCCCTTTACCGCAAGCGCGATTTCGAGGGCGCGCTCGCCAAGTATCGTGAAATCCTCCAACGGAACCCGAAGTCGCCCGACGCCTTCGCCGGAATCGTTCGCGTCTATCTCAAGCAGAAAAAAGTTGACGAAGCCGCACACGCCGCCGACCAGGGACTAGCGCTGTCCGACGCGCCGCGCATCCGCGTCGCCCACGCCGAAGTACTGTTCCGCCAGGGCAAAATTGAGGAGGCCGAAAAAGAGTGGGTCAACATAATCAATTCTGGGCATCCCGAGGCGCGCGCGTATCTGGGTCTGTCGCGAGTCCGGCACGCGGTCGCCATGTATAAGAGCTCCCAGATCGCCATTAAGAAGGCGCACGAACTCGATCCGGGTGACCCTGACATTGAGGAACGGTGGGTCACGACTCTTTCGCGCTCGGAGCGAATTAAATATCTTGAGGACTCGCTCGCGGCAGACAATAACTGGGACGATGAACGGCGCTTTTCGACTGCGCATTATCTCGAATATCTGAAAGAGCGCGCCAAGAAGAAGGACCACCCTTGCCGTCTCGTTAGCAAAGTGACCGCGACGGAAACGCCGTTGGTGCGGCTTTTACTGGATCCCAGGCATCTGCGCGGCTTTGGTCTGACCGTTGAACTTAACGGACACAAAAGCTCCCTTATGCTCGACACCGGCGCCAGCGGCATTCTCGTCCGGCGCGGTATCGCTGAAAAGGCAGGCATTTCCAAAGTCACCGAGACGAGGATTGGAGGCATTGGAGACAAAGGCAGGAAAAATGGCTACCTCGGCATGGCGGACTCCATCAAGATCGGCGGTTTGGAGTTCCAGAACTGTCCGGTTGAGGTAATAGAAGGGCGCTCCGTGGGGGATGAAGACGGATTGATTGGCGCCGATGTTTTCGATGATTTTCTCGTCGATCTCGACTTCCCCGACGAAAAGCTGAAACTCAGCGAATTGCCCAAGCGTCCCGGCGCCCCGCAGCAAGAGTTGACGCTGAAAGATGAAGAAGGCGACTCCGATTCGGAAGCTGACGATCCTTCGCATGAAGCCAGCTCTGCGGATGCTAAAAACGCACCTCCCCGTTCTTCTGGGCCTCAGGATCGTTACATCGCGCCTGAAATGCATTCCTATACACCCATATTTCTGTTTGGCCACAATGTGCTGGTGCCGACTAAGATCGGCGATGTACCCTACAAACTCTTCCTCCTGGATAGCGGGGCCTTCCGCAATTCCATCTCACCCGCCGCAGCGCGGGAAGTTACAAAAGTTGGCATCGACCCCAACATGCATGTGAAAGGCGTCAGCGGCTCCGTCAACAAAGTTTTCAATGCGAATAAGGCTACATTCACATTCGGACACCTGAGGCAGGAAAACCAGGACATCGTAGCCTTCGACACCACTTCGATCAGCGATTCCATAGGGACTGAAGTGTCGGGATTCCTTGGTTTCACCATGCTGCGCCTGCTCGATATCAAGATCGACTATCGCGATGCGCTGGTGGATTTTTCCTACGACCCAAGTCACTGGCGTTTCTAACTCAGCGCGGTCCCCAGGGGCACTGCAAAAAATCGCGTTTCCGCTCCCGCATCAACTCGTGTATAAAATTGCTCTCAATGCCCGAACTAAAAATCCTCATCTCCCGCGAACAGATCGCGCAGCGCGTAACCGAACTCGCGACCGAAATCACTCGCGACTTTAGTGGCCAAACCATCATCTTCGTCGGCGTCCTCAAGGGCGCTGCGATCTTTCTC
>JBAWBE010000648.1:0-1505 GCA_049589635.1 Terriglobales bacterium
GTGACGAAAACGGGTCCGACCACCCGAGATGATTCCAGTAATCGACATGGTACGCGAGCGGGATCACGGATATCATCGAGGACCCCATTTCACTGATAAGTGCGTCGGCAGGCGGGCAGCTTGAGCATCCCTCTGATGTGAACAGCTCGAGCACGACTGGTGCGCCATCGGACGCACCGTTCGTCTCCGAGAACGCGACCGCTTTACGAAAGAAGCCGAATCCGATCGCCGCGACGATTACGATACCGACAATCCAGGGAACCAGACCGAAACGCTCACGCTGAGTTTGCATCGTGACTATACCTCGCAATGGTGAACCTGTACCCGAGTCGAGAGGTTCCCTCTGAAAGTTCTGTAACCATTTCAAGAGCGACCGCATCTAACGGGGTGAGCGACGATTTCTAATTGCGAAATGGCGAAGAACAAGTAAGAGAACGCGGTGTCCGGGATCGGTAAATGCTCTCATCGAACGAAGTGACGCCCGAGAGGTCGTACCTTCAGCGGCGCGAGTTCATCAAGAACTCGTTGCTCTTCGCGGCAACCAGCAGTGGCGTGGGCAGCTCTTTGCTCTGGCTGATGCGAGGCCTTCGAGCGAAGGACCACGAAAAGGGCGCGAACATCGCAACGCCGGATGACCGGGCCGCACTCACCGTTACGCGGCACCTCGACTACGCGTCTGGAGAGAAGAGCAACTCTTACAACGCCGTCACCAACTACAACAACTTCTACGAGTTCGGCACCGATAAGAGCGATCCGGCGGCAAACGCAGGCACTCTGAAGCCGCGTCCATGGCAAGTGACGATCGAAGGCGAAGTGGCGCGTCCGCAAGTCTTCGAGATCGACGAACTCATCAAATCGTTCCCGCTGGAGGAACGCGTCTACCGTATGCGTTGTGTCGAAGCCTGGTCGATGGTCATCCCGTGGGTCGGCTTCCCGCTGAGAGATCTGCTGAAGCGTGTCGAGCCCACCTCGCGCGCGAAATACGTAGCCTTCAAATCGCTCCTCGATCCCCAACAGATGCCCGGGCAGCGTACCGATCTCCTCCAATGGCCCTACGTCGAAGGCCTGCGCATCGACGAAGCGATGCATCCGCTGACTCTCCTGGCGGTCGGACTCTACGGTAAGCGGCTTCCAAACCAGGACGGCGCGCCCATCCGCCTCGTGGTTCCCTGGAAGTACGGCTTCAAGGGGATCAAATCGATCGTGAATATTCGTCTGACGGAGGAACAGCCGCCAACTTCTTGGAATATAGCGGGGCCCGACGAGTACGGCTTTTATGCAAACGTGAATCCCGCAGTCGATCATCCGCGCTGGAGCCAGGCGACCGAAAGACGGATCGGCGAGTATCATCGCCGTCCGACCCTGCCATTCAACGGCTACGCGGACCAGGTAGCAGGCCTATACCAAGGAATGGATCTCACAAAGTTCTTCTAGCTATGGCAGCGTTCACAAAAAAATCCCCGCTGCCTTGGCTCAAGCCTGCTGTGCTCACCGGCTCGCTCGTC
>JBAWBE010000649.1:0-11936 GCA_049589635.1 Terriglobales bacterium
AAGCCTTCCGCGGAGTCGCCCTGGCCCCCGAAGACTACTTCTTCTGATAACAACGGATAACAGAGTCAGCAGCGACCGAAGGATCCCCGAGCGAAATCAGCTCGGGGAGCCGTTCAATTAGGAATAGGTTTGCATACAATCCGTAAACTCCTTGATCTTAGTGATCACGCGATAGTAAAGGCATGAGCCCGCGAATGGCTCTATAGACTGGAAATGTTGCAATTGGACCTGAGGCATCGAGTCCTCCGCTGTTCTGCAGCGTGGAACCTGGGATTGAACCGAATGCGAGTACTTGTGGTAGAGGACGAAATACGGTTGGCCGAAAACATCGCGACCGGCCTGCGCGAGGGCCCGGGCTTTGCCGTCGATGTTTGCCACGACGGGGAAGAGGCGATCATGGTTTGCGACACGGTTGATTACGATCTTGTCATCCTCGACCTGATGCTGCCCAAACAGCACGGCTCTATGGTCCTTGCCACGCTGCGCAACCGCAAGCCCGTACCCGTGCTGATCCTTACTGCGATATCCGAGACCTCAACCACGATACAGCTTCTAAACATGGGCGCGGACGATTACATGACCAAACCATTCGACCTCGGTGAACTCATCGCTCGCGCCCGAGCGCTGATCCGGCGCGGTAAAGGTGTGCAGCAGACCGCCCTGCGCCTGGGTGATCTGAGCCTCGACCTCACTGCGCAATCTGTTGATCTTGGCGGAAAGTCGCTGGACCTTTCGCCCACGGAGTACCGGATTCTCGAATACCTGATGCATCATCCGCGCAAGGTGGTCTCCAAGCGAGAACTGCTCGAACACATGTACGACTTTTCCTGGGAGCATCATTCCAACGTGATTGAGGCGCATGTGTCGAACCTGCGACGCAAATTGCGCGAAGCAGCGGAAAGCCCAACGGTGGAGAACCTGCGCGGGCGCGGATATCGGCTCAGCGCGGAATGCGTCCTCAAGGCATGAAGAACAAATCGCTCGTCCGGCGTGCGACGGTCTTTGTCCTCGGCATTGAGTTGATATGCGGTCTGGCCTCTGCAGCCGCTGCGCTTTTGCATGAAAGGGAAGTGCGCTGGCGCGCGCTGGAGGTGATGCTGAATGGGCGCGCCGACTCTCTGATCGGTGCGGTGCAGGACGCGGAAGATCTGGAAGACAATGTCAAGGTGGATCCCGACGAGTTCCAGCCGGGAAGCGATGACGAATACGCGGTCTACAACCCGGCAGGACAACTGATCGGCAACTCGCAGGACACAGACGCGGTGTCCTTGCAGCCCAACGAGGGCATCCGAAGTGTGCGCGTGGGCGGCCATTCTTATCGTGTTTTGCAGCGTCATGCGTTGCGCATTATTGACCGGGCGGAGACCGACGGCGAGGGACGGCGCCGGCCGGTGAAGGTCGTGTATGCTGTGCGCACGGACCGGCTGTGGCACCAGGTGTTTGAAGCGACGCGGTTCTACCTGGTGTTGTGCTTGGCAACCGTAGTCATAACGGCAGTGCTGTTGGTGTTTCTGGCACAGCGGCTCTTGTTGCCGCTGCGGGAGTTAGCTGCGGCCGCCGGATCGATCGAGCCCGCTTCGCTTGCCTTCGAGGCTTCACCCGCGGCTGTTGAGACCACCGAATTGCGTCCCCTGGCAGAGGCCTTGCAACGCATGGTCGCTCGCGTGCGCGGCGCGTTCGAGGCAGAAAAGCGCTTCTTCCACGATGCGGCGCACGAATTGAAGACCGCTGCCGCGGTTGTGCGTTCGTCGGTGCAAGTGCTCGACATGAAGCCGAGAACCGTGGATGCATATCATGCCGGTCTCGAACGCGTGTTGCAAGACACCGAACGCCTCGACGATTTGATTTCGCGGATGCTTTCGCTCGCTCGCTATGAGACGACAACTCCCGTTCCGCCCGCGCAAATCAGCCTTGCGGAGCAGGCCAAATTCATTGTAGAGACGCTGCGTACGTTTGCGGAATCGCGCTACGTGCGAGTCGCGGTGACGTATCAGACCGATGTCAAGGCGAACCTCGGGGTCGAAGCGGCACAAACTTTGATCAGCAACCTCCTTATGAACGCCATTCAGCACAGCGCTTCAGGGACTGAGGTGCGAGTGTCCATCGCGGAAAAGGATGCGGGAGAAGCAACATTGGTGGTGGAAGACACCGGAAGCGGAATCTCGCCCGAGAATCAGCAGCGCGTGTTTGAGCGCTTCTACCGTGAAGACAAGTCGCGATCGCGGGAGACGGGCGGAGCCGGGCTGGGGCTCTCGATCTGCAAGAGCATTGTCGAGGGCGCCGGAGGAAGCATTTGCATCGAAAGCGAGCCAGGAAAGGGAACCCGCATCATCGTGCGTCTGAAGGTGCTCTAGCGCGTTCAGACTGAGCAACTCAGTTGCTGTGAACGCGCTCCCCTTGGTCCCGTGTCAGCAAGTATTAAGCGACCGGGGTTACTACCTTGCTCAGGGTTTCGCGCGCATCCGTCACGCTCTCCTCCAGCTTTACTAGCTGCTGTCGCGACGCATCCGCCTCGTGGTAGAACTCCGTCAAATCGGCCAGCAGCCTTCGTTGCGCGGCGGCGACGCCAACCTTGCCTGCCTGCTCGCGGATCTTCGCTTCTTTCACCTTGCGCTTCCAGCAATGCCTTTTCGCTGTAGAGGGGGAATAGAAAGATGAAGAATGTGAAAGCTTTCTGCGTCGGTCACTAGAGCTTAGGCACCGCCCCTTAATGTTTGCTGAAAGGCGGGCCTGGCCTTCGAAACAGAGGCTCGTATCCAGTGTGACATCGGATTCCGCTAGGTACTTAAAGTTGAGCTTCACGCAACTGTGGACGTTCGGTGAAATCTCAATGAAATGGTTGTGAATCTGACATGAGCTTAAGTTTCGCTTAAGGCTCGCTGTCCTAAGCTCCGCTCAGGCCCCGTGCTGTGGGGATTGCGTGGATGATACGTGACATTCCTCATAAGGTTCGTTTGCGCCGCAAGTGACTTTCATTCGCAAGTGATGGAGACCATGAAACGTCTAACCTTTTCTAATCCCCTGTTGAAGTTTGTGATGGCCTTGTCTGTGTTGTTCTGCGGGCTGGCGCCTCCCGCGCCGGCCCAAAACCAGGCCGGATCCATTTCCGGCACGCTTATGGATTCCGCCGGCGCCGCATTGAGAGGAGCACAGGTATCCATCCCGTCCAAAGGCATGATTGTTTCCACCGACGAACAGGGCCGCTTCTTTTTTAGTGGATTGCAGCCTGGCGATTATGCAATTTCAATCAGCTACATCGGCTTTCAAGAACTGACGAAAACCGTCACCGTCAATCCGGGGGAATCGACTACGGTGAGCCTGCATCTCCAGGTCGAGTCACAAAAGCAGAGTGTGCTGGTATCGGCCGGAAGTGCTTCGGCTGAGATGGAGGCGGTCAATCAAGAGCGCGCCGCGGACAATCTCATCCAAGTCATGCCCACCGAGACCATCACCAGCTTGCCAGATCGCAATCTGGGCGATGCGATCAGCCGTATGGCCAGCGTCGCCCTCACGCGCAACGAGGGTCAAGACAATTTTGTCGGGGTGCGCGGAGGCGAGCCCCGACTGACCAACACCACCGTTGACGGTTTCAACATGCCTTCCCAGGATCCCGGGATCCGCGAATTCGATTTCTTCTCAGTTCCCCCAAGCGTCGTCGGTTCGGTCGTGATGAGCAAGACCCTGCAGGCCAACATGGACGGCGATGGAATCGGCGGCTCAATCGATCTCGTCACCAAGACCGCGAGCGATACCCCCACCTACCAAATCACTGCTATGGGAGGCATCGGCGCCATGGGCGGCTTCACGCCGATCGAAAACCCGCGTCCCGACGCGGATGTTTACGGCACTTGGGGCAGGCGCTTTGGAGCCAGCAAAAAGCTCGGCTTCATCGTCGGCGGCCAGTATAGCTTCGATGGCACCGGCTACAACGACGTCGAGCCCACCCCTGACGAGGCCACCCTCTCAAACGGTCAAAACGTTCCCTGGGACGACGGACAGGATCTCCGAACCTACATGTTCCACCGTCCCCGTTATGGACTTGGCGGAACCCTCGATTACCGCATCAAGCCCGGGTCCACGATCTTTTTACACTATCTCTATACCTTTCTACGCGACGACGGCGACAAATCCGTTTACAGCCTCTTCGACAATACGCCGGGCGTCCAAACTGTGACTGTGGCCAACGGCAGCTACAGTGGTGGATGTTCTGGCACCGCCAACGGGATAACGACCGGGCCCTGCAACACCCCGCCACGTTACTACAGCCAGCTTGAAGATGCCCGAATCTATTCCGACAGCATCATTCTGAGCGGCACGCACGTGCTGACCAATACTTGGTATTCCTGGAGCGCGGCCATCGGAAACGGCTACTTCGGCGACCAGCCTTTCGACTCGGCCGACTTCACCAACACCGCCACCGCCAGTTCGTGCCAATTCAACCAAGCCGCCACCAAGGACTACTTCGTGCCTCAGTGGACCCCAGCATGTTTTTCCGAGATCAACAGTCCCCAGAACTACTTCTTAACCGATACTCAGCGTGAGTTCGGCCACGAGGAGCAGATCAACGTTGGCTTCGAAGGTTCGGGAGCATTCCGCTGGCATCTTGGCGGTCATCTCTCCACCTTCGAGTACGGCGCCAAGTTCCGCGGCATGCACAAATACAACAACCAATACAGCTCCATAGAGAATTACGCCGGCTCCGGCGCCGGCGTCCCGATGACGACCTTCCCCAACAACCTCATCCAAAAAAACTATTACAATGGCGCGTACCAGGATGGTTACAACGTGTGGTTCGGCCCCGCCCAGGACTATGTCAACCAGCACCCCACTGATTTCATCCTCGATAACAGCGATAAGGGAGTGGACTCCTCAAACTACTCGCTCGTGGAGCATATTCCCGCCTACTACGTGATGAACACCACCGACTTCTCCAACGGCATTCGCCTGATCCTTGGCCTGCGCGCCGAGATGACTTCGGATAATGTGCATAACTTGGCGTTCGATCCCAGCGGCAACGCTACGCCGAACAAGTTTTCCGGCTCTTATTACGACCTGCTGCCCAGCGCATCGCTGCGCTTCAACGCCGGACCGAACAGCTATATGCGTCTGATCTACGCTCGCGGCGTCTCGCGTCCCGAAGAAAGCGAAATCGCGTCTGACGTGAGCTGGGGCACCGGCGGAAACGGCGCCTACAAATTCACGGTCAACTTCGGCAACCCCAACCTCAAGGCGGAAACTGGCGATGATATCGACGTCCTCTACGAGCACTATTTCAAGACCTTCGGCGTGTTGTCTGGCGGGTATTTTTACAAACACCTCGCCTCTCCACCCGTCAGCACCCAGGCCGTGCTTAACAACTACCTGCCTCCGGGCGCCCCCCCAGTCGATCAGGGCACTTACCTCGCCACCTATTACATCAACGCCGGCAGCGCATGGATCAGCGGTGTTGAATTGCAGTACCTGCAGAACTGGACCAATCTGCCCGGCTTTCTTGGCGGCTTCGGCATGAAAGCCAACTACAGCTACATCGGTTCCCAAACCAGCGGCATTGCCGGGCGCAGCGATAAGCCGCGCCTCCTCGAGAACGCCCCCAACCTCTTTAACATCGGCCCGACCTACAACAAGGGACCTCTCTCGATGTCAATGAATATTAACTTCAACCAGTCGAGCATCTACGTTTACCAGTACACGGACGGAGTGCCAGGGGGGCCAATGGGCCCGCTAGGGGACAACTATAATTACGACCATACCCAGATCGACGCGCAGGGCAGCTACGCGCTTCCTCGCGGTTTCAAGTTGATCGCCTCCGGTCTCAACCTCAATAACGAGGAATTCGGTTTCTACTACGGCAGCCCGAAATACGACACCCAACGCGAGTTCTACCACCCAACCTACTCGTTCGGCGTGAGCTGGACGCCTCAGCGCGAGCGATAATACCGCCGAAACTGAACCACGTCAGCAGCCAGAGGGTGTACTGGAATATCGGTGCGCCCTTTCGTCACACTGATCAGCACCACCACTTTGAAGATTGTGAAGCAGGTGACCTTCGATGGAACGAACGGCACACCGGATACCTCGGCCGGCGGCATCGGCAGTGTTCTGTATGACTCCCGAGCGAACAGGTTTCTGATCAGCATTCCGGAGGTTGGGTCGGACTTGACGGCGGGCGCAGTCGCGGTGATGGACCCGTCAAAGGGAGAGGTGACGCAAGTGATTTCGGGACTGAACAGCTGTATGCCGTCGGGGATGGCGCAGGGGCCTGGCGACAATGTTCTGGTTACCTGCGACCCCCGGTTCCCGGCGCCTGATCCGGTCGCGTTCGCGCCGCGCACGTATGTGATCAACGGAAGCACGGGAGCCATTCTGGCGAATCTGACCCAAGTGGGCGGAGTGGACTACGGCGCGTACAACCCAACAGACCATCACTATTACCTGGGAGCTGGACTAATTAGGGAATCCACGATTCTCAATAGCAGCGAGAAGGCAATCGTTGGCGTATTGGTATTCGGCCATCGAACGAAAAGAAATAAGGGCGATCAGTTGCTCGACACACCAAAAGCAGTGCGTCAGTTTAGATGAACTTTCGCGCAGTGGCGCGTTCGCTATGTTCGAAGGCGTCTACGAAGGGCTCAAGTTCCTCGTCACTCATGCCCATGCTCTTTCCCGTCTTGCGCCAGTCATTTACGGCTTTTATAACGTTCCCCAATATTTCCTTAGCCCGCGTGGGAGTGATGCGAAAATAAGCAATCACGGACATCAAAGCCTTGATTGTCATCTCTGGGCCTGCGCTCTCGGATATCCACGTCTTCAATTCACGCACCCGGTCAGGCGACGGATTGATGTCGAAGGCGGGCGACAACCGCCAGAATTCCCTGTCTACATGCAGAAAGCCGTGATTGCGCAGGTGGTCGTCCACATTCGTGATCAGGATCGAGAAGGCCATTCGGCGCCATAACTCCTCAATATCGGCCTGTGGGTCGGCCCCTTGTACGCGGATTGCGTCCACGATCTCGGTGTAGGTGTGTTCCCTGGGCTCGGTCACCTCGACGCCCAGCATCGTCGCGGCCGAGACATACAAGATGCGCTGCCCGTTGGCTTGCCGGTCGAAGCGGCGAATCAGCGCCACCGGCAAATCGGTGCTCTGGACAATACGCGCTGCGGCGGCATGGATCCCGGCCTTTCTGGCAAGCGTCAGAGCGAGCACTTCTCCCTTGGTTACGGCGCGCTCGTCTCCGATACTGGGAAATTTGCCGATGCTCAGTGCGCCATCATCGTCAATGACCGTGCATTTCGGGCGCATACCGCCAAGCGATGTGCCTCGGCCGCGTAGGTATGCGAGGTCGGCCGCCGTCTCTTTGTTTGCCTCTACAGCGTGTGACGCGCTGAGCAAAGCCCCGAGTTCGATGAGTGGCGGAGCTGTTCGGCGGCCTTCTTCCTGTGCGCGCTGGAACACGCCGTCGTCATCACGAAAACGAAGAGCGCCGGCGCGGCTGAAATCATCCACGGCTAGCAAATAATCAAGAGCGTTGAGCGGCTGAGCCTCGTCCTTTCCGTCACGGCGCAATTCCTGTCTACGCTTGTTGTGATCGCGTCTGATCAAACGCTTTGCCCATCCATCAGGCTCCGTGTCAGCTATCGCGGAGTGGAATAAGGAGCCTTCAGCCGACTTGCGATGAAAAATTGGTCCTGCCTGGAGCGGAAGCGTCGGGCCTAGTGCGAAACGCGCGGGATCCCCAAGCCAGCCGGCGTCATACTCAAAAGCGGCATTTTCACGATGACCTTGCAGGTCGTAATGCAGCGTGCCGGCCTGCGGCCCATCGCCGAACATCACGTCGATCTTCCGTTTCACGGTCGTGGTACCTGTGCTTTCTTCATACGCACGCGTTTTGGCAGTCGTGACTCATCGAGAAGAAGACCGGTGTCGTCGCGGCTTACGTCGATAAGAGTGCCAAGCGGATCGCCAAAGCCCAAGACAAAAAGCGCCATTGCGTATACACCGAGGCCGACTTTTGGATCGCCCTTCTCTGCGCGAAGATAGGTATTCTTGGAGACGCCCATCCGCCCGGCGACGGCCATGATTGTGAGTCCACGTTTCCGGCGCGCCGTCGCAAGGTCGCTGCCGAAGCTGGCCAGCGATCTCTTGACGGCAGGAGGCAGAACATCTGACACACCTGATCTCATCAATTAGGCTCCATATATACAGCCTTATCGCAAAATAAATACCAATATATAGCGCTTTATTTGCACTGTCTAGCAGTTTTGCAAGGATAGGGACGGGATCGTTTCTGAAACGCTCGCGTCGTCGAGCCATCCGTAGACCACGAGTTGTCCGTTAGCGACCGAAAGCGCACCGAATGCAACCATTGCAGCGCTTGCCGGCGGCGCGGACCACTGGAGAGGTTGATCTCCTGCGGTGAGCCCGGCGTGCCCGTTGGCGCAAAGTTCTTCGAAACCAGGTCGAAGATGCCCGCATTGCCCAGATCGCTGTAGAGTGTCGAATCGAATTCCGCTTTCAGGGAAGGGGTTTGCGGATCCTCGCCTACTGGTTTGAAATCGGCCGCTGCAATGCGGATTTTCGCGTTGCCCAGATTCGATCCGATGTGGACCCAGTCCTGTGCGCGGGATGGAATGCAAGAAAGGCTCGCTAGAAGGAGAGAGACGGAAATGAAATACCGGGAACCGACAGGTGTCATCGTTGTAACGCTCAGATTACCGCACCGTTGTTTCAGGTCGTCGAAGAAATATTTGTTTTCGGCGAGTTGTGCCAACCCTTCCATAACCAAAAATGATGCAAATTCAGATCCGGCGGTCATGCGTCCGCGATTCATTTGCCTAATGCTGTGGATCGTGCCCACCACGTCTCAGAACCATGGGTGAGGTGCTGGCCGATGACAGTGGTCAGTCACCTTTAATGTCGGCAGGCAGATCGACGCCAAACCTTCCGCGTATACAATCAGACGGTGCAAAAGCGGCGGCACGCCAACCCACAAATGATGAGCGACATCAAGGCGCAATCGTGTAGTCCCATTGAAGTGCGTACGATGCGCAAGGTCGCGTGGCGGCTTGTTCCGTTTCTCATGCTGCTCTACTTCGTCGCCTTCCTCGATCGCATCAATGTGGGGATCGCCGCCCTGACCATGAATCGCGACATAGGGCTGACAGCGCGGATGTTCGGCGTCGGTTCAGGCACCTTCTTCTTCGGCTATTTCGTCTTCGAAGTACCCTCGACGTTGATCCTACATCGCGTGGGCGCGCGCTTCTGGATCGGACGAATCATGATCACATGGGGCCTGGTGTCGATAGCGATGGCCTTCATTCAGGGTCCGACAAGTTTTTATGCATTGCGCTTTCTGCTTGGCGTTGCCGAAGCGGGCTTTTTTCCCGGAACCATTCTTTACCTCAGCTATTGGTTTCCCTTGAATCGCCGTTCGGCGATGACCGCTCTATTCATGGCGGCGGCACCTGCCGCCGGGATTGTTGGATCGCCCATCTCCGGCGCGCTGATGCAGCTCGACGGCCTGCTGCACTTACGAGGATGGCAGTGGCTCTTCACCGCCGAAGCAATTCCCGCGCTGGTGCTCGGCAGCATCACGTTACGCTTTCTCACCGACCGCCCAGCCGATGCGACCTGGCTGACGGTCGAGGAACGCGGCTGGCTTTTGGATGCGATGTTGCGCGAACAGGCACCAGTCAAAGATCTGCGTGGCCACAGCGCTTGGCGCGCTCTGGCGGATTGGAAAGTTCTGGTACTTTCCCTCGCGTATTTCGGGACTTCGGCCGGTCTATACACGATCGGATTCTGGGCCCCGCTCATCGTCAAGGAGCCGGGACTATCGCCATTCGAGGTCGGTCTGCTGGTCGCGATTCCCAACCTCATCGCCGTCGTCGGCATGGTGCTCTGGTCGCGCAATTCCGACAGTACAGGAGAACGCTACGGCCACGCTGCCGTTGCCTGCATCGTCGGCGCGGCGGGAATGGCGATCACAGCGCGCGCAGGCTCTTCCGTTTCTATAGCGGTCACAGGGCTCTCGCTGGCCGCGTTGGGCGTGAGCGCCGCCAAGCCACCGCTGTGGAGTTTGCCCACGATGTTTTTCGCAGGTGCGGGCGCCGCCGCGTCGATCGGTTTGATCAATGCCCTCGGTACGCTGGGCGGATTCGTGGGGCCTTACATGGTCGGCGCAAGCGAGGTTGGCGGGCACTTTGCCGGCGGCCTCCACCTGGTAGGTTGTACGCTGATCCTGTCAGCTGTAACCATTGTCGCCATGGGCGCCGTCATCAGGATGGCTCCGAAGAAGCGGATCAATTCCTAAAGAGAGAGTTCTATGCCCAGTGCCGTAGAAGAACGCCGCAATAAAAAGGATCGGAAGTACAGGATTGCCGTGATCCCGGGCGACGGCATCGGTCAGGAAGTCGTTCCTGAAGGCCTGCGTGTACTTGAGGTCGCCGCGCGACAATACGGCTTCGCGCTCCACCTGGACGATTTTGATTTTGCCTCCTGCGACTACTATCTGAAGCACAACAAGATGCTTCCTGACAATTGGAAGGATTTGATTGTGGGCCACGACGCGATCTTTTTCGGTGCGGTTGGATGGCCGGAAAAAGTGCCCGACCACATCTCGCTTTGGGGATCCTTGATTCAGTTTCGCCGCGAATTCGATCAATATGTCAATCTGCGTCCGGTTCGGCTCATGCCCGGCATGCCCTGTCCGCTCGTCGGACGAGAACCCGGCGACATCGATTTTTATGTAGTGCGCGAGAACACCGAAGGCGAATACTCCTCCATCGGCGGCAGGATTTTTACTGGAACTGACCGCGAGGTTGTCATTCAGGAAACGATCATGACCCGGACCGGAGTTGACCGCATTCTCAACTTCGCATTTGAGCTTGCAAATCGGCGCGTGAAGAAACATCTCACCTCCGCCACCAAATCCAACGGCATCTCGATCACCATGCCGTTCTGGGATGAGCGGGTGCGCGAGACCAGCAAGAATTTTCCACACGTCCGCTGGGACCAATACCACATCGACATCCTCACTGCGCATTTCGTGCTCCATCCAGACCGCTTCGATGTGGTCGTTGCTTCCAACCTGTTTGGCGACATTCTTTCGGACTTGGGGCCCGCGTGCGCCGGAACCATCGGCATCGCTCCCTCTGGCAACATCAATCCCGAGCACCGCTATCCTTCGCTCTTCGAGCCTGTTCATGGTTCGGCGCCGGACATCGCCGGTAAAGGCATCGCCAACCCGATCGCCCAGATCTGGTCCGCGGCTATGATGCTTGATTTTCTCGGCGAAGCCGCGGCTGCCGCGGGCATTTTGAAGGCCATCGAGGCCACACTGGTCGACAAAGCACTCTGCACTCCCGACCTCGGCGGCATCGCAACTACCAGGATCGCGGGAAGCGCCATCGCCAACGTCCTCGCATCGCTTCCGGTCGTAGCGTGATTCTCTCGGCGCCCCACCCTCGACGCGCATTTGCCTTTCCGCCACCTCCCTTGGCAGGCTGCGAAAAGAAGGGAACAGCCACGTTCCCGCTGGGCGCCCGACAGTCGAGTTGCCGGTTGCGGAAAAGGTAACTGAAGGATAGGGGTTAATACGCCAGCGTCCCTGCAGTTTCGCATCAGAGCCGACCCACGGCATCGATGCTATTGCTCCCTTCGCAGCGATGCTTGAAGTTCGAGAATCTGAACTTGGACTTGCTTGATTTCCTTGAGAGTGGCGATCTGGCTGTCATAGATCTTGTAGCGCACGCTCGCTACCCCGGCGCACAGGAACATCACGCCGCCTATGAGTTGAACCCTGAGAAGCACCGCAGCGTCAAGGTGCCAGTGGTTTTGAAGCCATGGCATCGTGAAGGCCAGGGCAGCGTAGCCGAAGATGATTCAAAAAATGGTGTGGATGGTGGGGCGACTCACTTGCCAAGTTGGCAGTTACTAG
>JBAWBE010000650.1:0-11486 GCA_049589635.1 Terriglobales bacterium
GCTTAAGACGCCTCTCTCTATCTGGTACGAAAACCATGCCCGTCACGGCAACGCACAGGCGCGGATCAACGTTTCGATCCAGCCTTTACCTACTAGAAAAACCAACAAACTCCTGACACTGACTCACCGGCGCACAAAACAGAATGCACTTTCAAGAGAAGGTTCGATCTTTCGAATTGTGACACAAAGATCTGTAAAAGTGAGAGTGAAACATCACTGAGTCACGGTGAAGATCTTGCCGCTCGTGGCTTTGCCGCCCGCAGACGTGATGACGATCTTGCCGGTTTTGGCTCCAGTGGGAACGGTGATCGTCACCTGCTTGTCTGAGTTGACGGTGAACGATGTAACTTTCACTCCTCCCAGAGTGACTGTGGCGGCCTGGATGAGTCCGGAACCGCTGACGACGACGGAAGATCCGACCGATCCGCTGGGGGGATTGAAACTGGTGATCTTCGGAGTCACGCGGTAGCGCTGGCTGCTGGAGAGCGTTCCTGACGGCGTGGTTACGGTGATCGTCCCGGTTTCTCCCGAGGGAACTTTTGCTGTGAGATAGGTATCGGAAACTACGGTGAAGTTGGCCGAGGCGCCATTGAACTTGACGGCAGTTGTGCCCGTGAGCCCGTTGCCCAGAATGCCGACCGACTTACCGACAAGGCCGAGAGTTGATGTGAGCGCTACGAACGGACCGACGCTATTGTCGAGAGAGTAGGCCACTCCTTTACCGGACGCGCCGCCTCTGCTCGTTAAGCCGAAGAATTTGCCGGACGTGTACTGGAGGGGAGTTGGATAGGCCCCCGACCCGTGGGTGTTATCAAAATTCGATAGCACGGAGTAAGCGCCGGTCGTTGTGATCTTGAACAACACGCCGTTGCTGCCGCTTCCACCAAAGATGGTGGAACCATAAAGGTTGCCGTCGGTCGCAGCCACTAAGCCAGAGAATGATTGATATCCATTGGCCGGATGGGTCGAATCGAAGTTGTAGATAACCGTAACGGCGCCGTTCGGTGTGACTTGAAAAATTACTCCTGAGTTCGAGGTACCGCCGCCGGACGTGGTTCCATAGAAATTGCCGTCCGCACCTTGGGCAAGTCCCCCATAAGGGGCAGCGCCGTGGGTGTTGTCGAAGTTATAAAGCGTGGTTACCTTGGTCTTGACGATCTTGAAGATCGTTCCAACGCCGGATGTTCCGCCCTGTTCGGTCATCCCGTAAAACGAGCCGTCAGTCCCTTGCACCAGGGGGCCATAGGGGGTTGACGGAATCTTCTTGATAATCTTGAACGCGCCTTTCGTGGAAATCTTGTAGGCGACGCCAGGGTAGGAGGTGCCGTAGAGATTTCCGTCGGTTCCCTGGATGGGAGGCGCGAGAGGGTATCCGCCATCAGCATTGCCCGTAAAGTCATATAAGACATTCAAGGTCCCAGAAGGAGTGAGTTGAAAGATATTTCCATAGGCATGCGCGCCACCGTGCTCGGATGTGCCGTAAAAGTTGCCGTCGGAACCTAGAGTAAGTCCGCCATTTGGATTGCTGCCGTGGGTAATGTCGAAGTTATATAGGACAGCCTGCGTTCCGGTAGGCGTGATTTTGAATGCGATACCTTCATTGCTGGCGCCACCGGTGGGAGTCGTGCCATAAAGATTGCCATCCTCTCCCTGAGCGAGGATCGCAGGATACTGTGGACAGCATCCATTGGTCGTCCCGTTGAATTCGAAAATATCTTTGTAGGTCTGCGCGTTGGCGGCCGCACATAACAGCAACAGACACAGGATGAGGCAGAATCTAGGATTGGTCACAGATGCGACGCCTGCACATCGTGGTTTCCGGGATGCATGCGCGTATTGAAAAGTGGGCTTTTTAGAGTGCGTCGATCGATTCGTCATGTTTGCTCCTCATGCTCCAAAGAAAGAGTGAACGTTCGTTCCAGGATAGGGATGATGAATGCCGCGAAGCCACCGCATGCTGCGCAGGGTGGGCAGCAAAAGAATGCCGGAAAGCTCCCCCCACCTTCCGGCAAGTCCTTTCGCTTTCGCGAACAAACCCGTTCCTACTAGTTGAAACGTGAACTCGGGGAAAAGTGGCTCATAGATCGAAAAAGTTTTTTGAGCCGCTGAGGGGCATGTTGATAAGTCGTGCATTTGCAGCGGTTTCCCGGCAGATTGACATTACAGGAGCAAGAGAGAGACACTTTCACGCCACTCTGACTGTTAGGCTTCGGCAAGTCGTCAAGGTTCGTTTATCTGCTGTTATCGAACTTCCTTGCGCGCTGGGGCGAGGGAGACAGGCTATCCCGTCGGCTTACTTGCTGGTGTCGACCATCGGAATCTGCGAGGACAACTGCAAATTGATCAGAAGATCGATACGGCGATCGATCTGGTACCACAACGCAGTCTTCTTGGGCGAGATGACCTTCTCAAACACCGCAACATACCTCAATCGCAATCCGATGAGTTCCTCATCAACGGCCGCCAATCTCTTGATGTAATTGTAAGCCTGCGCATCGGTCAGGGTGCTGTGGTTCGCTGCATAATCCTTGATCACCACCCAGCGTTCGTCATTGGGTTTGATAGCTTCTTTTCTATACTGCTCAAAGATCGGCCAGAATTTGGTGGCCTCATCGGCGGTGAGGTTCATGTTTTGCGCGACGATCTGCTTCCGCTGTGCGCGTAGGTCCGCCCGCAGCATCTCGACGTCTTGGTCCGAAAGGCGGTGCGGCTGTGTATCGGCCTCTGAAACGTCTGGCGCTGCCGGCTGGGACACCTGAGCGAATATCGATACGTTGCACGCGAACAGTATGCTGAGGACAACCAGTAGAGCGTTGATACTCTTCTTCTGCATTTGTTGTTTCCTCGATCCCTAAAGGACAGTCCGCCGCTAAAGGCAACTGGCAAAGAATGTTAACACTAGCAGCATCTCGCGTCGTTTAGTGTTTGGCGAAACATCGCCATCGCACCAACTACCATCCGCAGACCCCGGCATTCTCAATTAATGTAATCGCTGTTAACGCCAATCAGCGACGCAGCAATCCGAGCATTCGCTTCGAATCAATGTCTTCACTTTTTCGTGAATTTCATCGCGAATCGCGCGCACCGCTTCAACCGATTGGCCTCTGGGGTCTGGCAGTGGCCAATCAACGGTCTTCAATCCGGGGACAAACGGGCAAGCATCGCCACAACCCATTGTCACAAGCACTGACGCCGTTTGTGCCAACGCAGGCGTCAGTCTTTGCGGATTGGAAGAACTCAGGTCAATCCCAATCTCACGCATTGCCTCTACCACTTCGGGATGGACGTGAGTCCCAGGTTGTGTCCCAGCGGAAATTCCCCTGCACTGGTTCTGGTCTGCGTAAACATTGAACAGTGCCGCCGCCATCTGGGAGCGTCCGGCATTGTGAACACAAGCGAACAGGTAGGTTTTGAGGTGCTGAGAGCCGTGCGGCATGAGAATATCCTCGGCGGTTTTGGGTAAGGACGGCACAAGCCAACGAAACAGGAATGTGGCCGCTATTGCTCCGCCGAATTGCGCGGCAATGAACGCGGGTACATCTGCGGGTCGTATGCCGGAGAACGTATCGGAGACAGCACGGGCGAGTGTAACAGCAGGATTAGCAAATGAAGTTGACGATGTGAACCAATACGCTGCAGTGATATATGCACCCACGGCAAACGGGACGGCACTAGCCCGCTGGCGGGAACAACCCCATATAACGGTCATCAAGCCAAACGTAGCGACGAACTCGCTAAAGACCTGAGCTGGGCCACTCCTCGCGTGATGCGACATCGAAAACAACGGCAACCCAAACATCAAATGAGCAACGGCGGCTCCGGTTAGACCGCCGCAAATTTGCGCTCCGATGTAGGCTGGCACCTCGCGCCATCGTATGCCATCCTCTATCGCGTCAGAGAGGGTAACCGCGGGATTGAAATGCGCTCCCGAGATACTGCCAAAGGCTAAAATCAGGGCCACAAGGATTGCCCCTGTGGCCACGGTGTTAGCAAGAAGAGCGAGCGCAATACTTCCACCCGCAAGACGTTCGGCCATAATTCCCGAGCCGACTACTCCGGCCACGAGGAAACAGGTTCCCATGAACTCCGCGGTTGCGCGCTGTGAAAGGGGAGAAGTAAACATGCCGGTCAGATGATCGCACGGGGGGCACAGAAAACCAAGTTCGAGGATTGTTGATGAAAATCGCCAATGTACCAACTATCCTTTCCCCCGTAATTCTTAGTTGTGCAAACGCGTGTTATCGCCAGACGATTTAGGCACTGGCCGAACTCCCTTCGGGGCATCAATCCGGAGTAGATGATGGCGCGACAGAATACGGGCAGGCAAATTTCTCATTGAGAGCATCAAAAACCAATTCCCACGCTGATATTCGTCGTGGCGGAGGAGGTTCAATTGAACTGGAGCAAATGGTTTCGGCAGACGCACCGCTGGCTGTGCATAGTCTTCACACTGGCCGTCATCATCAACGGCATTACGGTGGTACAGGGGAAGTACAACAACAGGCTGGGTCTATCGGCGGTGGCCATACTTGCCTTGCTCCTGGTCACCGGCCTGTATTTGTTCGTCCTACCGTACGTCAACAAGTGGCGGGGATAGGACGCCCACGTATGAAGCTGTATCGAATGGGGCTGGCGTTCGGCCGTCAAGTGGCGAGCAACGCAAGTGGTGTGATCGGTTGGTACTGTCTTAAACAGTGTGGCATGGCTCAGAACTGCGTTCCGTAGTTCCCGGCCATGCCTCTTTAGCTGCCTTCTTCTTTTCAAAAACCCGGATTGAGGATTGGAGGGCTGCGATTCTCCTTTTCGCATCCGAGATCATAGAGTCCCATCCAGATTGCTTTCCGGTGCCTTCCTTTTTTCTCTTGACTGTGTAAGACATTTGTCTTATTATTCTCCTGTTATGAGCTCAGACACAACGATAGACTACTATCATCTGTTCGCGAAGTACGTCACGCGCATTGCTGCCTTGGGCCTTCAGCGTGACGAGATTGATCAAGAAGTTGCAAAGTTGCGCGAACTGATGCTTGCAACCTTCCCGCTCCTGCCTGCGGACAAGCAAGAACTTTTCCAAAAAGAGATTGAAGAAATTGAAACTCAGAGCGGAGGCCTGCTTGCTGCTATCAAGCTGATATTTAGCCGTCACAAGAACGTATGGCTGACGCCGCCGCAAGTCCGCGATTACTTGAACGAGATGGGATTTGATCTGACCAAGTATCGTGCAAACCCTCTCGCCTCTATTGGCACAACGCTGAAAAGATTGACCGGTAGCGATGCACGTATTGAGTCGAAGATTTTGGACGGTCAGACAGCGTACCGACGCCGAATTACTCTTTTGGAACAGTTGGGCGCTGAGCACAGGCAGGGGCTTAATGCCTTTGCCCGGCTCGATCCCGACAAACTCCCTAATGAGATTCGCGGGATGTTGGGCCATCCCAAAAAGAAGTGACTTTGGCTCTAAATACGAAAGCCCCGCAGGAACGGGGCTTTCAGGAAGGATGAAACCAGCATGATTATCCGAATCACGATCACTTTCGCTGCCGGTCACACCGTAGAAATCACGGTCGAACCACCACCCTAAATCGTAGTTCTTAACAATCAGCGCCCCGCTCCCTGTTGAAGCAGGTTGCGGGGCTAATCCGAATCGCGGGGTAAGCCGCAACTCAGACCCAATCTCATTGTGGCTTTTCTCCGCAGGGAAATCAAGTGGAGAAAAGCCATGACCTGCATCAGATGCCAGCACACGGCCTGCGTTAAAGCTGGTTCCTTCGGTAAGCGTCGCATTCAACGATGGAAATGCACTTCCTGTAAGAACCGATTTTCTGAGCCCCACGCGAAGCTCACTCGCGACACCTTTACGTCGAATCCCGCAGCAGCAGAACAGGCGCTGCATTGCCTTCTTGAGGGCTGCTCGATTCGGAGCACGGAGCGACTCACCGGCCTTAACCGCAACACGATTATGCGCCTGCTCCTGGTGGCCGGAGAGAGTGTGGGCCGAATGTCGGACGCCAAGGTCCGCAGACTGCACGCCAGGCATTTGCAACTGGACGAAATCTGGACTTTCGTGGGCAAGAAGGACCGCAACGTCCGGCAGGGAGACTCGCCTGAGTTTGGCAGTCAGTGGGTCTTTGTGGCGATTGATGCGGACACCAAGCTTGTTGCCTCGCATCTTGTTGGGCAACGCCTTCAACGCGACACGGCAAAGTTCCTCAACGATCTTTACTACCGGATCGAAGGCCGGACGCAGATCACCACCGATGGTCTCAACCACTATCGGCAATGCGTGCCTATGGCGTTTGGATTGGATGCTGACTTCGCCCAGCTTACGAAGATGTTCGGGGACTATGGGCAATTCGATAGCCCCGATGCGAGGTACTCCCCACCACGCATCTCGGGGGTTATATCCAAGGTCAGAATGGGAAATCCCGATCCCGATCATATCTCTACGAGCTTTGTGGAGCGTAGCAACCTGACCATGCGCCAACAGATGAGGCGGTTTACCAGATTGACGTTGGGTTTTAGTAAAAAGGTTTCCCATCTTCGGGCTGCTGTCGCTTTGCATTTCGCCTATTACAACTTCTGTCGCGTCCATCAGACGTTGCGCGTTACTCCCGCTATGGAAGCTGGTTTAACCGATCACGTTTGGTCGATTGCCGAACTGTTAGCCGCCGCATAGACTTGTGGCGCTTGTACTGCCGGAGAGAACTCTGATGATGAACTGCGATGTGATTCGGTGCCAGAATTGTGGGCACAAGTCTGCGTTCCGAGCTTCCACGCCCGAGTTGCCAGAAACAGATCCAGCGTGGTCGCAAACGGAAACTGTTCCTTTACCCGTTGCATGTCCAGTCTGTATGCACGTATATGACTACGCGAACCAGCCACTAGAAAGCATTCAAACTCCTTGGGGACAATCGGGCTCCCGTCTGCAAACGCCCGTTGTATTTTCTGTGCCGCTCTTATGCGAAGACCCAAGCTGCGGAGTTCCTCTAGTGGTAATCGCCCCAAGACGGGCAGATATGACCAAACCAGAATTAGAAGCCGAGCGAGCCAGTTGGACTCTCTACAATCTGAGGTGCCCGAAGAACCACCCAATAACGAACCCTCAGAAATCATGATTCTGCCATGCCACGGTTTTTAAGACACGACCGATCGGTTCTTACCGACAGTTATTCAACGTCGGCTCGCGTAAAATATTGAGGCAAAATCGGTAGGCCGAACGGCGCGGGAAAAGATTTCTACAGGCCTTCGGTCGTGAGGAAGCCACTATGGATGCTGCGGTTCTGCACGCTCTCGGAAAATCGCCCCGGTGCGAAGAGTTCCCCGAGCCAATCGCTGGTGACGACGAAGTGATTGTGCAGGTTCACGCCGCGTCACTGAAACCTATCGACAAACAATTAGCTAGCGGCTCACACTATGCCAGTCCGCACGACTTCCCTCTCGTCTGCGGCACAGATGGAGTTGGGCACCTCAGCGATGGGCAAAGGGTGTTCTTCGGTGGAACCCGAGCCCCTTATGGTGCGATGGCCCAACGCACGGTCCTGCGTAGAGCATTCTCGTTTCCGGTCCCTCAAGAAGTAGACGACGAGACCGCTGCTGCCCTGCCCAATCCGGGCGTCTCCGCTTGGCTCACGCTCGCCTTCCGCGCCAAGCTGGCGCCAGGGGAAAACGTACTCATTCTCGGCGCGACCGGAGTGACAGGTAAGCTGGCGGTGAAGATAGCAAAACTTCTGGGCGCAGGTCGCGTGGTCGCTGCGGGGCGCAACCAACAAGCCTTGAGCACATTGCATCAGCTTGGCGCTGACGCAACCATTCGCCTCGATGCATCGGCGACGGAACTCGGCGAGGCTTTTGTGCGTGAGGCTGGTCAGGCAGGCTTTCAAGTCGTGATTGACTACGTGTGGGGCAGACCGGTAGAAGCATTTCTGGCTGCGATAACACGTAAAGAGTTTGGCGTGATCGGATCCGAGACTCGCTTCGTTCAAGTTGGGGAAAGCGCTGGGCCGACAATTTCGCTTCCAGCCGCCGTGCTGCGTAGCACAGCGCTGACCATTCTTGGGACTGCGGGGATTCCGCCTCGCAATGTTCTCGTCGATGCCTTGCAAAAAGTCATGGCCCACGCTGCCAAGGGGGAGCTTCGCATAGAAACGGAACGAGTTCCGCTCGCAGATGTTGAGAATGCCTGGCAGCGCGATGAGCAACGCCGCAGACTAGTAGTCATCCCATAACCGGCCACTTGAGGGCGAATCCGGACTCACGGGAGGAAAAGCGTCGAGTGGGCGGTTGCGTAACGTCGCTATTTCAGCAACTGCTGGACGATTCTCAATTAGTGCAATCCCCTGTTTACATCAAATACCGGTCGGATTAGGATCAATAGGCTCTGAGCAAGCCCCTGTTTAGAGCATGTCTGGACTTTCCCTTCCCTTGGCGCTTGTATCGTTCTTTGCTCTGCTGGAGGCTTTATGAAGTTTCTCCGCTTCGTCCGCGTGTTCTCCGTTTTCGTGTTCGCCGTCTTGGCGACTATGCCGGTTGCTCAGGGACAGCTACACTTTGCGGAGGCAGTCCCCTATAGCTCGGGCGGGATCTATGCCAATTCGGTGGCCGTGGCAGACTTGAATGGCGATGGCAAGCTGGATCTGGTCGTGGGAAACGGCTGCCAGACCCCCAACCAAACCGGGGGTTGTCCAGGGCAGTTAGGCGAAGTGAGCGTCCTGCTGGGCAACGGCGATGGCACCTCTCAACCTGCGATCTCTTATAGCTCAGGCGGGTATCAAGCGTTTTCGCTCGCTGTTGGGGACGTAAACGGCGACGGCCATCCCGATGTGGTCGTGACCAATCAGTGCCAGACCTTGGCCTGCAACAACGGAGGGGTAAGCGTGCTACTCGGCAACGGCGATGGCACCTTCCAAGCCGCACTTACTTACAGTTCTGGCGGGGATCAGCCCACGTCGATTGCAATCGGAGACTTGAGGGGCGACGGCAAGGTGGATCTGGTCGTCACAAATTTTGGCGTGGCGTTCGGCAATATCTTTTCGGTTGGTGTGTTGTTAGGCAATGGCGACGGCACCTTCCAGCCGGTCGTTATCTACGACTCGGGTGGCTATAACCCCATTTCGGTCGCGATCGCGGACGTAAATGGCGACGGACATCCGGATGTGGTCGCCGCCAACTGGTGCGGCAACGGCAATTGTGGTGAGGATGGCACAATGAGCGTGCTATTGGGCAATGGCGACGGCAAGTTCGAACCTGCGGTGGCCTACGACAGCGGAGGCCGTTTGCCGGAGTCGGTCGCAGTCGCGGACTTGAGGGGCAACGGAATTCTGGATCTGGTCGTAGCCAACGTCGTTAGCGTAGGAGGTGACTCGGGCTCGGACGTGGTGGGCGTGCTGTTGGGGAATGGCGATGGTAGTTTTCAGCCGGCCGTCAGTTACTCTGCGGGTGGTAATGGGAACGACGCGCTCGCGGTTGGCGATGTAAATGGTGACGGAATTCCAGATCTGGTCGTGGTCGAAGAGTGCCGAAGCCCCATCTCGGGACGCGGAAGGTGCTTTGGAGGGGGGAGGTTAGCCCTGCTCCTGGGCAATGGTGACGGTACCTTCCAGCAGGCCATCGGGCACGGTAGCGGCGGTTTCGGGGGCACGTCGGTCGCAATCAGAGATGTGAACGGCGATGGGCGGCCCGATCTGCTGGTGACGAACTCAGAAGCGACTAAGGGCGACGGCAACCACAGCGCGGTAGCAGCGGTGCTCAATAAGACTTCCTACAGCACGCAAACTACTCTTACCTCGTCGTCAAACCCATCGCGGGTCGGCCAGTCGATAACGTTCACAGCGACAATTGCCTCTACTCCGCCCGTCCCAAACGGCGAGCTCATAACTTTCTACAACGGTGAAACCAATCTCGGCACGGGTACGACGACCAATGGCGTTGCGAGCTTGAGCACATCGTTCTTCAAGGCGAAGACCTACACGATCAAGGCCAGCTATCCCCGTGACGCTTTTCACAAGAAGAGCTCAGGAACTGTGAAGCAAGTGGTGAATCCGTGAAGGGGGTTTCCCTCCCGTAGCTGGACTCGATGGTTGTTGCAAAATCGCCACCCTAATTGACTGTCGGGCGGCCAAATTCTGAATCCTGATTGCAACAGTTGACAAGATAACTATATTTCTGCAAGTATAGAAATATGCCCGCCGCAAGCACCCGGAGAAACCTCGAAAAAATTGTGAGGTATGCGGATATGTTCTCGGCCATGGGAACCGAGGCGCGGCTCCGCATCATGCAGCTCCTTCTCTCGGCTCACCCTGACGGTTTGGTCGTCACCGAGATTCAAGAAGAACTCGACATCCCCAACTCAACTCTCTCGCATCATCTCGACAAATTGCGGATGGAAGACCTGGTCAACGTAAAGCGCGAGAGCACGTTCCTTCGCTACACTGTAAACATCGATGCCCTTCAAGAAGTGCTCCAGTTCTTGTACGCGGAGTGCTGCACACGTAACAAAGCCGTGAAACCAGAGCAGATCGTTCAGATCTGCAAATAGGAGAGTGATATGGGCAGCCCGGAAATCATGCTGGACATCAAGGAAGTTGTGAAAGAGAAATACGGTCAGGCAGCACTCAGAGTCGGAAGCGGCGGAAGTTCTTGTTGCGGAACCAGCCCATCGTGCGGCTGCGACCCGATCACCGCGAACTTGTACGATGCGGCGCAAGCCGGCGAAATCCCCGAAGCGGCACTCCTGGCTTCGTTGGGATGCGGAAATCCGACTGCTTTGGCGAAGCTCAATCCGGGCGAGACAGTGCTGGATCTCGGCTCGGGCGGCGGGATCGACGTGCTGCTGTCTGCCAAACGAGTAGGTCCAACCGGGAAAGCCTACGGGCTGGACATGACAGACGAGATGCTCGCGCTGGCGGAAGAGAACAAGCGCAAGTCGGGCATCGCGAATGTGGAGTTTTTGAAGGGCGAGATTGAACACATACCGCTGCCCGACAACTTCGTTGACGTTGTCATCTCTAACTGCGTCATCAATCTTTCCGCAGACAAGGACGCGGTTTTGCGAGAAGCCTTCCGCGTGCTGAAGCCAGGCGGACGATTCGCCGTGTCGGATGTAGTCACTCGCGGCGAGATGCTGCCAGAAGTTCGGAAAAGCCTTCTGCTTTGGGTTGGCTGCGTAGCCGGATCGTTAGAAGAAAACGACTACCGCATCAAGCTCGCCGCCGCAGGATTTGAGCAGATCGACCTTGAACCGACCCGCGTTTACAACGTGGATGACGCCCGCGGATTTCTGGCGGGCCAGAACATTGACGTTGATGCGATCGCTCCGCAAGTGGATGGCAAGATCATGAGTGCTTTCGTGCGCGCCGTGAAGCCTCGCAGTAACTGACATGAAGGACCACTACAACGTGCTTTTCCTGTGCACGGGAAATTCCGCCCGCTCCATCATGGCGGAGGGTTTAATGAACGCTAAGGGCGATTCAATGCGTACGGCGCGGGCAGTC
>JBAWBE010000651.1:0-2038 GCA_049589635.1 Terriglobales bacterium
CTCCTATGCTCTCCGCCCGCAAAAACCCAACCGTTGGGCTTTCGAGATCAGACATCAGCAGACGATGATGCGGTCATTCCCTGAAGTTTCTCTGGAAGCTGGAACGGAGCGCCATTCGAACATGCCCATACTCGTGTTATCGCCCATTGAGCTGCTGCCGGTTCGGTTGACACCCGCTTAAGCGAATCCAGCGCGCCTCTCGAATTCCATTGGGCTCATATAACCGATTGTCGAGTGCCTGCGTTTAGCATTGTAGAAGCGTTCGATGTAATCGAACACGTCCGCCTTGGCTTCGTCGCGCGTCCGGTAGGTTTTGCGCGCGGTGCGTTCCGTTTTCAGCGAGGAGAAGAAGCTCTCCATCGCGGCATTGTCCCAGACGTTGCCCGAACGGCTCATCGAGCAGACGACCCCGTGGTCGGCCATCAGTCGCTGGAACTGCTCGCTGGTGTATTGGCTGCCGCGATCGGAGTGGTGCAGCAGAGAATCGGGTTTGCCACGCCGCCAGATGGCCATGACGAGGGCATCGGTGACGAGCTGCGCCGTCATCGTGGTGCTCATCGACCAACCGACGACACGCCGGGAGAAGAGATCGATGACGGCTGCCACGTAGAGCCAGCCCTCGGCCGTCCAGATATAAGTGAAGTCAGCAATCCATTTGCGGTTCGGAGCCGGCGCTTCGAAGGTCCGGTCCAGCACGTTGGCTGCGACGGCGTTCGGCTGCCGATCCCCCAGATCCGGCGGCAGACGACGCCGTCGCGGGCGCGCTCTGAGAGCCTGTAGCCGCATCAATCGCTCGATCCGGTGCAGTCCGCATGACGCACCGTCGGCGAGCATGTCGCGCCACACGCGCCTGGCGCCATAGGTTCGGTCACTCGCAAGGAAGCTGGTACGGACTTTCGCCGCCAGCTCCTCGTCCCTCCTCGAGCGCTGACTGCGTGGCCGCGTCAGCCAAGCATAGAACCCACCTCGCGAGACACCGAGCGCCCCGCATAACCACTCCGCCGGCCAGATCCCCCGGTGCCTCGCGACGAAGCCGAACTTCACGTCGACTCCTTCGCGAAGTAGGCCGCGGCTTTTTTTAGGATGTCCCGTTCAGCCTTGAGCTTCGTCACTTCGCGCTTCAACCGCGCGATCTCCGCCTGCTCGGGCTTCATCTGCCCGTGGCCGGGGAAGGCCTGCTGCGGATCGCTCGCAAACGCCTTCACCCAGTTGCGCAGCACCGTTCCATGCACACTTAGATCGCGCGAGGCCTGCGCAACGCTCACCCCGCGTTCCTTGATCAGCTTCACCGCCTCAAGCTTGAACTCTCGCGTAAATCTCCGTCTCTCCATGACCCGCCTCCGCTTCCATCAAAACACCAAACTCGGTGTCTGTGGAACCGGCAGCAGGCCAAACCGCCGGACTGACTGGTGAAGAAAGAGGTCACCTAGCGGACTTCGTGGCGGCACAAAGCTTCAGAACTGAAGCGTTCTATAAGGGCATTAACCCTCAAATTCCACGTGAGCAGTTTGCACCCATTTTGGCGCAGCTCCGGCGAAGCTCATTTCTAATTTCAATTGAGATCGCTGATCGCAAATGGGCCCTCATGGTGATTGAGACCGCCGGGGTCTTCTATCTCGGCGATAACCCGGTAGTGTTGCAGCGAACAGAGGAACCCGCCGATGGTAAAAATTTGGGTTTTGACGTTGCGGGCGTGGAAGTTCTTTTGCCGCTCTCCCCGAAATGCGCGCTTTACATGCCGTGCACGGCTACAAGTCACGACCTAATCTCGGGATACGAATGCGCCTTATCTATCAATGAGCAAATGTCTACTGCGGCGGTTCGCGGAACATCAATACCGAGCGCCTATTTTGATGCATGGCGCCTGGCGCGGCGCGTGAAGCGAAATACAGAAGCGCTTTATAAATCACTCACACAGGGGATTGCGCTCGCAGCGAGCCAGGAAAATATTGAAAACCTCAACTACCTACAGTGCGCTTGGTCCCACGCTGCGGTCTTCTCAAATCATACAGATTTTGCCTTTGCAAAGCGCGTGTAC
>JBAWBE010000652.1:0-26899 GCA_049589635.1 Terriglobales bacterium
TGGGGGGATTATAACTTCGTCGTCGGTCACTAGTCGTCGGTCGTCAGGAAAATCGGGCTGGCCAAGAAAACGCACGACCTGAGCGCTCCGGTTGCTGGGCAAAGCCGACAGAACCATCGATGATCCGCGGACGACCGACGACTAGCGACTGACGACTATCCCGGCGCCACCCGCAAACTCATATCGATCGCAGTCATCGATTGCGTAAGCGCTCCCACCGAAATAAAATCCACTCCAGTCTCGGCATAGGCGCGAACGTTCTCCAGAGTAATGCCGCCCGCGCATTCTAGCGGAACGCGCCGTGAATGGCGCGAACAGATCTCGACTGCCTTACGCACCATCTCAACGTTCACGTGGTCGAGCAGAATAGCCTCAGCGCCGCGCGCGAGAGCCTGTTGTAGTTCTTCGAGCGAGCGCACTTCGATCTCAATCGGCTGATTGCCTCGCCGATTGTGCATGGCGCGTTCCAGCGCGGCCTCCATTCCACCGGCCAATGTAATGTGATTGTGCTTGATCAACACGCCATCGGAAAGATCGAGCCGGTGATTTTGCCCGCCGCCGCATCGTACCGCATATTTATCGATCACACGCAATCCCGGAGCTGTCTTGCGCGTATCAAGGATCCGAACGCGCGTGCCCTCCACCGCGTCTACAAACTTGCGCGTAGTGGTCGCAATTCCGGTCACGCGCTGCAGAAAATTCAGGATCACGCGTTCGCAGGAAAGAATCACGCGCGCGTTGTGACGTATCACCGCAAGCTGCTGCCCGGCGTTCACACGCACGCCGTCAAACATCGAAGGGTGGCTCGTCACTTCATAATGCGCTGTGACCGCCCCATCCAGCGCCGCATATACATCGAAGATACGGGGAATGCAGCCGAGGCCGGCCAGAATGCACTCCTGCTTGGCAATGATCGTAGCCGAAGCCCGCTGATTCGGATCGACGCAGGCATAGCTGGTCGCATCGCGCGTCGCCCGATCCTCATTCAACGCGTTCTCGATGATTGCGGAAATGCGTCGTGAATTCCAGTCCATAAAACCAGCTGTCGGCTCTCAGTTGTCAGCTCTCAGTTTAAAAACCATCGCTGCCAAGTGACCACTATCCCGTCATTTCTTGCAACTGCGCCACGGCTTTTTCCCGCAGCACGTTTAACTCTTCCGCCCGCGCCCGCAACCCGTCCACGACCTTCGCCGGAGCCTTCGCCAAAAACTGCTCATTGCCCAACTGCCGTTGACCGTTGGCGATTTCCTTCTCGATCTTCTCCAATTCCTTCTTCAGGCGCTCGCGCTCGGCCGCTACATCAATTTTCTTCTCGTACACGACGTGGACATCAAACCGCGCCGTGCTCCGCGCCCCTGCGACCTTCGCGAGCGACGACGCGACAAATTTTATCGACTCCACGCCCCCGAGACGCTCAACCGCCCCGCGATTCTCCTCGATGAGCCGCCGAATCTCAGCCTCATTGGCGAATACTTCAATCGGCACCTTCACCTTAGGTTCAACTTTCAACTCGGCCCGCAGATTCCGCACACTGGCAATCAAGTCTTGCAGAATGGCCATTTCCGTCTCGACTGCCAAATCGATCTGCGTCTCATCCGCCGAAGGGTACGCGGCCAGCGCAATCGACTTGAGCGGCGGCTCACCCGCATACATGGCGTGCCAAATCTCTTCCGTGATAAACGGCATCACAGGATGCAGCAACCGTAGCGCCCCGTCAAACAGATTCACCAGATTCTCACAAGCCACTCGAGCCGCGGCCGCATCCGCCCCATCCAGCAGCCGAGGCTTGATCAACTCAAGGTACCAGTCGCAAAACTCGCCCCAAAAAAAGTCATAGATCCGATTCGCGGCCTCATGAAATCGGTACGCTCCGATCGCCTCGTTAACATCCCGAGTAGCTCGATTAAATCGCGAAAGGATCCACCGATCTTCGAAAATAGCCGCACGGGCACCCCGCCCGTGCGAAGCCGGACCTGAATCGGGAGCAGCAGCCGGCCGCAGCTCCGGCGCGATCCGATCCACATTCATGAACATGAAGCGCGCCGCATTCCAAATCTTGTTGGCGAACGCCCGATATCCATCCGTCCGGCTCTCATTGAACGCAATATCCGTCCCGGGAGCCGCCATTGCGGCAAGCGTAAATCGCGTGGCATCGGTCCCAAAACGCTCAATGATATCGAGCGGGTCAAGCACATTCCCCTTGGTCTTCGACATCTTCTGCCGCTCGGCATCGCGCACCAGCGCGTGAATATAAACGTTGCGGAAGGGAACGCTGTCATCTTTCTTATCCGCCCACCCGTACGCCTTCTTGTTCGCTTCGCGAATGTCCGGATCCTGCGCGTGTCCCTCCATGAAGTGGCAGCCGAACATGATCATGCGCGCCACCCAGAAGAACAAAATCTCATAAGCCGTAATCAAAAGCGTTGTCGGATAAAAAACCTCCAGGTCGCGCGTCTTCTCCGGCCATCCCAGCGTAGTAAACGGCAGCAGCCCGGACGAAAACCACGTGTCGAGTACATCGGTATCCTGTTCCAGCTTCGCGCCGCCACACTTCGAGCACGAAGTCGGCGTCTCGCGGGCGACGATCACTTCACCGCAGTCGTTACTCGTACAGTGCCACACCGGAATCCGGTGTCCCCACCAAAGTTGTCGCGAGATCGTCCAGTCATGGATGTTGTTCATCCAGTTCAAATAAATCTGGCGGTAATTGTCGGGGACAATCGTGATCTCGCCCGACTCGACGGCCGCGATCGCCTTCTTGGCGAGCGGCGCAATCTTCACGAACCATTGTTCGGAAAGACGAGGCTCGACCACCGTCCCGCAGCGATCGCATTTTCCCAGCGGAACCGTGTAGGGTTTGACCGCGACGAGAAATCCCTGGTCCTGGAGGTCTTTCACCACAGCAGCGCGCGCCACTTCGCGTGGCATTCCCTTATATGACGACCCGGCGTTATCGTTCATTGTGGCGTGCTCGTCCATTACTTCAATTTGGGGAAGATCGTGCCTTTTCCCTGCCTCGAAATCGTTAGGATCGTGAGCCGGCGTAATCTTCACCGCGCCCGTCCCAAACTCTGGCTTGGCGATTTCGTCCAAAATGATCGGGATTTTGCGACCCACAAGCGGCAAGCGAACCATCTTGCCATGGAGGTGCGTGTATCGCTCATCCGTCGGGTTCACTGCAACTGCGGTGTCGCCGAGCATCGTCTCGGGGCGTGTCGTTGCTACCGTGATGAATTCCTCACTATCAATCACGGGGTATCGGATTTCGTAAAGTTCTCCTTGGAAATCCTCGTGCTTCACCTCAAGATCCGAAATCGCCGTCTCGCATCGCGGACACCAGTTCACGATGTACTTCCCGCGATAGATCAGCCCTTCTTCATACAGCCGGACAAACACCTCGCGCACCGCGCGCGAAAGGTTCTCATCCATCGTGAAATATTCGCGCCCCCAATCGACCGACGCGCCCAGCCGCTTCATCTGATCGAGAATCGCGCCGCCATACTCTCGCTTCCACTCCCAGACGCGCTCCACAAATTTCTCGCGTCCCATGTCGCGGCGCTTCTTGCCTTCTTTCGCGAGTTGCCGCTCCACCATCATCTGCGTCGCGATACCCGCGTGATCCGTCCCAGGGAGCCACAGCGTAGTAAAACCCCTCATGCGATGCCAGCGCACGAGAATGTCCATCTGCGTCTGGTTGAGCATGTGCCCCATGTGCAGCCGCCCCGTCACATTCGGCGGAGGCAATAGCAGCGTAAACACCGGTCGCGTCTCTTCTCCAGGAGCAGCCGGCGCGGGCGTCTCCACATGAAAGAGTTTTTCGCGGACCCAGTATTCAGCCCAGCGCGTTTCAATCGCGCCCGGTTCGTAAGCTTTTGGCAATTCGTGTGGCATTCTTTGCCTTGCAGATATGTGATAACAACCGGTACCCGATAACAGATGACAACCGATGACAAATGTACAACCTGAGGATTCAAAGACGGCAAGTCACCCGTCCAGCGGTGCAAAGCACCGCATTTTCGTCAGGGCCCGTCAACACCCGTCAGCAATCGATGAACTTTGATCTTACAGTCGCCAGAAAAGAAGGGTCAAACTGCGCCGTCGCCGTTACAATTAGAAGTTCATGACCACCTTGCCCCTACCGCTCGCGGCTTTCGTTGCCGGCCTGATCTCTTTCCTCTCGCCTTGCGTGCTACCACTGGTGCCCGGCTATGTTTCGCTGATCTCCGGCGCCGGGATCGAAGAGTTGAAATCCACCGACGGCCACTTGCTCCGCAAGGTGATGCTCAACTCCGCCGCTTTCATCATCGGCTTCAGCATCGTGTTCATCACGCTTGGCGCGATCTCAACCGAAGTTGGCCAGGTTCTGGCGCAATATAAGTCGCTGCTCGCTCGCATTGCGGGCGTAATCATCATTCTCTTCGGACTTCACCTTACGGGCATCTTTCAAATCAAAGCGCTGCTCGCGGATACGCGTCTGCACAAGCTCAAAGGCGGCGCGTCGCCCTGGGGCGCGTTTGTGATCGGATTTGCTTTCGCTTTCGGCTGGACGCCCTGCGTTGGCCCGATCCTCGCAGTGGTGCTCGGTTTTGCCGCCACACAGGATACGGTTTGGAAGGGAATTTTCCTGCTCGCCATTTACTCTGCGGGACTGGCAGTGCCGTTCCTGATTACATCGTTTGGCATTGAGCGCTTTCTGAAGTTTTACAACCGCTTCAAATTCCACATGCACGCCGTGGAGGTCGCGAGCGGAGGCCTGTTGATTGTTCTTGGGATTTTGCTGGTCATGGGAAAGTTCAATGTCATCGCCGGCTACTTCTCCTTCTTGAATCGTTTCGCTCTCTAGCTATATCGCCGGGCAAGCCGCGCCGTGCGCCCGCCGTCAGAAGGATATAAAATCAAGGTAACCAGCTTAGGTAAGTAGCTTGGCAGCACATCTGGATTCGATTTTATGGTCAAGAGAAATCCGCTGATCTTGTTTTTCGTGGGCGCACTCGTCGCCGTCATGTTGTTTGCGGGAATTCGTACGGCTCGCAACAACCGCGCCAACGGCCCGGCAAACGGCCAACTCATGGGCGCGGAAGCGCCAGATTTCGAACTGAGTTCCCTCGATGGCAGCAACCTTAAGCTCTCAAGTTTGCGCGGCAAAGCCGTCCTGCTGAATTTTTGGGCGACTTACTGCGGCCCCTGCAAAGTCGAAATGCCCTGGTTCGTTGAACTTCAAAAGGAGTATGGCCCGCAGGGTTTTCAGATTGTCGGCGTCGCCATGGATGACGCCAGCACCGATGACATCGCAAAATTCGCCAAAGAGATGGGCGTGAATTACCCGATCCTGCTGGGCAAGGAGGCTGTCGGCCTGAGCTATGGCGGCGTCAACGTGCTTCCGACCACGTTCTTCCTCGATCGCAACGGCAAGGTCATCGCCCGCGAATTCGGGCTGCAAAGCCGCAGCGTTTTCGTTGACCACATCAAGGAAGCTTTGGGTCCGGGTGGATCGGTGCGCGCGCAAAGATAATCTCCCATGAAAATATCGTTAACTCCTACTCTAACTCTAACGTTCGCGCTTCTTCTTCTGTCCACATCCGCCTTCTCGCAGGACGAATTTGGCCCAAAGGGACCCGTTGTTAAGTTCACGGCCACGCCAGTCCTTTCGGTCGCCCAGGGCAGCCCGGTCACCGTGCCTCTTACTTTTAGTGTCGCTGACGGCTATCACATCAATTCCAATCATCCCAAGTCCGACTACCTTATTCCGACCGCGCTCAAAGTGGAGGCGACCACCGACATCGTCATCGGCAAAACAACTTATCCCGACGGTCAGGACATGAGCTTTGCCTTCGCACCCGACGAGAAGCTCAACGTCTATACGGGAGACTTCAAGGTCAATGTGCTGGTGCGCCCGCTGCGTTCCGTGCAGCCCGGAAAATATATTGTTCGCGGAAGTCTGAAGTACCAGGCATGCGATAACAAGGCTTGTTATCCGCCGAAGAACCTACCCATCAGCTTTGACGTAAAGATTGCCAAGGCGAAGGCCGCGCCCAAAGCGAACCCCGCCCAGAGCCCCCACGCGCACAATTAGAGACCGGTAAAATTAAAGACGCCCAAAATCCGCGCGCTCACTTTTTCTGCCCAAGCTCGTTCTTAAAAACTTTCCCATCCTTCATCACGAAGCCAACATTCTCCAGAACTTTGACGCTCGCCAGCGGATCGCCATCGACCGCGACAACATCGGCATAGGCACCCGGCGCGATCACTCCCAGCTGGCCCGTCCGCTCCAGCAACTCCGCCGCCCGCGAAGTCGCCGCCTGGATCGCCTGCATCGGCGTCATTCCCAGCTCTACCATGCGCGTAAATTCCGCGGCGATCGGATCGGTCCATGAGAATCCGCCCACGTCCGTTCCAAAAGCAATCTTCACCCCGGCAGCCAGCGCTCGACGAAACGACGCTTCGTGTTCCGACACCCGTTTTCGATCACGCTGTCCCTCTGGCGTATCCGCGGGAGCCCAATCCATGTAGTAGATATTCAAAGTCGGACACAGCCACGTCCCCTGCTTGATCATCTGCGCGACCTGCGCATCGCTCAGCATAAGGCCATGTTCAATCGAATCGCATCCGCCGTCGAGCGCGCGCTGCATGCCGATTCCGCCATAGGAATGGCACGCAACTTTCTTGCCCCAGCCGTGCGCCTCGTCCACAATCGCCCGCAGCTCTTCGACCGTCAGCGTCGGCTGCGATACCAGCTCGCCGTTCTTGCCAACCCACGAACGATGCGTCATGTAAACCTTGATCCAATCCGCGCCATGGTCGAGTTGTTCGCGCGCCGCCTTGCGCGCCTCAATCGGTCCATCAATCAACTGCGCGCCCTTCGGCACTTCGATCTCCGGCGCATAACCCTCCAGCGGATATCCGCCCGTAGTCGAGATGGCGCGCGTCGCCGCAAACATTCGCGGCCCGGGAATGTAGCCACGCTCAATCGCCATCTTGATGCCGACATCGCCATATCCCGCGCCTTCCGTCTCCATGTCGCGGATGGTCGTGAAGCCCTGTTCGAGCGCGCGGCGCGCTGAAACGGTAGCCCGCGCCGCCCGGAATGCCAGCGGATATTTCAGCAGTTGAACATCGTAGCCGCCCTCGGCCGGATCCTCGCCCTGAAGAAAAATATGGGTGTGCGCGTCGATCAGCCCGGGAAGCACCGTGTACTTCGACAGGTCGATCACGGTGGCGTCCGCGGGAATCTTTGCGGAACTGGCGTTCGCAATCTCGCTAATGACATTCCCGCGAATGGTGATGACCTGATCGCGGCGTGCCGTGCTCGAAACTCCATCAATCAGTGTGCCCGCTTTGACAATGGTGAGCGGCTTTAGAACCGGACCCGAAGTCTGGGTCCAACTCAGACAAGGATGGAAAAAGAAGGGAGAGGAAAAAATGCACAGCAGCACAATCCAACGCTTCATGGCAGCCTCCGCGCGCGCGCTTTGTCGAAAAGCCCCGCGAAAGGCTGGATTGTACTACTTAAATCCGCTTCAGCAGGGTCGGTGAGGCAAACTCACGCAATGAGTTGATCGGTTGCACTCTTGGTCTGCATCTGCGGTATGCGAATCGCGAAGCCCGGCTTTCCATCGCAATAGAATTCAACCGATCCACCCGAGGACGCGAGCACGCGCCGGGCAATTGCGATCTTGACCTGCTGAAAGGTATTCGGCTGAAGAGTATAGGGCTGCGCACCCTCGCCCGTGGCCTTGGCCGGAAGACTGTGCCCGCTGATGACAGACTGCCCCGAACGATCCTCCAGCAAAACCACGATCGCCCGGCCCGCCGGCACGCTTTCCAGCAGCATGACAAAAAGATAAAGTAGGGCTCGCTGCACCCACGCATCCTTCACGGGAATCGTCGCTTTCGACGTTCCAAAAGCAAAGAGCTGGAGGCCTCGTGCCTCCGCCAGCATGGAAAGTTGTTCCAGCACATTCTCAGTCGCCAGACCAAGAGGAAACAGCTCCGCCAAAAAGTTTCCTTCCTCCGCCTCCAGATATTGCCGCATCAGCCGCACTGCTTCGATGACGCGTTCGGTTTGTTCCAAAGCCAGAACCACGTCATTCGCCTGCGCCTCATCAGCCTCCACCGAATGCTCCAGCGCGCAATGCAGAGTCGTCAACGGCTGACTCAACACATGGAGCAGATCCTGAAGCACTCCCCGATCCGGCGCGAGCGTGGCTGCGTTGCTTGCCATCAGGCTTGCGCCCCTACCGGGCTGAGCTGATAGCCCACGCCACGAATCGTGTGAATCAGCGACGTCCCATAGCCATCGTCGATCTTCCGCCGCAAATAGTTGATGTATACATCCACCACATTCGTCGTCGAATCGAACGTCAGGTTCCACACATGCTCAATGATCATCGCCCGCGTCAACCGCCGTCCCGCGTTGCGCATCATGTATTCCAGCAGCGCAAATTCCTTGGTCGTCAGCTCAATCGCCCGTCCTCCGCGTTCCACCTTGCGTTCCACCCGGTCGAGATTCAGATCCTGCACTTTGAGCACAGATTCCGACGGCAGGTGGCTGCGGCGCAACAAGGCCCGCGCCCGTGCTGAGAGTTCAAGAAATGAAAATGGTTTTACCAGATAGTCGTCCGCCCCGCAGTCCAGGCATTGCACCCGGTCTTCAACGCGACTACGAGCCGTAAGGATTATCACCGGCAGATTCGCTTTACGCTGCCGCAGAGTTTTTAGAAGCGACAATCCATCCAAGCGAGGCAGCGCGAGGTCGAGCACGATGAGATCGTAGTCAACTCCAATCGCCATTGAGCACCCTTGCTCGCCGTCATGGGCCGCGTCCACGGCATGATGTTCAGCCTCCAGCCCCTTGCGGATAAAACTCGCCAGAGCAACGTCGTCTTCCACCACAAGAATTCTCATGAGCCTCGACTAACCCCGCGAAATATAAATCGATTCTCATTCTCAGATTATTCTTTAGTGGAAACAAGATAACCGGCTCGTACTTTTAGACGTACCCTGCAAGGACCAAAGGCCACCACATTGCCGAGGGTCGTGGACTCGAGGAAAAGCTACCATCACGCCATTTGTCATCCTGAGCGAAGCGAAGGACCTGCTTTTTGCGGCGTCGACGGACATCGGGTACGTCGCATCAGATCAAACCGCGTACAGTGGTTCCGCCACGGCCGCCGGAAGCCGCGGGGTTCACTTCTGCAATCTGACTTCTTACTTCTGCAATGCTCTACGCTCCCAGCGCAGCCTGAATCGCCCCCGCGATCGACGACGCAATCCGGTCCATCTGTTCTTTCGACTCCGCCTCAATCATTACGCGAGCCAACGCCTCCGTGCCCGAATAGCGCACAACCACGCGTCCGTTGCCATCAAGTTCTTGCTCAGCCGCTGTAATCGCCGCATGCACCGCGGGAATCTGCGCGAAAGGCGCCTTCTCGCGCACGCGCACATTGCGAATCGTTTGCGGAAATACTTTGAGATCGCTCACCAACTCAGCCAGCGACTTGCCCGAGCGCACCATGATCTCCAGAACGCGCAACGCAGTCAGCAGGCCATCGCCAGTCGTCGCGTCGCCATCGCGAAAAAGAATGTGCCCGGACTGCTCGCCTCCGAGCGTCGCGCCCACGCGCTGCATCTCCTCCAGCACATACTTGTCACCAACGTTCGCGCGCAACATCGAAATGCCGGAGCGCCTCAGTGCCAGCTCCAATCCCATATTCGACATGGTTGTGGCGACAACGGTGGCCTTTGCTAAAACTCCGCGCGCCTGCATGTCGCGCGCAGCCAGCAACAGCACCGCATCCCCATTCGCTACGCGCCCTTCGGCATCGCAAAAAAGCGCGCGGTCGGCATCGCCATCAAATGTAACGCCCACGTCAAATTGCCCGTGCAGTTCCGCCACAAAGCGCGCCACCACCTCGGGATGCAGCGCTCCGCAATTCTCATTAATATTCTGTCCATCGGGCGCGGCGTGCAGGAAAGTTGTATTCACTTTGAGCATGCGAAACAGCGCCGGCGCCTCCGCCGCAGCCGCCCCATTGGCGCAATCCACCGCCACGCGAAGCGGAGTCAAGTCGCTTGAAACCCCAGCGGCCAGCCAGCGCACATAAGCCTGCCTCAACTCCTCTTCACCGGGCAGGCTTGCAACCGCCGGTTCAGCGTCGGGTGCTGAAGAGGCATCCGAAGCCTGCAGCAAAGAGAAAATTTCCTTCTCGATCGCCAACTCGCGCGCATCGGGCAGTTTGTATCCGTCGCCGGAAAAAATCTTGATCCCATTGTCCGTCCACGGATTATGCGAAGCCGAAATAACCACTCCGGCATCGAAGCCCTGCGAACGCGCTAGAAACGCAACTCCGGGAGTCGTGATCACGCCCGCACTGCGCGACGCCACGCCGACCGACGCCAGCCCCTGCAAGAATCTGTCCGCAATCCACCGGCTCGAAGCCCGCGTGTCCTGCCCGATCACGACGCGCGCCTTCGCATTCACGCGAATCAAATCGTGTCCCAGCGCCCGTCCAATCCAATACACGCTGTCGCGCGTAAGCGGAAATTCTCCCGCGACGCCACGAATTCCGTCCGTCCCAAAAAGCTGTCTCGTTTGTGTCATGAGTATGTGGAGTGAGGTGGTTCCTTGCAGGGACGCCGTTCGCAATTTGCTATTTCCTGTTCCCGCCTTCCATAATAACCGTCACGCGAATCGGCCTGGGATGCACAATCTGGATCAGCGGGTCCGCCACATACGCCTGTGTCACGAACGACGCGCTGCTCATAGTTCCGCTTGCATCCACCGGGTCGGTGCTGGCCGCCTCCAGCGCCTCCACCCGCCCCCGCGGCCCTGTCACCGTGACGCTTGCGGGGTCGGCATCGACCTGAGCAACCCTCATGCCGCTGGCAAAGGTTCCAGTAACCCGTGGGTGCACCTCAATCGTTCGCGTGTCCCGGCTGTCAAACGACAAATGAAACTGCCCGGGAATGATCTGCACCACTTCAAGTTCCTGGGGTACACGCACGTGCCGCGCCGTCAGATCGAACGTCCGCTCACCCGGTTGGACATTGCTCAGATCGACCTCGGCACGCACGTCGGTCGGATCGAGGTGGTGAATCGCGCGTTCCGGCCCGCGCAGCCGAACCTCCGCCGTGGTAAAACTCGCGGAGTCAATCTCCAGGTTGTCAGGCAGATTGCGGAATTCGATCGGCACCTTGATCTCGATTTCGGCTACCGGACTCCGCGCCACCGCCAGCCAAAGCCCGATCGCGAGCAGCAGCGAAATAAATTTGAAAAAGAAATTCTGTACAAAAACCCGCCGCACCCAGCCCGCCATCAGTCATCCCCTTTCAATCGCGAGCCGGCATCATGCGCGCGCCCGGCGGAATGCGAACTGGGCGGCTCGTCTTCGACAAAGTTTTCCTCCAGGGGACTCGGCAAACTCGGCGCCGGCGCATAGCGTCGCAGCAAAGTAGTCAGCCGTTCGCGTAAACGTTCCACCGTAATGTCGCGATCGATGTTCCCGGCGACAGCCAGGCTGATCGCGCCCGTCTCTTCAGAAATGACCACCGCCACGGAATCGGTTTCTTCCGTGATTCCAATCGCAGCGCGATGCCGCGTTCCGAGCTGCGTCGAAAGAATCGGATTCATGGAAAGAGGCAGGAAACATGCCGCCGCGGCGATGCGGTCGCGCTGCACGATCACCGCCCCGTCATGCAGAGGCGCGCTCGGACGAAACACCGTCGCCAGAAGGTCATATGACAATCGAGCATCCAGTGCCACGCCGCTCTCGATATAAGTCCGCAGTCCGATCTCGCGCTCGATCACGATGAGCGCCCCGGTCTGATTCTGCGAAAAAAGATTGGCGGCGAGAACGATATCGTCATACACGTCGGCCGACGAACTCGCCGATCGCATCATCGAAACGCGCCGCCCCAGGTTCGCCAGCGCATGCCGAATCTCAGCCTGGAACACAACGATGAGCGCAAAAACGACGTACGGAAGCAGCGTACTGAGCAGCCAGTTCAGGGTCGGCAGCTCGCCGAGACGCGCAAAATAAAATGCCAGTCCAAGCGTAGCCACGCCCACCAGCATCGGCGCCGCGCGCGTCCCACGCACCAGATTCAGAAACTGATAGATCAGGAACGCGACAAGCAGGATGTCCAGGGCCTTCAGAAAGAGTTGTGGCCACGCGATCGCTGCTATCACCGAATCCCTCACACCACGCGCGTAAGTAGAAGTACGCTGCGTTGAATCTCATTCTAATGCAGGCGTGATCCGACAATTAAGATTGATCGCTACACCGAGGTTCTACGACGAGCCGCGCTCGCTCCCGGTCACGCGAGCGCGAATCAGTCCGCGCGCCAGTCGCGCCGACATCTCATCTCCCGGCGCCAGGCGCTCCGCATCTGTCACCAGTTGCCCGTTCGCGTCAAAGACCAGCGCATATCCACGATTCAAAATCGCCAAAGGTGAAAGCGCTTCCAGGCTGGCCGTTCGGCGGTCAAGCATCGCTCTCCCCGCCAGCAGACGAGCGCGTGTAGCCGCAGCCAAATTCGCCGCCAAAGATTCCATTTGCTGCCGAATCGCTACCAGCCGTCGGCGCGCATCGTAATGCCGAACTGCGGCTGAAGCCGTTTCCAGCCGCCGATAGCAGCGCTCCAGCAGCAGCCGCTCCACCTTCTCCAGGCGAAATCGCTTTTCATCGAGCCGCTGCTGCCCGCGCCGGATCCCGTCCATCATGCTCGCAAACGCGCCATGCTGCGCCAGTTCAGTCAGTCCTTGCCGCGCCATCAGCAGGCGATAACGCACCGCGCGTTCCAGCCGGCGGTCAAGTTCTTCCGCCTGCGTCTCAATCTCCTGCCGCGATCGGATCACCAACTCCGCCGCAGCCGATGGCGTCGACGCCCGCAAATCCGCCACAAAGTCGATTATCGTGAAATCGGTCTCGTGCCCAATCGCGGAGATCACGGGGATTTTCGACGCCACCACCGCTCGCGCCAGTCCTTCGTGATTAAACGCGGCCAGGTCTTCCGCCGATCCGCCGCCGCGCGCAATAATGATCACCTCGACTCCGCCCCGCCCGCTCCCTTGAAAATATCGCAGCCCAGCCGTGACCTCGGCCGCAGCCGCGTCCCCCTGCACTTGCGCGGGATAAATCAGAATGTTGGCCGACCGATGCCGCCGCGCCAGAATATTCAAAATATCGCGCAACGCCGCGCCCTGTGGAGATGTAATGATTCCGATTCGCTGCGGCAAAGGCGGGATCGGCTTCTTGCGCGCCGCGTCAAACAACCCCTCGGCCTGTAGCCGCGCCTTCAGTTGCTCGAATGCAAGTTGTAGCGCGCCGACTCCCTGCGGCTCCATGAACTCCGCGGAAATCTGCAGCTCACCGCGATCTTCATAAATAGTGATCCGCCCCCGCACCGTAACATGCAGCCCATTCTCCGGACGAAATCGCAACAGCCGCGCCGACGACCGGAACATCACCACCCGAATCTGCGCGTCTTGTTCTTTCAGCGTGAAGTACAAATGCCCGGAATCCGGATTACGAAAATTCGAAATCTCGCCTTCCACCCAGCAATCCGAGTACTGCCGCTCCACCAGTCCGCGCACCGCCGCCACCAGCGCGCGCACCGACCAGATATGCCGCTCCGGCACGCGGAATTGAAACCCGAGTTGGTCGCCAGCATCCATGAGGAATCAGTGTACCCCTCCTCGAAGGCGCGCCCGAATTTCTCCGCGTACCTGTTTTTTTAGGACCGGTCATTCTGAGCGGCCTTAGAGTGTTTGAGAACGGAATGGTTGGGAATTTATGATGCAGATACCGCCAATGAAGCCCCGGAGGGGCGGCCTAGCTTAGCCCAGCGCTTCCAGCGCTGGGTAGGCGATCCACATTAGAGATAAAGTCGTGGAGGGACGACCCAGTTGTCTATCTTCTCAGGCGGCTAACCACGAACAGAATCAGCGACAAGATGACGCTCAGCATGATCGAAGTCGCCAGCGGAAAATAAAAAGTCGTATTCTTCCCGCGATAGACGATGTCCCCTGGCAGTCGACCCAGCGGCATGCCCGTGCGTCCCAGCAGAATGACGATACCGCCGATTACAACCAGGCCAACTCCGAGAAAGACGAGCAATCGCCCAGTCTCAAACATGATACGAGTTTAACGCCGATGGTCGATCCGACTGTACGTGCTAGTCGTTCTCTCTCAACACGACCGACACGATCTTCCATTCCCCATGCCACTTCGAAAGCGTAACGTAATCCACCCAATGGGGCGTCACCAGCTTCGCGGATGCGATGTCGCCGGCAATGTCGAGCACCGTAATCTGTTCCTTTCTCTCGGATGGGTCTTGCGGCCCGTTCGATCGTACGTCCTGCACCATTTGGAGGCCGGTCTTCTCGGTCATTTTCACTTGGCCGTCGAGGCCGCTGATCGTGTGTTTCAGGTAGTGAGGATGCAACGACTTCTCCATGCGCGCGGCGTCACCTGTGTAGTAGCTCTCGATGTAGTCTGTAACTGTGGTCCGGACTGCTACCTCGTCCGAAGTTTTCTGGGGTTGGTTGGCGACTGAAACATGCGGAATCAAGAGCGCGAGTAAGCCGAAGCCGAGTGCAAGGCGTTTCATGTTAGTGTCCTCCCGGATGCTTGGAGCGAGCTGAACCATTATCCTCTCACCGAGCATCCGCGCAACTTACACGAAAGCGCGTGTCCTGTTGGAGAGCCGATTGCAGTCTTGGTCATTATTGGAAATGAACTGGCGCGGTCTTCCGCATGTCGTCTATTCAATCGAGACACAACCTGCTGCATGATCTTCAAGCAGAGTTTGCCCGCGCTCCTATACCAAATCTTCGACCTTCAGGCCAGCGTCGCCCTTCCACACCTCGTGAAACTCCTTCTCCACAAACCAGGCATCGGTTTCTCGTCCCTCGTCCCGAAGCGCGCGCTGCAACCCAAACAACGACCGCGGATTGCGCGGGTTCTTTGCCAGATCATCGCGAAACACCTGCTCCGCGCCTTTGGCGTCACCGCTCATCAGCAGCACTCCACCCAGTGACTCGCGCACCGGAAAAAACCAGTCTGGAGGCTCGCCATATTTCAACGTGTCCTGCACAGCCACAGCCTCGCGCAGCATGCTCGCCGCCCTCGCGTTATCTTTGCGCGCCAGCGCCACCTCCGCCCCCAGCACGTTCTCCGCAATCTTTAAAATGTCTTTGGTCTTGTTGTAAATCGGCATTTGAAAAACTGCGTCCGGTGAAGTCGCCCGCTCGGCGTCCGCCACGATCTTGTACTCGGTTTCGGCTTCCGCCGTTTTGCCTTTTCCGGCCAGCGCCATGCCGCGCGCAAAGTGCCAGAACCCGGTCGTAGCCTGCATCCCCGCATCCGGAGTCTTCATCGCGAGTATCTCGTCCCACTTGTGGAACCGCACATCCACAGCCATCGGAGTCGACATGAAGCCCTCGAGAGGCGGCATCATCTTCACCGCCGGTCCCACGTGCTCCGCGAGCATCGCCGCCGCCTTGCGCGATTCCTCATAATTTCCCGTCATCGCCGAACACATGGCGATGAAATGCAGATTGTGGCTGTAGTACATCATCGAGTAGATCCCATCGGCCCCGCTGCTCTTGATGTAAGCCCGGTCGACCTCCGCCGCCTCCTGATTCGTTTTAACCGCTGCCGCATAATCGCCCGTCCGGATATAAACGTGTGCCGGCATGTGCACGATGTGTCCCGCCTCCGGCGCCAGCTCCGCCAGCCGGTTCGCCCCCGCCAGCGCGCGCTCCGGAGAATTGGAAGCCTCGACCGCATGAATGTAATAGTGGACCGCCCCCAGATGATTCGGTTCACGCCGGATCACCGACTCGAGCGTGGCCACAATCTCCTCCGTCCCGGCCAGCGGCGTGCCATCCTGATGCCACAGTCCCCACGGATGCAGATCCATGCCCGCCTCCGCAAACAGCGTCGCGGCATCCAGATCGTCCGGATAATTCTTCACCACTTCGCGCATGGCATCGTGATACTCCTCGGCCGCCTTGCGCAGGTCTGCTTTCGGGTCCGCCGGAAACCGCTTCGCCATCGCCGCGATGTAGGCCTTCTCGCTGCCGGACGCGTTCGCGCTCAAATCCACAGCCTTTTGAATCGCTGCGTGCGCTTCCTTAAAACGATCTTCGCTGGCAGGATCGTTGTAGTTCGGTCCCACCGCTTCAGCAACCCCCCAATATGCGATTGCGAGCGACGAATCGAGTTCCGCCGCCTTGTGGAAAGAGCGCGCGGCTTCATCGTGATTGAACGCATAGATCAGTCGCAATCCCTGATCGAAGAATTCCTGCGCCTGCTTGTTCGTGGTCGAAACCGGATGGTGCCAGTCCCCAAGTCCGGTCATCAAAGTGACCGGACGCTGCTCTGCGCTTGCCTGGAGCGCACTCACCGCGACCAGCGTCAGCCACGCCACAACGCAGCCTGCCTTTAGCAACCTCATATTGACCTCCCGAGCTTGAATATGGCTTCGCGAAACGAAGCCACACGGCTTTGCGCGAAAGCTTAGTCCAGGCAAAACATCAAATCAACCATCCATGCGAAAATTTCCAGAACGTGGTTCGGGCAATCAGGCTGGTCTCCAGATAATCGATGGCTCGATCACCCGATCAACGATTCTCGGAGCTTCCATGTCACCAAAGACTGCCAAACCCTTCATCCTGGCCGACGCCATGCTCGCGGCCTTTGACACGAGCGACCGCATCAATCACTACCTCATCGAAAATCTGCCTGCCGAGTCCTGGCGCGCCGAGCCTCCCAACGGCAAAGGCCGCGACATCGCCTCCATCGTCGCCCACATGCACAACGTGCGCGTGATGTGGTTAAAAGCCGCTGGAGGCAAACCCAGCCCCGAGCGAGATCGGAAAATTCCAGAACAACTCGACCGCCACAAAGTGACGCTCGCGCAAGCGCGCAAAGCCCTCGCCGAAAGCCACGACGCTCTCCATGAAGTCCTGAAGGCTTCGTTAGCCACTGACGGCCGCATTAAGGGCTTCCGTCCCGACGCCGCTGGCTTCATCGGCTACCTGATCGCCCACGACGCTCACCATCGCGGACAAATCACCATGCTCGCCCGCCAGGCAGGTCACCCGATCTCCCAAAAAACAATGTTCGGCATGTGGGAGTGGGGCTCGCGTGGCAGCGAGTAGAATTGATCCGTTGCCAGGCCACGCTCCAGGGGCGACGGTCCAAGGGCGGCGCTCCAAAGGAAAAATAAAAAGATAAGCGGGAAATCAAACTCCTTTAATATGCACACAGAATTGCCAACCGAATCACACAGCACGAAAAACGACCGCGGCACGCTTGGCCCCGGCTCAGCCCTCTACCTGGTCGCGACGCCCATCGGCAATCTCGAAGACATCACCCTGCGCGCCCTCCGCGTACTAAAAGAAGTCGACGTAATCGCCTGCGAAGACACCCGCCAGACGCAAAAGCTCCTCACCCACTACGGAATCCATACCCGCACCGTCAGCTATCACGAGCACAACGAGATGACTAAAGCCGCCGAGCTAGTGGTCGATCTCGAATCGGGCGCCAAAATCGCCCTCGTTACCGACGCCGGCATGCCCGGCATCTCCGACCCCGGCTTTCGCCTCATCACACTGGCAATCCGCCATCATGTGCCGGTCGTTCCTATTCCTGGGGCATCCGCGTACCTGGCTGCGCTGGTAGCCAGCGGCCTCCCGACCGACTCGTTCCGCTTCAGCGGATTTCTTCCAGCGAAATCCGGCCAGCGCCGCAAGCTCTTGGAGAGCGTCAGCGACACGCCCAGAACGCAAGTCTTCTATGAAGCTCCGCACCGGCTGCTTGAAACGCTGGCTGACGTAGTCGAAGTGCTGGGAGCGGAACGGCACATCGTCGTCGCCCGCGAAGTAACCAAACTACATGAAGAATTCCTGCGAGGGCGAGCGGGCGATGTCCTCGATCAGCTAAAGAAGCGAGCCGAAGTCAAAGGCGAAATCACGCTGCTGATCGCGAAACCTGAGGCTCAGGGCGTGAAATCTGAGACTTCAAATGTGAGCATCGCCCAGCGAGTGCGGGAAGTCATGACGACGGACAATGTCGACGAAAAGTCGGCGCTGAAGAAAGTGGCCAAAGAGCGCGGTATCGGAAAGAGCGAAGCATACCGAGAACTTCAAAGAACTCGATGAATGCCCCTGCTCTACATATTTTGCGGTAGGAGGTATCTCCGATTCCTTCAAAATTCAGCCTGGGCGCATCCAGCGCGGCAACCCTCCTGATTGGTACACCGTCAAAAGGGCCGACCTCCAGCGGGAGCCGATGCTATGCGCCGCAGCCTCTTTGCCTTCGTCACCATGGTCATAGTGTGCGTACCACTGAACGCACAACAGTTTCGCCCTGAATACTTTTCCTTTGATGCACGCTATCCGGCCGTCCAGGTCGATCTCAACGGGGACGGCATTCCTGATCTAATTGGACTGAACTCCGGATTCCAGGTGATCGAGTTACTTTCCTCTGGCGAAGGAAATTTCACTTCGCAAACTCTTTCGATTTCTGGCAGCGGCGGCGGGCATCCCATTGCCAGCGGCGATTTCAATGAGGACGGGAAGACCGATGTCATCCTCTTTCAGCCGCTTGGGATTGCGTATGGCGATGGCAAAGGCGGTTTCGGCTCCGTCCAATCGATCACATGGTCGGGTTCAAACCAGCAATTCAACTACGCAAGGGCGCAGGTTGCTGACTTCAACGGCGATGGCCAACCCGATCTGGCAATCGGCTTCGACACGGTCTCGGAAGGCGGTCAGGCGGCAACTTTTCAGTTGGTTCTTTTCATCAACAATGGAAACGGGTTCAACGATGGCGTGACCGTCTATAACCAGCCAATACCCGATGGCTCCTACGGCGGATTTGAGTACACCACCGACCTTGACTTGCTGCTCGGAGACTTCGACGCCGATGGCCATGCCGATCTGATATTTCGCACCACGGAAAGCGACCCGAGCAATCCTGGTGAGCCAGTCGCCACCATCACAGCCCTATATGGAGATGGCAGCGGAGGCTTCACCCCCGTCTCCGTAAGCACCAGCAGCAACCTCTTTGAAATCTCAGCGGCCGATATGAACAACGACGGGACGAGCGATATCGTAGCGGCCGATTACGGTGCCATGATGATCTTTTACGGCCAGCCCAATCGAACCTTCACGGCCGCTAACCTCACCGCATTGGAACTTGTGGGTCTTAACCCCACGCTTGCCGACTTCAGCGGCGACCAGCGCAAGGATATCGTCTACGCGTCTTTCCCTCGCAAGAACAATACCGATATTGGGGTCAGCACCCTGATACAGACCGGCGCGGGAACATTTGATCAAAAATCGTTCGAGTCAATTGACACCTACCAAGGCGGCCATGGCGAGGTGCCGTTCTATCAGTCATTCGTGGGCGACTACAATGCAGACGGAAAGCCGGATGTCATGCTGATTTCGGCAACTGAGGACGAGCATCCGCAAAGCGCAGACGTGCTATTGAACACCAGATCCGGTTCGAATGGAACCTGCCAGGCGCCAGCTCCCACAGGCATCCATGTTTGCTCGCCTACTGCCAACGAGACAGTCCCGAATCCCGTGGAGTTCTCTTTCAGCGCGACCTCCTTCTATCCGGTTCGCAAAATGGAGGTATGGATTGACGGCAAGAAACTCAGCGAAACGTATGCGGTGTTCGCGAATGAAGGTTTCGCGGACGTCAAGCTGAGATTAAAACCCGGATCTCACAAGGTAGGCCTTTATTCCGGTGGGTTCGATGGCTCTGTGCAACACACCTCGTACTCAATCACGGTGCAGTAAGAAATAAGAAAACGGTGCAATAAGAAAACGGTACGATAAACAATCGAACCCTGGGAGAGAAAACGAGCTGAAGCTTACTTCCCCGTCAACTCCCTCTTCACCGCCTCGCTGACCACCTTCCCATCCACCCGCATCCCCGCCGCCGCAAACCGCGCCATGGCCGCCTTCATCACCGATCCCATATCCTTCATCGTTGGAGCCGGCGTCATCTCCGCAATCGCCGCCCGCACACCAGCCACAATCTCTTCTTCGCCCGCCGACTTGGGTAAATACGCCTCGATCAGCTTGATCTCCGCCGCTTCCTTGTCGGCCATCTCCTGTCGTCCGCCCTTGGTAAATTGCTCGACCGAGTCCTTGCGCTGCTTGATGAGCGTCGAGAGCACCTGCTGCGACTCTTTGTCGTCGAGCGGCGCCATCTTCTCGACTTCGCGCAGTTTCAGCGCAGACTTCACCATGCGCAGCGTAGAAAGCCGATGCTCCTCGCGCGCTTTCATGGCGCTCACAATGTCTTTCTGGATCTGATCAATAAGTGGCATAGCAAATTATAGAACGCGAAAAGCGAAGCGCGAGTATCAGCGCCGCATCGATACACTCTTCCGCCGAGTCGGCGCTACCCCCGTACAATGTCCGCATGCTCGTGCTAGCCTCCGCCTCCCCACGCCGCCGCGAACTCCTCCGCAACGCCCACATTCCTTTCGAAGTCGAGCCCGCCGACATCAACGAAGCTCCTCTTCCAAACGAACCGGCCCAAGCCTATGCCGAGCGCCTAGCCCGCGAGAAGGCGCAAGCCATCGCCAGGAAGCATCCGAACAACCCCGTTCTCGGCGCCGACACCGTCGTCGTCGTCGACAATCAAATCCTCGGCAAGCCCGCCGATCCAGCCGACGCCGCCCGCATGTTGCATCTCCTCTCCGGACGCACGCATCAGGTCATCACCGGCGTGTGCGTCGTCATCAATCGCCACCAATCCGTCGCCAGCGAAACCACCTCAGTCACCATGTCAGAAATTTCGGAAGATGAGATCATCGCCTACATCTCAACCGGCGAACCGATGGACAAAGCCGGCGCTTACGCAATCCAGGGCATAGCATCGCGCTGGATTCCGCGCGTTGAAGGTGACTACAGCAATGTAGTGGGATTGCCCGTTGCGCTCGTCTATCGAATGCTGCAACAGGCAGGCGTGATCTGAACGGAATGGCCGGAGAAAAACCTCCCGCGAAACTTACGACTTCTTCTCTTCGTCCTTGGGTTCTTCCTTCACCGCCGACTTAAAGTTCTTGATGCCTTCTCCAAGACCCTTCCCAAGATCGGCAAACTTGCTCGTGCCAAACAACAAAAGCGCGATTCCCACGATCAACAAAATGTGCAAAGGCTGGAACAGTCCTTCCATAATTCCTCCATGGCAGCGCCGCGAGCCGCCGCCCAAAACCAGCAGGGAACTCTCAAACTCGGGTGCAAGCAAAAGCCGACAGCCAAGCCATCCCTACTCAATTCTAGGTCAGTGTAGGCCCCCAGTCAAAACCAGGCCTGCCAGTAACGTCGGTATGTCTCAGCGCCGCGTCACTACCGCTGAACCCCCCGGCCAGACGCCTCAGCGCTGACCGCACGTTGCTTACGCGCTCTCAATCAGCCCCGCCAAAAGCGCGGCCCGCCGCGGCAACTCCGAAATCAAAATATGTTCATGGACAGCATGCGCTCCATCTCCCACGCCGCCCAGCCCATCGAGCGTAGGAATCCCCAATCCCGCCGTAAAATTTCCGTCCGAGCCACCGCCCACCGCCGCCTCGCCCAGCTTCCACCCCAAATCGCGCGCAATCTCAACCGCCCGCGCGTAAAGCCCCGCCACGCCCGCCGTCCGCTCCATGGGAGGCCGATTAATCCCGCCCGAAATCTCGATCTTGCATTTGCGATTAAACGGCCTCAGTCCGTACATCTTCTTATCGATCCCAGCTGCATCCTTCATCCGCGCAATGCGAACATCCACCTGCGCAGTTGCTTCGGCAGGTACAACGTTCGTTCGTGATCCGCCGCTCACGATCCCAACATTCACCGTGAGCCCTTTCTTCAAGTCCGTAAATTGCGAGACTTTTTCGATCTGCCGCGCCAGCTCCAAAATCGCGTTAACACCTTTTTGAAAATCCAACCCCGCATGAGACGAGCGGCCGGCCACCTTGATCGTGTAGTCTCCCACTCCCTTGCGCGCCGTCTTCACCGCGCCCTCGAATCCATAAGAAGGTTCCAGCACCAGCACCGCCGCCGCTTTTCGAGCCAGCGACTCCGTAATCGCGCGCGACGAGTCGCTTCCCACCTCCTCATCCGAAACCAGCAAAACGCTGACCGGACGCGGCAACCCACGTCTTTCGTCCCAACGATTTTCGTCAGAACCAGTTCCGCCCAAAGGATGTGAATCCCGCAACGCCGCAATCGCACTCAGCATCAGTGCTATTCCCGATTTCATATCGAGCACGCCCGGCCCAGTCAGCTTGTCCCCGTCGACGCGGCAAGGCATCTTCGCCAGCGTCCCCATCGGATACACCGTGTCGTAGTGCCCAAGCAAAAGTACTGGCTTGCCGTCAGACTTGTCTCCGGGCTTGTTTCCACTCAGGTCCGCAAAATCGACTTGCAGATGATTGCCAAATTCGCTCGCTCGATGCACGCGGACCGCGCCGCCGAGTGCGGCAAATTTCTGCGCGACGACCTCTGACAATCGATCCACCGCCGCCTTGTTGTCGCTGGGCGACTCGATCTCAACCAGCTCGCGAATCGTCGCAACCATCGCATCGCGCCGGTCTTCGAAATAAGCCAGCCGCCGCTGCCCCTCCGGCCTTAGAGTAGCGCCCGCTTTCTTCGATTTCACCTGCTTCGATTTCGCTCGATTCAATTTCACCGCGCTTCCCATCGCCTAATCCGATCCCCAGATCTCGCCAATCACCCGCTCAAAATTCGCGCCCAGAACTTTCTCAATCACCGCCGCCGGTTGCCCGCGCTTCGCCAGCTCCTCCGCAATAACCAGCATATGATCTGGCCCATTCAAATCCGGCACATAAGGATATCGATCCTCTCCCGGAGCCCCAATTCCGAGCTGCTTCCGTCGCGCAATATCCTTATCAAATGCGGCTTTCTGTTCATCGGTCAGCACCGTCTTCTGAATCGCCCCATCCGACCCGATCCCAACATGATCCGCGCCGCAAACATTAATCGCATGCACCAGATGATCCATCACATGCTCGCGCGTCGGCACGGTTGGCGACGCCACGACATACGGCATCAGATAAACCCCAAAATATCCTCCGCGATCCGCCAGCGCCTTCAAAATCTCGTCCGGCTTGTTCCGCGGATGCGCATAAACCGCCGCGCACCCCGCATGCGAAATCAGCACCGGCTTCGCCGACTGCGCAATGCCCTCCGAAGTAGTCCGATATCCGCTGTGACTCAAATCGACGGCGACACCAAGCTCATTCATCTTCTTTACAGCCGCCACGCCCGCCTTGCTCAGCCCCGCATTCCCAGGTTCCAGACACCCATCGCCAAAAATGCTGCGATTGTTGTAAGTGAGCTGCATGATGCGCACGCCGAGCTGCCGGAACATCCCGATCCGCTCGACGTTCTCTTCCAGAAAAGCCGTGTACTGAAATCCCGGCATGATCCCGATCTTGTTTTCCCGCTTCGCGCGCGCAATATCCGAATGCCGGCGCACGATCATGAACGCCTCGGGATGCCGGTCCACGAGTTCCTGCACTTCGGCGAGAGTGCCAATCGTGTCTTCGAAGCCCGGCGCTGAGATCGTGAAATTGATCGCCGTAAATCCGGATTGCCGCACGGCTGCCAGAGCCTCGGCGGTGGGCGGCGAGTCCATATCGTTAAACGGCGCGCACAGCGTATCGATCACAATCGCCTTGGCATAAAGCGATTCAATCGAAGGCGCTGGCTCGCCCGTCGGATTAGCGACCGCGCCCGCAACCAGATGGGGCGCAAGCAGCGAAGCAGCGGTAGTCTTCAGAAGAGAGAGATTAAATTCGCGTCGGCGCAAGTTGATCAGCCCCCGAACCCCCGGAAAACATAGTAGCGATTAAAACCGCAGCATGGGCTCCCCGGGCTCGGCTAATGTCTGACGAGTTTTCCAGAGAGCCAATAGGCAAGAGCCACAGACACGATAAAGCCGCCAACGCGAAAGATGTTTTCCCCGGCCGATCCCACTACGAAGGCGAATCCAGTGTCTCCCTGTGACATGCCGCGGTAAACAGCCAACAGCGATGGAAGCATGAACAGACCGAGCGCAATAAAGAAAATGACGAAGGCAAGCAGCAGCCTGTTCAGCATCGAGCTTCCTCAGAACTGAAGACTGAAAACTGACGACTGAGAACTGTTGGTTGGTGCGGATAAGAGGACTCGAACCTCCACGACCTTGCGGCCACTAGGACCTGAACCTAGCGCGTCTGCCAGTTCCGCCATATCCGCGACTGAGAAAATATCGGCAGGCCCTTTTCTACGGGGACTCATCTAATATCTACTGGCAGCCTCCCGCCTGTCAACGAAGGCAGCGGCCCGCATCCGGCGGTGGGCTAGTGATGACGCTGACGAATGACTAAAACGATTCAAGGACTGACGACCGACGACCAGCGACCAACGACAAAGCATGCCAGCCGAAGACAAATCTCCCGACCCTAAGACTCCCGCCGAGAAAATTCCGCCCGAGGTCGCCCGCGAACTCCGTACGCTCGCCCACGATCTCAGCAACTCGCTCGAAACCATCATTCAGGCCACCTACCTGATCGCACAATCCGGCCCGCCCGAAAACCTCCGTCGCTGGGTCGAGTTAATCGATCAAGCTTCGCAAGATGCCGTAAAAATCAACAACAAGCTGCGCGAAATCATGCGCGCCCACAGCTAATACCAAGTCAGAAATCAGAAGTCAGATTGCAGAAGTGAAACCTTCACTCAAGGCCGCCCGGTGTGGAGGCGTAGGTTTTAACTTCTTCAATCTGACTTCTGACTTTTGACTTCAAGCCTTATCCCAGCTTCGCATTCATCGTGATCTTCGCGTTCAGCACCTTCGACACCGGACATCCCGCCTTCGCGTCCGCCGCCGCTTTATTAAAGGCCTCCGCAGATGCGCCCGGCACCTTCGCCACTACATCAAGGTTGACCGCAGTAATCGTCCAACCCGAATCAAGCTTCTCCATCGTCAGCGTCGCCGAAGTGTTGATACTCTCCGGCGTCAGATTCGCCCCACCCAGTTGCGCCGAAAGCGCCATCGAAAAACATGCCGCATGCGCCGCCGCAATCAATTCTTCCGGGTTCGTCCCGGGACTATTCTCAAACCGCGTCTTGAACGAATAAGGTGTGTTCGACAAAATTCCGCTCGCCGATGACACCGCTCCGTTTCCATCCTTCAATCCACCCTTCCAAACCGCGCTAGCTTTCCGTTCCATCGCAATCTCCTCTTTTCAACAATTAAATAAGAATCAAATTCGAACTACTCCATTGTACCGAGTGCACAACTAGAATTCATAAAGGCTCCCGCGAAGAACACTGATGTAAAGAGCTGGCGCCAGGGGTCGCCCGCGAGAATCTATCCTAATCTCGTCGGGAGAACCGCTTTCAGTTCTCCCGCTAGGAGTACGGGTTTGATTTGCTCAAGGTCTCGTGGGGTGAACTGTCTTAATTCGGCCGAGGTTTTGGGTGGCGCAGCGGTTCACCGCTGCGATAATTGCAATCTTTGATTGCGGCTTTAGCCGCTGGGGTTCAGGACCAATATATGGACCACCATACCGTCGCGGCCATCAGCATCGCGGGCACGTGCCTCGACGTGCTCGGCAGTATGTATCTTGCCTATGACTTGCTCGGCGGACAGCACGGGCCGCTGCGCCTGCTCACGCGCGCGGTAACGTACTCGATTGTCTTCGGAATCGGCTACGGCCTCGGCCTCGGTCTTTTCTTTGGCCTGGCTGCCGGGATCGCAACCGGCATTACGCTCTCCATTGAATTCAATCGAGCCGCTCGCGGCCTCGATCATTACGCACTGCCCTGGGAAGCCCTGTTTTCCGCGATCCGCGGCTTCGCGTTCGGCGTCGGCCTCTACAGAATCCTCGGCTTCCGCTTCGCCATCGCCTTTGCCATTCTCGTTACATTGGGCCAAGTATTCGTCTACTGGCGCGGAAATCGCCCCGCGATCGACTATTCGGCATCCCGCCGTCCACGAATCACGCGCCGCCAGCTTATGGGCACGATCGTGCGTACCCTCGGATTCACGATCACAGCGCTGATCTGTAGCGCCCTGATTCGCCACCTCGATCACCCATGGCTCTTCGCGATTCGCGTAGGCTTGGTGACCGGCATCGTCACCGGCGTTGGAATAACGGTAAATCCATTTATCGAGTACTACGCCGACAACCTCCCCACACGAAGGTTGGGAGCATTCGGCATCGTACTAATCTTTTGCGGATTCGCCCTGCAATCCCTTCAATACTGGCTGGCGCTATTCGACGTGCACCTGACTTGATGCCGCCGCACGGTGGGCATGTTGCGGAGAACCCCATCCTTGCGCGCGAATGGGAAGGGCATGAGTTCCACTCGTGCCGCAAGCAGAGCAATTAGAAGCGGCTTCCAGCCGCTGGGGCAATGCTGCCGCGAATCGGTCGCTAGCCCCTACCAATTCAATTTCAAGGCAAACTGAAATTGCCGCGGATCGTACGCCGCCGTCGGCTGGCCCGCATTCGTAAACAGCGGACTCACAGCGGCCACGTTGTACACGTTCGCAATGTTGAACATGTCGGCGATGAAGTCCATCTTGAAGCGCTCGCCGAAGAAGATACGCCTCGCGATTCTTACGTCATCGAACACTGTCCACGGCGTGATTCCCGCGTTGCGACCGAGGTTGCCGTCGAGGGCGAGCAATGAGACGAACGGAAAATTCGTCTGAGTGGGAGAAGTGGGCGCGAAGCCCTCATAGCAAGGCTCCTGGAAAACGCCGGTCGGAGAATATTTCGAATTGACCGGTCCGTTCCCAATGGCCGTGCAGGCGGGGTTTACCACCGTATTAGGACGCACCGTGAGCGTGGAATTTTGCAGGTTATCGCC
>JBAWBE010000653.1:0-3641 GCA_049589635.1 Terriglobales bacterium
TTGCGAGGCCGGTGAAGAACGTGTATGGGCATGGGGTCCTTCGACTCCGCTTGCTCGCTGCGCTCGCTTCGCGCCGCTCAGGATGACAACTTTAGTTTTGGATTATTGAAAACGAACTACGGTCACAATCCCGAGCTGGTGGTTTTAGCTGCGCCGGGTTCGTAGTATTTGGCTTCCAGATGGCGGCCTTTTTCGCTAAAGAGTGAAAAATTTGATATGCCTGATTTTTGGAGGGCGAATTGCATGGTTGTCTTTAACACGCCCAGGCCATACGTCACGCTGCGGCGGAAGTTGATGCTTGAAGCTTCTTCGAAATATTTTGTGGGGCAGGAGACTTCTCCGATGCGGAAGCCGAAGTAGACGCATTGGGCTAGCATCTGGTTGTCGAAGACGAAGTCGTCGCTATTTTCGCCCAGCGGAAGGCGCATTAGGACGTCTCGGCTGAAGGCGCGGTATCCGGTGTGGTATTCGGATAGCTTGACGTGCAGGAATATGTTTTCGAAGGCGGTGAGTAAGCGGTTGGCGACGTATTTGTAGAAGGGCATGCCGCCGCGGAGGGCTGTGCCTCCGATGATGCGGGAGCCTAGGACTACGTCGTAAACTCCGTAGGCGATCATGCTGGCCATGGCGGTGACTAAGAGCGGCGTGTATTGATAGTCGGGATGGACCATAATGACCACGTCGGCGCCGGCGGCCAGGGCTTCGCGATAGCAGGTTTGCTGGTTGCGTCCGTAGCCGTAGTTGCGGTCGTGGACGAAATATTGAAGGCCTAGCTTTTGCGCTACTTCTACAGTGCGGTCTTTGCTGTGATCGTCGACGAGGATGCAGTTGTCGACCGTCTCGGGAAGCTCGCGGACGGTGGCTTCCAAAGTTTTCTCCGCGTTGTAGGCGGGCAGGACTACGGCTATGCGCTTGCCGTTGATCATGGATCTGGATTGATGATAAATGATTGCGGTTTGTGTGTGGATTGGGTGGTTGGGTACGTTGGTACTAGCAGGTGGCGCGAAGCGGTGGGCAGTGAGCTGGCCGCGTGAAGAGAATGCCTTGCGTGGCTCCGGCATCTATGGGATCCTTCGACTCCACGATGCTCGCTGCGCTTACATCGCTCCGCTCAGGATGACAATTTCGATAAGATGTAGGGAATATGGCTGCTCGCACTTTGTTTGACAAGGTTTGGGATGCACATGTGGTCGCGGCTCCAGCTGGGCAGGCGGCGCTACCACCCCAGCCCGCGAAAACCGCGCGTGCTGGGGGCCCGGCGCTGCTTTACATTGATTTGCATCTGGTGCATGAGGTGACTTCTCCGCAGGCGTTTGATGGACTGCGGGCTAATGGACGGCGGGTGCGGCAGCCGCTGCGAACTGTGGCCACCGTGGACCACAACGTTCCTACTACGCCGCGTGGATTGCCGATTGTGGATGCGATTGCGGCTCGGCAGATTGAGGCGCTTCAGAAAAATTGTCGCGAGTTTGGCGTGCCTCTGTTTGATATGGATTCGGATGAGCAGGGAATTGTGCATGTGATTGGACCGGAGCTTGGGATTACTTTGCCGGGCATGACGATTGTTTGCGGGGATAGTCATACTTCGACGCATGGCGCTTTCGGCTCATTGGCGTTTGGGATTGGGACTTCCGAGGTGGAGCATGTGCTGGCTACTCAGTGTCTGCCGCAGAATAAAGCGAAGTCGATGCAGATTCTGGTGCGCGGTGAGTTGCCGGCGGGCGTGACTGCGAAGGATGTGGCGCTGGGGATTATCGGCAAGATCGGGACTGACGGTGCTACTGGGCACGTGATCGAATATGCGGGCGAGGCGGTGCGCGGCCTTTCGATGGAAGGCCGAATGACGCTTTGCAACATGAGTATTGAGGCTGGGGCTCGGGCGGGGATGATCGCTCCGGATGAAACTACGTTTGAGTATGTGCGTGGGCGGCGGTTTGCTCCTCGGGACGCGGAGTGGGATGCGGCGGTGGCAGCGTGGCGCGGATTGGCTAGCGATGACGGGGCTCGATTTGATCGGGTGCTGGAGATTGATGCGGCGGAGCTGGCTCCTTTTGTTACTTGGGGGACGAACCCGGGGATGGTGGCGGCGGTGACCGGACGCGTGCCGGCTTTGGAGAGTTTTGTTGCGGATGGGGATCGGCGGGCGGTGGAGGCGGCTTTGGCTTATATGGATTTGAAACCGGGGACGCCGATTGAGTCGATTGCAGTGGACCGGGTTTTTATTGGGTCTTGCACAAATTCTCGGATTGAAGATTTGCGGGCGGCGGCGCGGGTGGCTCGCGGGCGGCATGTTAGTTCGAAGGTACGGGCCATGGTTGTGCCGGGGTCGCAGGCGATCAAGCGCGCGGCGGAGGTCGAGGGACTTGATCGCGTATTCGTTGACGCGGGATTTGAATGGCGGGAGTCGGGATGCTCGATGTGTCTGGGAATGAATCCGGACATTTTGGCGCCTGGGGAACGATGTGCATCGACCAGTAATCGGAACTTTGAGGGGCGGCAAGGGCGGGGCGGGCGGACGCATCTGGTCAGTCCGGCTATGGCGGCCGCGGCGGCGATTGCTGGGCATTTTGTAGATATCAGGAAGTGGTGAGGGACCCGTCGTTGGTCGTTCGTCGTTGGTCGTTGGTCGTTTGAGGGGCCGTGGTAGCGCTGGCGTTTTTGCGGTCGCAACGTTTGCGGGCGACGCAGTCGAGAGAACTCCTCGCCGGGCCGGTCCTAATGGGCGAGTGACATGGGGTCCCCTCGGCTTCGCTCGGGGCAGGCTCTTCGACTCCGTTCGGCTTTCGCCTCACTTCGCTCAGGATGACAGAGTGCGAGAAGAGCGGGGAAAGAGCTTTCTGGAGAAAATTGATGCAGGCATTTCGAAAACATACTGGGGTGGTGGCGCCGCTTGATCGGGTGAATGTTGATACCGATCAGATTATTCCTAAACAGTTTTTGAAGCGGATCGAGCGGACTGGATTTGGAGAGTTTCTGTTTTATGATTGGCGGTTTTCGGCCGACGGGAAGGCGAATGGCGAGTTTGTGCTTGATGAGCCGAGGTATCGGGGAGCTTCGATCCTGGTGGCTGGGAAGAATTTTGGGTGTGGGTCTTCTCGGGAACATGCCGTGTGGGCGCTGGCTGATTTTGGATTTCGGGTGGTGATTGGTTCTTCGTTTGCCGATATTTTTGCTAATAACAGTTTGAAGAATGGGCTGCTAACGGTTCGGCTCGACGAGAAACAGGTCGCGGAGATGATGCGGCGGGCGCTGGAGATCGAGGGGTATCAGGTCACGGTTGACCTTGAGGCATTGCGGGTTGAGGATGGGCGCGGGTTTTCTGCCTCGTTCGTCATGGACGACTTTGCGCGGCATTGTTTGATGAATGGGCTGGACGATGTTGGGCTTACGCTTCAGCATGAAGGCCGAATTGCGGAGTATGAGAGGCGGCATCCTTTGCGGGAGGAAATGCGCGGACTGGCACATCGTTCTTGAACTCGTGGACGCATTCACCTGATGGCGACAGAGGCTCTCGGTGGGACTGAATGCAATTTTGAGCACACCCTGCGGTCACTCAACATTGTCACTCAATCTTGTCATTCAACCTTCAAAATTGCTTCGCGCAACTCTTGATAAGTCATCGCTCCGGGATGGTACATCGC
>JBAWBE010000654.1:0-5030 GCA_049589635.1 Terriglobales bacterium
GCCTGTAGTGGTAAGAAAAGCGCGGGCACGGATCTGGCGTCGTGTGAAGCTGGAAGCGCGGGGCTCGTCACGGCCGACGCAGAGACAGGCTCGTCAATTCCTGCGGCCTCCGAAGCAGCATCTCGCACTGCGCCGATGTCAGTTCGGCCTCGTCTCCATACCCCCACAAAACGCCGATCGGAACTATGCCATTCGCCCGGGCTCCGACCGCATCGTGGGAACGGTCGCCAATCATCAATGTTTCGGCAGGCGTGAGCTTTTCATGCTGGAGCAGGTGCGCAATCAGTTCGCCCTTGTCCGATCGGGTGCCGTCCAGTTCGCATCCCCAAATTTTGCGGAAATGGCCTGCCAGGCCGAAGTGTTCCAGAATGCGCTGCGCATAAATCTCCGGCTTCGAGGTCGCAACGAACAGTGCATCGCCGCGCTCTGAGAGCTGCGCCAATGCTTCCGGAATCCCAGCATAAACCTCGTTCTCGAGCAGCCCAATGGTTGAATACCGCTCGCGATAAACGTTGACGGCATGGTCGATCGCACACCTGTCGGAAGTGCTCAGAAGCTCGCAGAAGGCTTCGCGCAGCGGAGGGCCAATGTAGCGCAACAATGCTTGATCCGCAGGCAGGTCTCGGCCAAGTCTTTCGAGGGCGTAGCGAATGCAGGAGACAATGCCGACACCCGGATCAGTAAGGGTACCGTCGAGGTCGAATAGAATGTTCACGGAAGAATACTTTTAACTAATAAGCATGTTCGCTTAAGAATATTCGCCGCGGTTCCGTTCAACAGACTGAAATCGGGCAGCCGCGACGCGGACAGGGTGCCCCCGCCACACGAGCCCCTAGCAGTGGACGATCTTGTCGCTCTTGATGCCGCGCGTCGCATTGCGTGAATCCACCACCAACTTCGCTTCGTTCACAATCTTCTTGTAGTCGTAGTCGGAGTGGTCGGTCACAATCAGCACACAATCGTACTGGCCAAGATTGTCGAGCGGAGTGTTCTTCATCTGGAGGTCATATTTGCGCCCGCGGCCCACGAAAGGAAAATAGGGGTCGTTGTAGCTGACCGCCGCGCCCTCTTTTTGCAGCAGTTCGATAATCGTCAGCGCCGGCGATTCGCGGAGGTCGTCAATATCCTTCTTATAAGCAACGCCCAGCACTAACACCTTCGATCCGTTGATCGCCTTCTTTTGCTTGTTGAGAGCGCCGATGGTCGCGGCAATCACGTGATACGGCATGGCCACGTTGACCTCGCCCGCCAACTCGATAAAACGTGTGTGGAAGTCGAACTCCTTAGCCTTCCACGAAAGATAAAAGGGATCGACAGGAATGCAATGTCCGCCGAGGCCGGGCCCCGGATAAAAGGGATGGAATCCAAACGGCTTCGTGGCTGCGGCGTCGATGATCTCCCAGATGTTGAGATTCATGCGCAGGCACAGCATCTTCAGTTCGTTGACCAGAGCGATGTTCACGCAGCGGTAAATGTTTTCGAGCAGCTTCGTCATCTCCGCCGCGGCGGGCGAGGACACCGGAACCGTGCGGCTGAAAATCGAGCCATAGAGCGCGGCAGCAATTTCACTTGCTTGCGCGTCGAGTCCGCCAATGACCTTTGGAATATTGTGGCGTGCGACTGTGGTATTTCCCGGGTCTTCACGCTCGGGCGAAAATGCAACCCAAAACTCGTTATCGCCAGCCGCGCCTTTTTGCGACGCCTTCAATCCAAGCTTGTTTTCCTGCTCAAGAATCGGAACCAGTACCTCTTCAGTTGTGCCCGGATAAGTCGTGCTCTCGAGAATCACGATTTGCCCGGCGCGCAGATGGGGCGCGACCGCGTGCGCCGTGTTCGTGATGTAGCTCATGTCCGGCTCGTGGTATTCGTTGAGCGGCGTCGGAACGCAAATGATGATCGCGTCCATCTCGCTGATCTGGGCATAGTTCGAGGTCGGCTTAAATCCGTTGGCCTTGGCCGCACCAATCTCCTCCGCCGTGATGCGGAAAATATAAGTGCCGCCCTGGTTGATCGTGTCGACTTTGCGCTGGTCGATATCGAATCCGGTGACAGAAAACTTCTGCTCGCTATAAAGAAGAGCGAGCGGCAATCCAACATAGCCGAGGCCGATGATTCCTACCCGCGCGTGGCGAGTTTCGATGCGGTTTTTCAGCTCACTGAACAATGAAGACGCAGTCGTTTGAGTAGTCATAAGGTTGCAAGAATTCTAACATCCGGTTTTATGGCCGATTGTGCATTCATCCCTGGCGCACAAAGGCTCGGTTTTGCGCAGCTTTTTCATTTTCGCACGCGCTCGCGTGCGCGACTTGTTCACTCGATTACGACGGTAATCGGAATCCTCGCGATCTCGCTGTAGTAACATTCGCGATGAGATGCGTTTTCTCCGACTCCTTGTTTTCCTGCTGATCGTTGGTCTTCTCCTTGCCAGCCGGGCCGCCCATTTTCTGGTGGTCGACAATCCGCAAAAGTCCGATGCGATGGTGGTCCTCGCCGGCGAAACCATCGTCCGCCCCGCGCACGGGCTCGAACTTCTTCGCCAAGGGATGGCGCCGCATCTCTTCATCGATGCGGAAACCGGAAGAATCTTCGACTCGCACCTCACCGAGATCGCGCAGAAGTACATTGACGCTCAACCCGACGCGAGCGCCATCGCGGTCTGCCCGATTGCGGGCCATTCCACGCTTGCCGAAACTGCGGATGTCGACCGCTGCCTTCAACCTCTTAACGCCCATCGGGTACTCATCGTGACCTCTGACTATCACACGCGGCGCGCCCTTGCGGTGTTTTCTCGTCGCCTGCCGCAATACCAATGGACCGTCGCTGCAGCGCACAATCCCGTGCAATTCGGCGATGCCTGGTGGACTGACCGCGAATGGGCAAAGGCAACTTTCGATGAGTGGTCAAAATTGGCGTGGTGGGAGGCGATCGATCGTTGGAGATAATCAACGTCAAATTTGAACTCTACATCCCTAGTGCGATAGTTTGAGTGTTTCACCGGAGGCTTCATGTCCCAAGTCACGATCACAGTCAAGAAAAACGGTTCGCTGCGCATCGACGATCCAAACTGCGTTATTGAGATGGTCGATGGCGATGGCAACAAATACGACCTGACCGGCAAGACCGCGTTCTCCCTCTGCCGCTGCGGCGCTTCCGCCAATCGTCCTTTCTGCGACGGCAGCCACAAGCGCATCGAATTCCAGGCGCCAGATTCGGCCATCAAACCGCCCGAGCCTGCCGCCACAACGGTTGAGCCCGTCATCAAGACTGGTGAGCAGCCCGGCTAGTGTCTAACTCGGAAACCGGACAGAAAAGGTATATCCCGTTGATTTCCGGTGATCTAGCATGGATATGATTTGTCTCTGCTTGAACAGGCAGAGCGGTTTTTTCAAGCCAAAGAAGTTTCGACCGCGCATTTATGGGTTCCTCGGAAAAAGCGCAGCATGCAATTCGACGCAGCACCCGCTTGCCGCTGGAAGTCCCAGTGCAGATAACGAGCCTCGATCCGGCGTTTTCTTTTTCGGAGCGCTGTAATACAACTCTCGTTAACGCCCACGGCTGCGGCGTGATCTCTCCGCGCGCGCTGGAGATGAACCTGCCTGTGCGCCTTGAAATTATCTCCGCCAAGCGTCACACCACGGCGGTCGTATCCGAAGTCGTGCCGCTCGGCGGTCATCCGGAAACCTGGCTGATTGGTCTTGAACTCCAGATTCCCGGTAATTTCTGGGGAATTGAATATGCTCCCTCGGATTGGGCAGTCGAGGATCTGATCGAGGACAACAGGGCGATCGCGGCGCGAATCGATCCCGATGCCGCCAAGTTAGCGCCCGCACGGCGCTGGCGCCTGACGGATGTCAGCGCGGGTGCGTGTTATCTCGAATCCGCCACGCCGTTTCCCGCGGGCACGCCGGTGGTTCTCAGCATTCGCGCGCACGACAAAGAGTACATTCTCGATGGCGTCGTTCGCGTCTCTCATCCCGAGACCGGCATGGGAACCGAGTTCACGCGCTCACACACCCCTGCGGAGCGCGTCGAAGAGTTAATTGAGCACCTGTCGAGCACTCGCGAAGCCCCTCGGGTTTTTGTCGGCCGCAAAGAACGGCAACACGCGGCGGAGGCCGAGACCCCGTCGCCCGTTCGCGTACCCGGAGAGCCAGACCTGCTTCTGGATCTGGTGCTCTCGGGTCCGTCACTGACGCAGGAACAATTCTTCAGCGATCTGCGTGCCCAGCGGCTTGGCAAACGCCGCGACCCCCGCATCGAAATCGCGCTTCCCGTCCTGCTCAACGGGGTCGATATCAGCGGCCGTCCTCTCAGCCAGCGCGTGATGACCGTCAATATCAGCCGGCGAGGTGCGTTTCTGGAGGGAATTCACGGCCTGCTCAAAATCGGAGACAAGGTCTCTCTCACGCGCAGTGGCCGGAAGGAAGAGTTTCGCGTTGCCTGGGTGCGGGATGAAGACGCGCCAACCGGTGCGAAGATAGGCGTTGCGGCAGTCGATCCGAACAGTACTTTTTGGGACGCTGTGCTCGAGGCAAGCGATCAGTCAGACGCTCCGGCTGCGGGCGCGAGTGAACACGGAGTGGGGTCATAGCGCGAGCTTCGCGACCGTTAAATCAGTCCCAGCGAGATTCTCACTTGCTCTTCGATTCTGTGCAGGGTCGCAGGCGCGAGCGCACCAGCGGCCGGGTAACGCACCAGGTTTTTTTCCAGTGTCATCACCTGATCGCACTTCGCCCAGGAGTCGTAGTCGAGTCCCCCATCACCTGCCGCGATGAATACTCGCATGCTGAACCGGGCATGTTCTTTGGTCGTAATCGGAACGACACACACGTCGAGCGCATATCGATTTAGCTGATCAACTGACAAGATGATAGCCGGACGAGGTTTATCCAGATCGACGAGATGAACGTCTCCGCGACGCGGGTAACGCAATATGGCCGAGCCGGCTGATCGCATCTAGTCTCTCCTGAAAGTCTCAATCGCGGCACGCTGGAAGGCGCGCGTTTCTCTCCGCTCTTTTGCTCCAGCGG
>JBAWBE010000655.1:0-8271 GCA_049589635.1 Terriglobales bacterium
GGCTACAACCCGGCCCGCGCCGTGGGGGAGAACGGCCAAGTTAGAACGTGAACTTCAGACCTAGTTGTATCGCTCGGCTTCCACCGGAACCGATAACCGGGTTGGCGGCGGCTACGTCAGGTGTTGCGCATCCGCATCCGAACGAACCAGTCGAGGGATCGTTGTGCGCGAATCCGTTTTGTCCCCCGAACGGATTGGCAAAGTTAGGATGGTTGAAGAGGTTGAAGAACTCCGCGCGGAACTGTGTACCGAGACGCTCGCCGAGCTTCCAGTTCTTGGCCACGGAAAAATCCACATTCTTGAATCCCGTGTCGCGGAAGATGTTGCGCCCCATCGTTCCGAAGGTACCGAACGCGGGAGGAATCATTACCGATGCACCGGCTGCGTAGCACCCGAAGGCGTTTAGAGAAGCTGTGGCTCCCGTTGCTGCCGCATTCGTCAGGCAGGCAGATGGCATATTTGGATCTCCCGGGGCGTAATAGGGAATTCCCACGGGCGTCGATTTGAAGTCGTTCGGGTTGCCAAAGAAGTCCCAGCGATCGTTCAGTTCGCCGCTCAAGCTGACATCGGTTCCCGCATCCATCACCCCGAAAGGCTGCGCCGTTTGCAGGGTGATAATTGAATTGAGCTGCCAGCCCTCCAGTAACTGCCCGACGCTCTTCTTGCCTGGAAGTAGGTAAGTCATAGAGAGAGTGAAACGGTGACGGATGTCGAAGTCACTGCTCGCATACTCTCTCTCGGGATGCGTGCTGTCACTGGGAAGGCCGAGTCCAGCGCCAAAGTCCCAGTTGGCGCCGACCTGGTCCAGAGCATGTGCAAATGTGTAGCCGGCAACCATGGACAACCCGTGATAGTTTCTCGAAGTCAGAGTTGCCTGTAGTCCGTCATAGTTGGAGCGGTAGATGTTGCCCATCTGGAAAACCTGAGCGAGGTAAGGGAAGCATGGCCCACCGGCGCCCGCTCCACCTTCCGACACAGGGCAGTTATAAGTAAATGGTCGTCCGAATTGCTCGGAGCCATTATCCAGCGCGGGATTTACCTGATTGATGTCGCGTATGCCCACCAATCGTGATCCGTGATTTCCCACATATCCCACCTCCATCATCAGATTCGGGGTGAATGAGTGTTGTACGTTCACCGTCCAGCTAGAGACGTAGGGAGTTCTAATATCGCGGTCGATTCCCATGATTGTGCACGGTGTGCCGGTGACCGGATCGCAGTTGACCGTGTTGTTGCCCGGAAACACCGGTCCCGGGCCGTTCCAGAACAGGTTGGATCCGGAAAAGGAAGCGAGCGTGGTTGCGATGTCACCGCCGGACGTATCTCCGCTTGAATCGATCTGTGCCCCAGTTGGAACGGTTGCCAATCCGAGCGAGTTATTCAAAGCGAGAAACGATTCCCAATTAACAGTCTCAAACATGATGCCGGCTCCTGCGCGTAACACAGTTCTGCCGGTACCGAAGAGGTCCCACGCGACGCCGAAGCGCGGAGCGAAATCCTTGCGGTCGGGGTTGTAAGGACCACCGACGCCGTTTACTCCTGCCTGGATCAGGCCCTTATTGATATCGAAGTTGCCCAGAAGATTGTGATCTTCCTTAATTACTGTGTTGACTTCGTACCTGAGGCCAAAATTTAGCGTCACATTTCTGCTGACGCGAAAATCGTCCTGAAGGAATCCCGCATAACCCCAGTTATGAATGTGCCGAGTCGGATCGCCGATCAGCAGAGTCGCGTTGGTAGGCGCGCCGCCGAAAAAATCCTCAAGTCCCGACGAGTTTCCGGAGTCGAAGGCGCCGCCAATGAATTTGAACCTGCCTCTCGATCCACCATATGCGCCACCGCTGAAAGAATCGCGATGCAGCTCTCCGCCAAACTTGAGGTCGTGTTTGCCTCTGATGTATGAGATGTGATCGATGACCTGAATGCGCGTGTCAGGCCCCTGCACCTTGGGCCAGTTAAAGCCGCCCAGTTCCTGCGGAAAAATGTAATAAGGGAAAACGCTGATGCGCGGCAATCCGCCATAAAGCGGATTGGTGACTCCAGTATCCAGTCCGTATTCGTTCTGTATGTTGGCGGTGTGATCGTTGGTGAAAGTGGGCTGGTAAAGGCGGTTATAGCCGAAGCGAGCTTCGTTGACCCATCGGGCGCTCGGCACAAAGGTCCAATTCTCGCCAAAGACCTGGGCGCGCGTGTGAATCTGTGTGAGCCATTTGGTCTGCAACTGATTCGCATCAGAAACAGTGCCAGAATTGTTCCCGAAGAAGTACACACTGCTAAATGTGTTGCGCTCGCTCAGGTGGTAATCCACTTTCCCAACCGCGTTGTCGGCACTCACGGTGTTGGGCAGGCCAAAGTTGATGGAGCTCCCTGGATCGCTGCTGTTGTTCAGCGGGAATCCGCTGCCGTCGCATGACACGGTGTTAGGTGGTGCGAAGGTGCAGCCGGCGATCTTCAGGCTCGTGGCACTTACACCGGGAGTGAGATTCAGCAGAGACCCGGCATATATATTGGCGATCGCATCGGGAATACTGTTGAGGCAATCTCCAGTCTGCGTGTATTGGCAGTAGCCCGGCAAGGTGGGATCAGTCACCGTAGCCAGCGGGACGGTATTATAAGTCTGCAACGAACCGGTGTTGCCCACGGTATACCGTTGTCCCTCATACCCACCAAAATAGAAGAGCTTATCTGTGACTAAGGCGCCGCCCGCCGTACCGCCGAACTGTTCCAGATTCCGAGGATTCTTCTCCTGCCCGACCGGGTTGAAAAAGTTGCGCGCATCGAACGGCGTGTCGCGGCCAAAAGCATAGGCGGTCCCATGCAGTTTGTTGGTCCCCGACTTCAGTCCCACGTTCACGATCGTCCCCGGCTTCCATCCATATTCGGCGGGCGGGTTTTGTTGGACGTTGAATTCCTGGATCGCATCAACCGGCAAGATCGTCGCTGAGTCTCCGGCGATTCCAGCGCCGTTAATAATGCTCTGCCCTGAAAAAGGCTCGCTGTTGAACAAGCCATCTATGAGATAGGCGTTGTCTTCGGCACGCAGGCCATTGGAACTGGTCGTCGAAAATCCGCCGCCCGGATAGCGCACGACACCTGGACGCAACTGGAGAAGATTTTCGTAGTTCCGGCCGTTGAGCGGAAGATCGTTGATCTCTTTATTGCTGAGCGTGCCCCCCAGTACCGACGAGGTGGTGTTCACGAGAGGCACTTCGCTAGTCACGACGATCGTCTCTTTGACATCGCCTGGGGAAAGTGGAATCTCAACCGTGACATCGGTCGCAACTTCGATCAGGATGTCGCGCCTCTCCACGCTCTTGAAACCCTTGGCTTCAGCGCGGACCGAATAAACTCCAGGTTCGAGGTTGGACACGACATAACCGCCCGAGTCATCCGTCGTCACGTTGCGCACGATCCCCCGCTGGAGATCGGTGACCGTGAGCGCGGCGCCCGCCACCGCGGCCCCGCTCTGATCATGAACGTTTCCGATGATCCGTCCAGTTGTTGTTTGCGCACACATCGAAACCGAGAGAGCAAGGACCGCGCAAATCATGCGCAAGACGCGAATGCCATTCGACGGGAAACGCATCACCACCTCCACACCCTCTTAAGAGGATGGAACACCTTCTAGCCCCGGACAGCGGACCACAGCCTGGAACGAAAATGTTGGGCGATTGGAAGATATAGCCTTGACGCGGCCTGCCAGTCAAGTAGTATTGTGGTCCGACCACAGTACCGATTCACCGCTTGGTTGAGGCCGAGCAGTTAGAAAGCGTAAGCTACCCTGCCAGGGAAAGAACACAGCAATGGCAATAGCGACCACTAATCCGGCGACCGGTGAGGTTCTCAAAAGGTTCGAAGCGCTGAGTCCCGAGCAAATCGACCAGAAACTCCAATTAGCCGCAGACGCCTTCCGAAGACACCGAACGACACCATTTGCCGAGCGAGCCGCCATGATGATGCGGATTGCCGAAACCTTGGAGAAAGAAAAAGACGAGTGCGCCCACTTAATGACCATCGAAATGGGCAAGCCTCTGAAGGCCGCAGTCGCCGAGGCGCAAAAGTGTGCCACCGGTTGCCGCTACTACGCGCAGAACGCCGAGAGATTTCTGGCCGACGAGATGGTAGAAGTCGGAGCTAAACGCAGTTTCATCCGCTACCTCCCGATTGGTCCCATCCTTGCGGTCATGCCATGGAACTTTCCTTTCTGGCAGGTATTTCGTTTTGTGGCGCCCGCGCTTATGGCGGGCAACGTCGGGCTGCTGAAGCACGCGTCGAACGTTCCGCAATGCGCTTTGAAAATCGAGGAGATTATCCGCCGCGCAGGTTTTGCTGAAGGTGTATTTCAAACTCTGCTCATCGGTTCGGAGCCGATCGATGGCATTCTGAACGATTCGCGCGTGGTCGCCGCGACCTTGACCGGTAGTGAGCAAGCCGGGATTCAAGTCGGTGTATCGGCTGCGAAAAGAATCAAGAAGGTCGTGCTGGAATTGGGCGGCAGCGATCCGTTCATCGTAATGCCGAGCGCCGATCTGGATGCGACCGTGGCAACCGCAATCGACGCGCGCATCCAGAACAATGGTCAGTCGTGCATCGCAGCAAAGCGTTTTATTGTGTCAGAGCGAATTGCCGACGACTTCGAGCGCAAGTTCGTCAAACGCATGCAGGAGCTGCGCATTGGCGATCCTTTCGACGAGAGCACGCAGCTAGGCCCGCTTGCCAGCGCTGACGCTGTGACGTCGCTTGATGCCGACGTAAAAAAGACTGTGGCTGCGGGAGCGCGAGTCTTGACCGGCGGCCATCCACTCGATCGCCCCGGCTATTTTTACGCGCCGACCGTACTGACCGATATCCCGAAAAATTCGCCAGCTTATAGAGAAGAATTCTTCGGCCCGGTAGCTTCGCTGTTTCGCGTCAGAGATATCGATCAGGCCATCCATGTTGCCAACGACAACCGATTCGGGCTGGGAGCCAGCGCATGGACAAATGATGTTGCAGAAACGGAACGGTTCATCAACGAGCTCGATGCCGGCATGGTTTTCCTGAACAAAATGGTGGCGTCCGATCCGCGACTCCCGTTCGGAGGCGTGAAGCACTCGGGCCATGGCCGCGAACTCGCAGCCAATGGAATTAGGGAGTTTATGAACATAAAAACAGTTTGGATCCAATGAATTTAGAGACACATGGTATCTTGGTCTGACCACTAGACCATATCGTTGTGACGAGCGGGAGGGCAAATGACAAATGGGGTGATCGAGGAGAACCAGCCGATTTACAAGACGGTGAGGACATCTCGCCTCTACGAACTGATCGTGCAACAGGTGGAAGACTCGATTCTTCAGGGCCAACTTAAGCCCGGTGACCAGTTGCCAGCGGAGCGCGATCTCGCACAGCGATTTGGGGTCAGCCGAACTGCCGTGCGCGAAGCGGTAAAGACTTTACGCGAAAAGGGGTTGGTGGAAGCGTATTCCGGACGCGGCACATTTGTGACAAATGGGACTTCGCAGGCGATTCGGCAGTCGCTCGACCTGATGATTCGCATCAACCAGCAAGACGGCTCAGCCAACCTCGCGGAGTTGCGCCTTGTGCTGGAACCGGAGATTGCCGGCCTGGCTGCGTCCAGAATTGACGAGCAACTGCTCGCTACCATGCGGGAATCGGTTGCGGTGATGGATCGCAGTTTGCGCGACCCCGACGCCTTTGTGGAAGCGGATCTTGATTTTCATTTGGCGCTCGCTGAAGCGGTAGGAAATCCCTTAATCCTCTCGCTGCTGGATTCGATTGTCGGCCTTCTGCGCGAGCAGCGTAGCCGGATTTTCAATATCGACGGCGGACCGGAACGCGGACAGTTCCATCACAAGCGGATCCTCGCGGCGATTGAGCAACGCGATCCCGTTTCGGCCCGGGAAGCAATGCGCGCCCATCTCCAGCAGGTGCTTACAGATTCGTCGTTGTTAGCAGATTCGTCAGAAGCTCCGGGAACGAAGAAGTAGGTTTCATAGACCCGATTAATTCACATTTACGAACCACTAGCTAGGAAAATCGCTGCATGGCAAAACTTGGATTCATAGGCCTCGGCGTGATGGGCGGCAATATGGTGGCCCGACTGCTCGAGAAAGGGCATACCGTTACCGGCTATAACCGGACACGATCGAAGGCGCAGTGGTTGATCAACAAGGGAATGAAGTTTGCCGAGTCCCCCAAAGCCGTGGCTTTCGCCTCGGACGTCATTTTTTCTATGGTGACCAATGCTGTGGCGCTCGCGGCTGTAACTGAGGGCCCGGATGGACTGCTCGCAGGCCTCAGCGCGGGCAAGTTCTACATCGACATGAGCACGGTGAGCCCCGAAGCCAGCCGCGCGCTCGCAGCCAAAGTTCGCGAGAAGGGCGCGGACATGATCGACGCTCCAGTTTCCGGCAGCGTCATTACCCTTCAGCAAGGCAAACTCTCAGTAATGGTTGGAGGCCACAAAGAAACCTTTGAGAAGTTGAAGCCCTTGCTCCTCGATATCGGTCCAAAGGTGACACATGTCGGCGGCGACAACGGCGTCGCATTGTCCATGAAGATCGCGCTGAATCTCCAGCTCGCCGTCCAGATGATGGCCTTCTGCGAAGGCGTGCTCTTAGCGGAGAAAAGTGGCATCGCGCGAGAGGTGGCAGTGGACGTGATGATCCATAGCGCGATCGCGTCGCCGATGATCGTGTACCGCGGCCCTTTCGTTTTGCAGCAGCCCGAGGAAGCCTGGTTCGACGTCAACATGATGCAGAAAGACATGCTCCTGGCGATGGAACTCGGCCGCAAGCTGAATGTCCCACTTCCCACCACCGCTATCAGTAATGAGTTCCTGACCGCCGCGCGTGGCATGGGCTGGGAGAAGTTCGACTTCGCGGTCGTGTTCGATGTGCTGGCACGCATGTCTGGAGTACAGAAATGACCACCAGTGCTCAGCCAAAAGAGATCGCGGAGAAAGTGGATTTGTGGCTGCGGATGTACCGGCAGATGGTTGCCATTCGCCAGTTCGAAGGCCAGGTCAATGAACTCTACACGCGGGCGCTGATGCCCGGTCTGGCGCACCTTTATATCGGTGAGGAAGCGGTCGCGGTGGGCGTGTGTGAATCTCTTAAGCTCACCGACTACATCACCAGTACGCATCGCGGTCATGGACATTGTTTGGCGAAAGGCGCCTCCCCCGATCGAATGTTCGCCGAACTGCTGGGAAAAGAAACCGGGTACTGCAAAGGCAAAGGTGGTTCTATGCACATTGCGGACCCGGCGACCGGCAATCTAGGAGCGAATGCGATCGTCTGCGGCAGCGCGGGAATCGCGACCGGAGCGGCCTTTTCAGCGCAGCGACTCGGTAACAGCCGCGTGGCAGTTTGTTTTTTTGGGGAAGGCGCGCTCGGGCAAGGCGTCCTGTATGAAGAGATGAATCTTGCCCAACTCTTCAAACTCCCCGTGATCTACGTCTGCGAGAACAATCTCTACACCGAATATACGCATTACTCCGAAACCACAGCTGGTGACATCCTGATGCGGGCGACAGCCTTCGGCCTCGATGCCGCAAGCGTCGATGGTCAGGACGTGCGCGCAGTGCATGGCATCGCGCAAAGATTGGTGGATCGCGCCCGACACGGCGATGGCCCCGGATTCTTACTTTGCAATACCTATCGCTATCACGGACATCACGTCGGCGACATCAACCGCGAATACTACCGCTCCAAGGCAGAAGAACAGAAATGGAAAACGGAGCGCGATCCAATTACGAATTTCGGCAAATGGCTGATCAACGAGAAACTCGCCGATGCGGCCGCCCTCGATCAAGTCCAGGCTGAGCTTGAGGCGGAGATGAAGAAAGCGGTTGCCTTCGCCATCGCGGCGGCGTATCCCTCGGTCGATGAGGTGGAGCAGGACGTCTATGCCTGAAAATGACGCCCGGGAACTAACATTCGCGCAAGCGATTCGCGAGGCTTTAGCCGAAGAGATGCGCCGCGATTCGACCGTCTGCATTATGGGCGAAGACGTCGCCGAAGCGGGCACTCCGTTCAAAGTTCTTTCCGGCCTGCTTGAGGAATTCGGCAAACACCGCGTGCTCGACACGCCAATTTCAGAAGCCGGCTTCACTGGACTCGCCGTCGGCGCGGCCATGACGGGAATGCGTCCGATCGTCGACATCATGTTCGGCGACTTCATCACCTTGACGATGGACCAGATGGTGAATCAGGCCGCCAAAGTCCATTACATGTCAGGCGGAAAATGGAAGGTTCCGATGGTGAT